>NZ_JAHVKS010000041.1:0-503 GCF_019800705.1 Halomonas sp. DP4Y7-1 | reverse complement strand
GTGTTGTCCAAGTAGTCCATATAGTGATTGCCCTTGGTGCCCTCTTTTGTCCCAGGGCGAAGCGCAATGGCATGAACGTCGGTAAGCTGAGATAGTGCCTTGAACTGTCCGACGGTATTAGTCAGCGGTACGCTATGACCCGGCTGATCTTGAAAAGCGAAGCCGACGCGTCCGTCATTACGCATGAACAGGGTAGGGCCGCCGTCGCTGAACAGGAAACTCACGTTCTCAAAGTTGCTGGCCGCGGTCACCTTCTTGTAGTAGTCCGTGGCCAACTGTAGGCCACGGTCAATGTTAGTGCCTCCCTTCGCTGTCGACGCATTGAGAAAATATAGGGCACTGCTCATGTTGGAGGAATTGAAGTTCATGAAGGTTTTTTGGCGTGCTCCTGTATCAAAATCAACCAGCTGAACATTGATCGTCGCTTCTAGGTTCTTGAGCATGTGCAGTTGCCGGATGATGGCTTGTTTTTCGAACTGTAGCATGCTGAGTCCAGGTGCCGC
>NZ_JAHVKS010000040.1:0-503 GCF_019800705.1 Halomonas sp. DP4Y7-1 | reverse complement strand
GTATCTTACTTTGTCAGCATGATATACATTGTTAAAGAGCGTTAGAGTCGAAACTCTAAGCGAGAGACTTGAAAACCGCCGTCCCGAGTTATCGAGCAGCGATGCAAGCATCTTGCTTAGAACTTCATTCAATGACTTTCATCCAAGGGATGATGGTGGAGCCTAGCGGGATCGAACCGCTGACCTCAACACTGCCAGTGTTGCGCTCTCCCAGCTGAGCTAAGGCCCCATGCAGTTTTTGCACTGACGTTCGCCAGTCTGACAAATGGTGGGTCTGGGCAGACTTGAACTGCCGACCTCACCCTTATCAGGGGTGCGCTCTAACCAACTGAGCTACAGACCCATTTGCCACGTTGGGCCTGTAAACAACCCAAACAGTCATTGCTCTTGCTTGATCAGGTAATTCATTGTGAGCACTTACCGACAGTCAGCGACGTGTCGATTAAGGAGGTGATCCAGCCGCAGGTTCCCCTACGGCTACCTTGTTACGACTTCACCCCAGT
>NZ_JAHVKS010000039.1:0-503 GCF_019800705.1 Halomonas sp. DP4Y7-1 | reverse complement strand
GTGTTGTCCAAGTAGTCCATATAGTGATTGCCCTTGGTGCCCTCTTTTGTCCCAGGGCGAAGCGCAATGGCATGAACGTCGGTAAGCTGAGATAGTGCCTTGAACTGTCCGACGGTATTTTTCATCGGTACACTATGGCCCGGCTGATCTTGAAAAGCGAAACCGACGCGTCCGTCATTACGCATGAACAGGGTAGGGCCGCCGTCGCTGAACAAGAAGCTCACGTTCTCAAAATTGTTGGCCGCGGTCACCTTCTTGTAGTAGTTCGTGGCCAACTGTAGACCACGGTCAATGTTAGTGCCTCCCTTCGCTGTCGACGCATTGAGAAAATATAGGGCACTGCTCATGTTGGAGGAATTGAAGTTCATGAAGGTTTTTTGGCGGGCTCCTGTATCAAAATCAACCAGCTGAACATTGATCGTCGCTTCTAGGTTCTTGAGCATGTGCAGTTGCCGGATGATGGCTTGTTTTTCGAACTGTAGCATGCTGAGTCCAGGTGCCGC
>NZ_JAHVKS010000038.1:0-527 GCF_019800705.1 Halomonas sp. DP4Y7-1 | reverse complement strand
TGGGGTGAAGTCGTAACAAGGTAGCCGTAGGGGAACCTGCGGCTGGATCACCTCCTTAATCGACACGTCGCTGACTGTCGGTAAGTGCTCACAATGAATTACCTGATCAAGCAAGAGTAATGACAAGCTAGTTTGAAGCCTGGGTCTGTAGCTCAGTTGGTTAGAGCGCACCCCTGATAAGGGTGAGGTCGGCAGTTCAAGTCTGCCCAGACCCACCATCTTCGGACTGCGATATGGGGCCATAGCTCAGCTGGGAGAGCGCCTGCCTTGCACGCAGGAGGTCAGCGGTTCGATCCCGCTTGGCTCCACCACTTTATTGCCTATAACGGTGGGCCAGGTGATCAGTCTTCTTGTCATGAAGTTCTAAGCAAGATGCTTGCATCGCTGCTCGATAATCCGGGGCGGCGATTTTCAAGTCTCTCGCTTAGAGTTTCGACTCTAACGCTCTTTAACAATGTATATCATGCTGACAAAGTAAGATACGTCTCAAGCGTATCCGGCAATTGTCGTGACATCATCGATTGACA
>NZ_JAHVKS010000037.1:0-540 GCF_019800705.1 Halomonas sp. DP4Y7-1 | reverse complement strand
GATCTGCAGCGTCGGCTGATCGTCGGCCACGCTGACCGAGACGCCTGCCTCGGTGCTGGTGCCGTCGGTGTCGGTGCCGACCACGGTGATGCCGCTGATGGTCAGTGCATCGACGCCATTGGCGTGGGCCAAGCTGTCGGCCAGGGTGGCCGTCACGGTCACTACCGCGGACTGGCCAGCCGTGACTGTGCCGTTGTTGTTCAGCGTCAGGGTGATGGCCGGTTCGCCACCGGCTTCGGTACGCCCTTCCAGCTGACCGGCGGAGTTCAGCGTCCAGGTCAGGGTGCCATTAAGGCCATCAACGCTGATGGCGCCGGTATCGCCAAAGCCGATGCTGGCAATGGCATCACTGCCCGCGGTAAAGGTCAGGCTGGCCACGTCTGTAGAGGAAGCGGCGCCTTCAGTGTCGGCATCGTCCAGAGACACGGCGGCATTGGTGGTCGCCGGATCGCTGTCGGTAACGGTGACCGTCGGGCCAGTGCCGTCGGTGATGGTGACGGTGTGGCTGTCGGAGGCGGTATCACCATCGCTATCGACGGT
>NZ_JAHVKS010000036.1:0-638 GCF_019800705.1 Halomonas sp. DP4Y7-1 | reverse complement strand
ACGCTGACACTGGGCGACGCCGACACCGACGTCGTGACCTTCAATACCGCCGAAGGCGTGTTGACCGTTGGTCGCGATGGCAGCTGGACCTTCGAGGCCAATAACAACCTCGACCAGGCAGAGAGCCCGTCGATCAACTTCACCATCTCCACGGTTGATACCGATGGTGACACCGCCTCCGATAGCCACACCGTCACCATCACCGACGGTACTGGCCCGACGGTCACTGTCACTGACAGCGATCCGGCGACCACCAACGCCGCCGTGTCCCTGGATGATGCTGACACTGAAGGCGACGCTTCCTCTACGGACGTGGCCAGCCTGACCTTTACCGCGGGCAGTGATGCGATTGCCAGCATTGGCTTTGGCGATACCGGAGCGATCAGTGTCGATGGCCTTAATGGCACCTTGACCTGGACCCTGAACTCCGCCGGTCAGCTGGAAGGGCGCACCGAAGCCGGTGGTGAGCCGGCCATCACCCTGACGCTGAACAACAACGGCTCGGTCACGGCTGGCCAGTCCGCGGTAGTGACCGTGACGGCCACGCTGGCCGACAGCCTGGCCCACGCCGATGGCGTCGATGCACTGACCATCAGCGGCATCACCGTGGTCGGCACCGACACCGACGGCACCAGCAC
>NZ_JAHVKS010000035.1:0-640 GCF_019800705.1 Halomonas sp. DP4Y7-1 | reverse complement strand
GCTTCAACCGTCTTGCTGCTGCCGTTGTCCGACAATCGCCAACCAAGGATCTCCCGGGTGCAACAGTCGATGATCACCGCCAGGCTGGCCCGCCGATCCTTACCGCACCACACATGGGTGAGGTCGGTGGCCCAACGCTCATTAGGCCGAGAGGCGACGGACGGCAGGCTCCGGGCACGCGGCCGGAAGCCTTGGGGCCGCTTGCGCACCTGCCAGCCTTTGAGCTGCAAGATGCGTTGGATCGGCTTGCGGTTCTCCCCCAGGACGCACGCCAGACGGCGATAGCCGTAGGTGGGGAACTGCTCCAGCGCAAGCTTCACTCTCTTGGTTAGCTCCGTATTGATCGTGCGTCGCCGCAGCCTCTGACGGTAATACAACGTCCGCCGGGGAAGCCCCAACCACTGACAGAGTTTGACGAGCGACACCACGTGGCCCAGCTGGACCATTTCCGCCTGCAGCGACCTTACGAGTTCTCGTCCTCGTCGAGCAGGCGGCGAAACTTTTTTAGCGCATAGATCTGCAGGTGGGCCTCACCCAGCGCCTCTTTGGTCTCCCGCAGTTCAGATTCGTACTGCTCTCTGACGTCCTTCGGACGAGCCCTGAACCCGTTTTCCATACTGCGCTGGGCCTCATCGACCCA
>NZ_JAHVKS010000034.1:0-781 GCF_019800705.1 Halomonas sp. DP4Y7-1 | reverse complement strand
AATACCGTCGGACAGTTCAAGGCACTATCTCAGCTTACCGACGTTCATGCCATTGCGCTTCGCCCTGGGACAAAAGAGGGCACCAAGGGCAATCACTATATGGACTACTTGGACAACACAGGAAACGTTGCCTCCAAGACTATCGTCACAGACTATGATCGCAAAAAGTTTACAGCGCTCGCCGGAGAATCGACCCACGTTGATACGGTGGAGGAAATCGATCTCGCCCTGACGACCGGCTCGTTGACGCCAGCTGGGCAGGCAAGCGCAGGCAACGATACCTTGGAAGGCGGTGCAGGCAATGACGTGATCTTCGGCGATCGCATCAACACTGACCATCTTTCCTGGACCAATACCTCCACAGGAAAGCTGTTTGCGGCCGGTAGCCATGATGGATCGGGATACTCCGGCCTCATCGAATTTCTTACGTGGTCGCCGGACCATGGGGCGGGCACACCACCCGACAAGCAGACGATTATCGACTATCTGACGGAGCACTATGCAGAGCTAATCGACGACAGTAGCGACGGAGGAAACGATGATCTTCGCGGCGGTCTCGGCAACGATGTGTTGATTGGTGGTGCAGGCAACGACACTTTGCTAGGCGGGGCCGGAAACGATGAGATATGGGGAGGACTCGGTGCTGACACTGTGACGTACAAGCTAGGTGACGCAGGTACCGTGACGTTACCCAGCACAGACGTCATCAAAGATTTCACGCTAGGGACCTTTGGCGTTGATGAGAATGCTGACAAGCTGGACATCTCTGACCTTCTTCAAG
>NZ_JAHVKS010000033.1:0-812 GCF_019800705.1 Halomonas sp. DP4Y7-1 | reverse complement strand
GTGGAAGGCCAGAGCGTCAACGGCAGCTGGACCACCGATGCCGGTGCCGACGGTGCCACCGTTACGGTGACCGTGGGTGGAGACTCCCTGGTTCTGGGTAGTGCAGCGGATGCCACGGTGTCCTTCGACCTGACCGAAGGCACTCTGACCGTTGGCCGCGATGGCAACTGGACCTTCGAGGCGAATGCCAACCAGGTACAGAACAGCGCCGGTACTCCGTCGATCGACTTCACTATCGAGACCGTCGATAGCGATGGTGATATTGCCTCCGATAGCCACACCGTCACCATCACCGACGGTACCGGCCCGACGGTCACCGTCACCGACAGCGATCCGGCGACCACCAACGCCGCCGTGTCCCTGGATGATGCCGAGACCGAAGGCGACGCTTCCTCTACGGACGTGGCCAGCCTGACCTTTACGGCGGGCAGTGATGCCATTGCCAGCATCGGCTTTGGCGATACCGGCGCGATCAGCGTCGATGGCCTTAATGGCACCCTGACCTGGACGCTGAACTCCGCCGGTCAGCTGGAAGGGCGTACCGAAGCCGGTGGCGAACCGGCCATCACCCTGACGCTGAACAACAACGGCTCGGTTACGGCTGGCCAGTCCTCGGTAGTGACCGTGACGGCCACCCTGGCCGACAGCTTGGCCCATGCCGATGGCGTTGATGCACTGACCATCAGCGGAATTACCGTGGTCGGCACCGACACCGACGGCACCAGCACCGAGGCAGGCGTCTCGGTCAGCGTGGCCGACGATCAGCCGACGCTGCAGATCGGCGACTCTACTGAGCCGGGTACCGCGACAGT
>NZ_JAHVKS010000032.1:0-818 GCF_019800705.1 Halomonas sp. DP4Y7-1 | reverse complement strand
ACGCTGACACTGGGCGACGCCGACACCGACGTCGTGACCTTCAATACCGCCGAAGGCGTGTTGACCGTTGGTCGCGATGGCAGCTGGACCTTCGAGGCCAATAACAACCTCGACCAGGCAGAGAGCCCGTCGATCAACTTCACCATCGAGACCGTCGATAGCGATGGTGATACCGCCTCCGATAGCCACACCGTCACCATCACCGACGGTACCGGCCCGACGGTCACCGTCACCGACAGCGATCCGGCGACCACCAACGCCGCCGTGTCCCTGGATGATGCCGAGACCGAAGGCGACGCTTCCTCTACGGACGTGGCCAGCCTGACCTTTACCGCGGGCAGCGATGCCATTGCCAGTATCGGCTTTGGCGATACCGGTGCCATCAGAGTCGATGGCCTTAATGGCACTCTGACCTGGACCTTGAACTCCGCCGGTCAGCTGGAAGGGCGCACCGAAGCCGGTGGCGAACCGGCCATTACTCTGACGCTGAATAACAACGGCTCGGTGACGGCTGGCCAGTCCGCGGTAGTGACCGTGACCGCCACCCTGGCGGACAGCCTGGTCCACGCCGATGGCGTTGATGCACTGACCATCAGCGGCATCACCGTGGTCGGCACCGACACCGACGGCACCAGCACGTCTGCCAATGTGGGCGTGACGGTGGCGGACGATCAGCCGACGCTGCAGATCGGCGACTCCACTGAGCCGGGTACCGCGACAGTCGTGGAAGGCCAGAGCGTCAACGGCAGCTGGACCACCGATGCCGGTGCCGATGGCGCCACCGTGACCGTCAGCGTGGGCAGCGAGACGCTGACACT
>NZ_JAHVKS010000031.1:0-908 GCF_019800705.1 Halomonas sp. DP4Y7-1 | reverse complement strand
ATCAAGGATGACGTGCCCGAGGCCACCGACGACGCGGCCGAGACCGACGAGAACGTGGCGATCACCGTCAACGTGCTGGACGGCAGTGCGGGCGGTACCGACGTGGCCGGTGCCGATGGTCCGGTGACCCTGACCAACGCCGCGCTGCAGGATCCGAGCCAGGGCAGCGTGAGCTTCAATGGTGACGGCAGCGTGACCTTTACCCCGGCGACGGGCTTTGAAGGCGACGTGCTGATTGACTACACCATCACCGATGCCGACGGGGATACCGCGAACGCGACCCTGACCATCACCGTGGACGCTACCCCGGTGGTAGAGGTGAATCCCGAGTCGCCCAATGCGTCTGGCAATAACGAGGTGGACGAAGCCGGTCTGGACGACGGCGGCAGCCAGGCTGCCACCGACCTGGAGACCACCAGCGGCACCATCGCCATCGATACCGGCTCCGACAGCGTGGGCTCGGTGGTGATCAGTGGCGTGGACGTGACCAATGGCGGCACCGTGCAGGGCACCTACGGCACCCTGGTCGTCAGCGTGGTGAACGGGGACTACAGCTACACCTACACCCTGGACGACAACACCACCGACCATAGCAGCCAGGGCACCGGCAGCGACGGCATCCAGGACGTGTTCAGCCTGGTGGTGACCGACTCCGACGGCGACGTCAGCGATCCCGCAGCCCTGACCATCGACATCAAGGATGACGTGCCCGAGGCCACCGACGACGCGGCCGAGACCGACGAGAACGTGGCGATCACCGTCAACGTGCTGGACGGCAGTGCGGGCGGTACCGACGTGGCCGGTGCCGATGGTCCGGTGACCCTGACCAACGCCGCGCTGCAGGATCCGAGCCAGGGCAGCGTGAGCTTCAATGGTGACGGCAGCGTGACCTTTACCCCGGCGACGGG
>NZ_JAHVKS010000030.1:0-977 GCF_019800705.1 Halomonas sp. DP4Y7-1 | reverse complement strand
CCGAGCGATGCACTCACCGATGGCGACTATAGCGTCGCGGCGGTGATTACCGACGCTGCCGGTAATAGCTCCGCTGCCTCCAGCAGCGTCGACTTCACGGTGGATGCCACCAGTCCTGGTGGCGACGCCGGTACCGACGCCCCGACGCTGGCGATTGCTGAGGCCGCGGATGGCATCAACGCTGCTGAGCTGTCCGATGGGGTTCAGGCCAGCGTTGGTCTGACCGCCGGCACCCAGGCCGGTGACACCATTACCCTGCAGATCGATAACGCGGACGACGTGACCTATACCGTGACGACGGACGACGTCGACGCAGGTAGCGCCACGGTGGTGATTCCGAGCGATGCACTCACCGATGGCGACTATAGCGTCGCGGCGGTGATTACCGACGCTGCCGGTAATAGCTCCGCTGCCTCCAGCAGCGTCGACTTCACGGTGGATGCCACTAGTCCTGGTGGCGACGCCGGCACCGACGCCCCGACGCTGGCAATCGCCGAGGCTTCAGATGACACGGTCAACGCCGCTGAGCTGTCCGATGGGGTTCAGGCCAGCGTTGGTCTGACCGCCGGCACCCAGGCCGGTGACACCATTACCCTGCAGATCGATAACGCGGACGACGTGACCTATACCGTGACGGCGGACGACGTCTCTAATGGTAGCGCCACGGTGGTGATCCCGAGCGATGCACTCACCGATGGTGACTATAGCGTCGCCGCGGTGATTACCGACGCTGCCGGTAATAGCTCTGCTGCCTCCAGCAGTGTCGACTTCACGGTGGATGCCACCAGTCCTGGTGGCGACGCCGGTACCGACGCCCCGACGCTGGCGATTGCTGAGGCCGCGGATGGCATCAACGCTGCTGAGCTGTCCGATGGGGTTCAGGCCAGCGTTGGTCTGACCGCCGGCACCCAGGCCGGTGACACTATTACCCTGCAGATCGATAACGCGGACGACGTGACCTATACCGTGACGACGGA
>NZ_JAHVKS010000029.1:0-1017 GCF_019800705.1 Halomonas sp. DP4Y7-1 | reverse complement strand
GCTCCTGTATCAAAATCAACCAGCTGAACATTGATCGTCGCTTCTAGGTTCTTGAGCATGTGCAGTTGCCGGATGATGGCTTGTTTTTCGAACTGTAGCATGCTGAGTCCAGGTGCCGCGGCATGTCTGGAGCTGATCGAAGAGTCATAGATGAAAGAGATGTTGTAGTTTTTACCTGGCTCGATGAGTCGTTCAACTCCCCCAGTGTCGCCTATTAGAATATCGTTGCCACTGCTGGTGGAGGCTTCGTCGTCATCGTTGTCACCGACGAACAGGTCGGCCTCTGCCGGCAGGGTAAGCACCAGGCTGCTTGTGGCAGTATCGCCATCGCCATCGCTGGCGATCAGGTTCACGGCGAGCTCGTGACCTTCGGCGGATTCCCCAGCCACCTCTAGCGGTGCATGGGTGCTGACCTGGTAGTCAGTCCCTGCATCATTTAGTTGTATGCGGAAGACGAGCTCGCCACCGCCTGTCATGGCATCCAGGGTGGTACCTGTGTCACCGACAAGCAGAAGTAGGGGCTGGCCGTTGGAGGTAAGAGCCTCTCCGGTCGCAGTGGTGGCAGGCTGTCGGTCAAGCGCTGGATCGAAGACGAGCGAGGCTAAGCCATCAGCGCCCGCGTGATCGATCGCACTAATGGTTCCCGTGGTGCCTTCCGTCAGAAGTCCTGGGTCAGTGGTAAATGCGCCTGGAGCATCATCGTCGATGACGAGCGTCAGGCTACCGTCGGCGCTATCTCCATCTTCATCGGTGACCGTGTAGCCAAGTACCAGCCTGATGTCATCTTCACTACTGTCATCGGGATGGTCGAGCGGGCTTAGCAGTGATGCAATATAGCCGCCGGTGTCCTGCTGAGTGAGAGAGACAACCAGAACCGCCTGACCATTGGCGCTTCCGGTCAAGGTCCTGCCGTCTGCACTGACGCTAAAGGTGAGGGGAGTGCCACCGGCGGTGAGGCTAGGCAACGAGTCGATATTCCAGTGGAATGCGTCCTGATCGGCCGCGCCGTCGGCGCCA
>NZ_JAHVKS010000028.1:0-1118 GCF_019800705.1 Halomonas sp. DP4Y7-1 | reverse complement strand
ACCGTGGCATCCGCTGCACTACCCAGAACCAGGGAGTCTCCACCCACGGTCACCGTAACGGTGGCACCGTCGGCACCGGCATCGGTGGTCCAGCTGCCGTTGACGCTCTGGCCTTCCACGACTGATTCGGGGGCATCGGTAATGGCGATTTCGGGCTGATCGTCCGCCACCGTCACGCCCACGCTGGCAGACGTGCTGGTGCCGTCGGTATCAGTACCGACCACGGTAATTCCGCTGATGGTCAGTGAATCGACGCCATCGGCGTGGACCAGGCTGTCCGCCAGGGTGGCGGTCACGGTCACTACCGCGGACTGGCCAGCCGTAACCGAGCCGTTGTTGTTCAGCGTCAGGGTGATGGCCGGTTCGCCACCGGCTTCGGTACGCCCTTCCAGCTGACCGGCTGAGTTCAGCGTCCAGGTCAGGGTGCCATTAAGGCCATCCACATCAATATTATCTGTGCTGCCAAAACCGATGGTGGCAATGGCATCACTGCCCGCGGTAAAGGTCAGGCTGGCCACGTCCGTAGAGGAAGCGTCGCCTTCAGTGTCAGCATCATCCAGGGACACGGCGGCATTGGTGGTCGCCGGATCGCTGTCGGTAACGGTGACCGTCGGGCCGGTACCATCGGTAATGGTGACGGTGTGGCTATCGGAGGCGGTATCACCATCACTATCGACGGTCTCGATAGTGAAGTTGACCGATGGGCTCTCTGCCTGGTCGAGGTTGTTATTGGCCTCGAAGGTCCAGTTGCCATCGCGGCCAACGGTCAAGGTGCCTTCGGTCAGGTCGAAGGACACCGTGGCATCCGCTGCACTACCCAGAACCAGGGAGTCTCCACCCACGGTCACCGTAACGGTGGCACCGTCGGCACCGGCATCGGTGGTCCAGCTGCCGTTGACGCTCTGGCCTTCCACCACTGTCGCGGTACCAGGCTCAGTGGAGTCGCCGATCTGCAGCGTCGGCTGATCGTCCGCCACCGTCACGCCCACATTGGCAGACGTGCTGGTGCCGTCGGTGTCGGTGCCGACCACGGTGATGCCGCTGATGGTCAGTGCATCGACGCCATCGGCGTGGGCCAGGCTGTCGGCCAGCGTGGCCGTCACGGTCACTACCGCGGA
>NZ_JAHVKS010000027.1:0-1428 GCF_019800705.1 Halomonas sp. DP4Y7-1 | reverse complement strand
CTGGCCAACGCCTCGGGCACGCTGGAGGCCGCTCGGCTGAATGTCGCGGCCACCCGCGTCGACAACACCCAGGGCAGGCTGCTGGCGGACCGGATCGGGCTGAGGGCAACGACCCTGGGCAACCAGGGCGGCGCCATTCTGGCCGAGCGCGACGGCGCGGTGATCACCCTCACCGGTCAGGACGCTGAGCTTAATAACGCCGACGGTGTGATCGACGTGGCCGATGGCACGCTCGCCATCGTCGCGGCCGAGGGGGCGATCCACAATCAGGCCGGGTCGATCAGCGCCGACCGGCTCACCCTGGAGGCCTCGAGCCTTGATAACCACGACGGTCAGCTGGCGGCGGTGCAGGGCAATGCCGCCATTCAGGCCAACCGGCTCGACAACCAGGCCGGCCTGCTGGCCGCCCAGGGCGGCGAGCTGACGCTGGACATCGCCACCGTCGACAATCGCGCAGGCCGTCTGCAGGGCGACGGCGTCCGCCTGACCGGGGCGCGCCTCGATAACCGTCAGGGCACACTGACCGCGGTGGAGCGTGACCTGGAGGTACAGCTCAGCGGAGCGCTGGATAACGGCGACGGACGAATGCTGGCCAATGGCGTGCTGGGGGTGGACAGCGCGACCCTGACCAACCTGGGCGGTCAACTGGCCGGTCGTGGTCTCAGCCTGACCACCGGCATGCTCGACAACCAGCAAGGTCTGGTCGAGTCCAGCGCCGCGCTGAGCGTTGACGTCGATGGCCTGGCCAATGGCGGCGGCACGCTAAGAAGCCTGTCTGGTCAGACGACGACCCTTAGCGCGCGTCAGCTCCTGGACAACCGTGGCGGCGTGATCGAGCTGGGGAGCCGCGACGCCCGTGTGAACGCTGCGGATATCGATAACCGCGATGGAACGCTACGCCATGATGGTGACGGGGTGGTGCAGCTGGTGGCCGAGCAGTTGGCCAACCTCAACGGCCGCCTTCAGGGAACCGGTGGCGTCAGCGCCGAGCTTGGCCGTGTCGAGGGGGTAGGGCAGTGGCAGGCCAATGGCCCGCTGGTCCTCGCCAGTGAGGCCGCGCTGAGCGTCGGTAGCAACGAGCGGCTGTCCAGCGCCATGGCCTTGAGCCTGCGGGCGGCGGGGCTGGTCAATGCCGGCCTGGTGGCGGCCAACGACAGCCTGACCCTGACGCTGGATGGCGCGCTGAACAATACCGGGCAGCTGTCGAGCCAGGGCCGCCTGGCGGTGACCGCCACCGGCCTGACCCAAGACGGCGGGCGCATCGCCAGTGCCGGCGACGCTTCCTTCCGCTTGAGCGGTGATGTGACCAACCTGGGACGCCTGACCAGCCAGGGCGACATGACCCTGAGCGCGGCCTCGCTCGATAACCAGGGCACCCTGGGCAGCCTGGGCGACCTGCGCCTGGATAGCGCCAGCATCACCAATGCC
>NZ_JAHVKS010000026.1:0-1604 GCF_019800705.1 Halomonas sp. DP4Y7-1 | reverse complement strand
GCCGGCACCGACGCGCCGACGCTGGCAATCGCCGAGGCTTCAGATGACACGGTCAACGCCGCTGAGCTGTCCGATGGGGTTCAGGCCAGCGTTGGTCTGACCGCCGGCACTCAGGCCGGTGACACCGTTACCCTGCAAATCGATAACGCGGACGACGTGACGTATACCGTGACGGCGGACGACGTCTCGAATGGCAGTGCCACGGTGGTGATTCCGAGCGATGCACTCACCGATGGCGACTATAGCGTCGCGGCGGTGATTACCGACGCTGCCGGTAATAACTCCGCTGCCTCCAGCAGCGTCGACTTCACGGTGGATGCCACCAGTCCTGGCGGCGACGCCGGCACCGACGCCCCGACGCTGGCGATTGCTGAGGCCGCGGATGGCATCAACGCTGCTGAGCTGTCCGATGGGGTTCAGGCCAGCGTTGGTCTGACCGCCGGCACCCAGGCCGGTGACACCATTACCCTGCAGATCGATAACGCCAACGACGTGACCTATACCGTGACGACGGACGACGTCGACACAGGTAGCGCCACGGTGGTGATCCCGAGCGATGCACTAACCGATGGCGACTATAGCGTCGCGGCGGTGATTACCGACGCTGCCGGTAATAACTCCGCTGCCTCCAGCAGCGTCGACTTCACGGTGGATGCCACCAGTCCTGGTGGTGAGGCCGGCACCGACGCGCCGACGCTGGCAATCGCCGAGGCCGCAGATGACATCGTCAACGCCGCTGAGCTGTCCGATGGGGTTCAGGCCAGCGTTGGTCTGACCGCCGGCACCCAGGCCGGTGACACTATTACCCTGCAGATCGATAACGCGGACGACGTGACCTATACCGTGACGACGGACGACGTCGACGCAGGTAGCGCCACGGTGGTGATCCCGAGCGATGCACTCACCGATGGCGACTATAGCGTCGCCGCGGTGATTACCGACGCTGCCGGTAATAGCTCTGCTGCCTCCAGCAGTGTCGACTTCACGGTGGATGCCACCAGCCCTGGCGGCGACGCCGGCACCGACGCGCCGACGCTGGCAATCGCCGAGGCCGCAGATGACATCGTCAACGCCGCTGAGCTGTCCGATGGGGTTCAGGCCAGCGTTGGTCTGACCGCCGGCACCCAGGCCGGTGACACCATTACCCTGCAGATCGATAACGCGGACGACGTGACGTATACCGTGACGACGGACGACGTCTCGAATGGCAGTGCCACGGTGGTAATTCCGAGCGATGCACTCACCGATGGCGACTATAGCGTCGCGGCGGTGATTACCGACGCTGCCGGTAATAGCTCTGCTGCCTCCAGCAGTGTCGACTTCACGGTGGATGCCACCAGTCCTGGCGGTGACGCCGGCACCGACGCGCCGACGCTGGCAATCGCCGAGGCTTCAGATGACACGGTCAACGCCGCTGAGCTGTCCGATGGGGTTCAGGCCAGCGTTGGTCTGACCGCCGGCACCCAGGCCGGTGACACTATTACCCTGCAGATCGACAACGCGGACGACGTGACCTATACCGTGACGACGGACGACGTCGACGCAGGTAGCGCCACGGTGGTGATCCCGAGCGATGCACTCACCGATGGTGACTATAGCGTCGC
>NZ_JAHVKS010000025.1:0-1681 GCF_019800705.1 Halomonas sp. DP4Y7-1 | reverse complement strand
TCGCCGCCATTTGGCCCGGCCGCGTTCTACCTGAAAGGGGTGGCGCCGCCGGAGATCAGCCTGAAAGACATCTTTGTGTCACTGCTGCCGTTCATCGCACTGCAATTGTGTGTGCTGGCCGCGCTGCTGATGTGGCCCGAGATGGCCATGTGGCTGGTCGACTGAGATCAGGGTCAGGGGCATGCACCGCCCCGTCTCACCCCACGCATGCTATCTCCCATCAATAACGTCAACCCATACCTTCGTATGTTGACCATACACCCCCCCAGAGGCGTAAGATGCCTCTGGGGCCAATCGTGATACCGGGCTGCCGCCCTTTCCTGCCCAAGGACATCACCATGCACAACGATACAAACGCCTCTGCCGATTCCAGCGCTTCAGCCCACCTTCGCCTTATTCAGTGTGTCCATCAGGGCAGCACCCGGGCAGCGTTGGTGGAGAACGAGCATCGCGTGCGTCTGACCGACGCCGACACCTACAGCTTGGCCAGGCGAGCCCTGGAAAGCGGCAAACCTCTCGCCGCGGTGGTTCAGGACAGTCTGACGGACGAGACCCTCGACTATGACGAGCTGGTCGATCAGGGACAGTTGCTGCCCCCGCTGACGCATCCTGACCCGGCGCATTGCCTGGTGACCGGCACTGGACTGACCCACCTGGGCAGCGCTGACACTCGCAGCGCCATGCATGCTGCATCGAACAGCGATGAGGCCGAGATGACCGACTCCATGCGCATGTTCAAGCTGGGGGTCGAAGGTGGCAAGCCCGGCGAGGGCAAGATCGGGGCTCAGCCGGAATGGTTCTACAAGGGGGATGGCGACTGCGTCGTCGCACCGGAGGCCCCCCTGCCCTGGCCGTCCTTTGCCGAGGACGCCGGCGAGGAGCCTGAGCTCGCAGGACTCTATATCAATGACGATCAGGGCCGCCCTCACCGTCTGGGCTTTGCCATCGGCAATGAGTTCTCCGATCACATCACCGAACGCTACAACTACCTGTGGCTGGCCCACTCCAAGCTGCGCGCGTGCAGCTTTGGTCCTGAGCTGCTGATCGGCGAGCTGCCGTCACACCTGGAAGGCACCTCGCGCATCACCCGTCAGGGCGAAACGCTGTGGGAAAAGCCCTTCCTGACCGGGGAGGCCAACATGGCCCACAGCCTGGCCAACCTGGAACACCACCACTTCAAGTACGCGGGCTTCCGCCGTCCCGGCGACGTCCACGTTCACTTCTTCGGCACCGCGACGCTGAGCTTTGCCGATGGCATCAAGGTCAATCCCGGCGAGCGCTACGAGATTGACCTGCCCGCCTTTGGCCGACCGTTGCGTAACCCCTTGGCAACACCGGATGCCGATGAAGGGGCCGTGACCGTCATCACGCTGTAGGTGCATGCAGGCCCCTGATACGTAAACCATAGTACGGAAACCATAGTACGGAAACCCGGTGCAGAACCCCTGGTGCTGAGACCCAGAGGCTACCACCCAGATGTTTCAAGGCTGCGGCTTCAGCCCAGGGGCTTCACCACACAGCCACCTTTTTTCACGCTCAATCAGCCACCAGCAAGGAGCCAACATGACTCTGCAAGGCAAGCAACTCATTGGCAGCCAGGCCGTGGCGGCCAGCGGCAAGGCCATCCATGCCATCAATCCGGCCACCGGCGAGACCCTGGAGCCCGGCTACGCCGCCGGCT
>NZ_JAHVKS010000024.1:0-1917 GCF_019800705.1 Halomonas sp. DP4Y7-1 | reverse complement strand
GGCGGTGCCACGGCACCGCCCCCTCATTTCCGGATCGTGCCCTGGCGCGATCCTCAAGCCGTCGAGGAAGTCCCATGACAGACCTGCCGGGACAGGACGCCGACAAGGCGCCCGAACGCGCACCCGACGTGGTGCGCAGCCGCTTTGACCAGGGCGTGGTCAAGGTCGCTCAGCTGGCCGCTTGGCTGGTGTTCATCGCCATGGCCATCAGCGTGTATGAAGTCATCATGCGCTACGGCTTCTCGTCTCCCACCTCCTGGGTGCACGAAACCGTCGTCATGCTGGTGGCGGTCAGCTTCTGCCTGGGGGGGCCGGCGGCGCTGGCGTCCAACCGCCATATCCGCGTCAAGGTCCTCTACGACGCCGTGGGCCCGACCTTCCGTCGTGCCCTCGATATCTTCAACGACGTGGTCACCTTCGGCTTCTGTCTGGGCATGAGCTACGCCGCCTGGGTGATGTTCTACGGGGCGTCCCACAATCCACTGGGCGAGTGGCAGTTCGAGCGTTCCGGCACTTCCTGGAATCCGCCCTTTCCCGCCGTGGTCAAGGGCATGATCCTGCTGGCCCTGGCCGTCATGTGCGTGCAGGCCTTGATCCACGTGTTCCAGTCGCTCAAGGGCAAACCCGTCCCCGATGCACCCGAAGGAGGCGCTGACTGATGGATATTGCAGACGGAACGCTGCTGCTGGTCGGTGCCATCTTTGCCTTGCTGGTCACCGGCCTGCCGCTGGCCTTCATTACCGGGCTGGTGGCACTGGCCTTTACCTTTGGCTGGTTCGGCCCCAACGCGCTGCCGCTGGTCACCAGCCGGGTCTACGGATTCGTCACCGAATACTCGTTGGTGGCGGTGCCGATGTTCGTGCTGATGGCCTCGTTACTGGACCGATCGGGCATCGCCAAGGATCTGTTCAACGCCATGAGGGTGTTTGCCGGCCGGCTGCCGGGCGGTGTGGCGGTCCAGACCATCGTGGTGGCCTTCTTCCTGGCCGCGCTGTCCGGCATCATCGGCGGCGAGATCGTGCTGCTCGGCATCCTGGCCTTGCCGCAGATGCTCAGGCTAGGCTACGACAAGCACCTGTCGATTGGCGTGGTGTGTGCCGGCGGGGCCCTGGGCACCATGATGCCGCCGTCCATCGTGCTGATCATCTACGGCCTGATCGCCAGCGTCTCGATTGCTGACCTGTTCACTGCCGCAATCACCCCGGCGGTGATCCTGATGCTGTCGTACATCGGCTACGTGCTGGTCCGCTGTCTGCGCAATCCGGCCATGGGGCCGCCGATGAGCGACGAGGATCGCAATGCCGGCTTCGCCTCCAAGGGCGCGGCGCTGCGCTCGATTATCGTGCCGGCCCTGATCGCCTTCCTGGTGCTGGGGTCGATCTACGGCGGCGTGGCCTCGGTCACTGAAGCCGCCGCGATGGGCGTGTTCGGTGTGTTGTTGGCCGTGCTGGCACGGGGCGAGTTCTCGTTCAAGATGATGCACGCAGCGCTGTCTCAGACCCTGGTGACCTGCGGCATGATCATCTGGATCGGCATCGGTGCCGCGGCACTGGTCGGGGTCTACAACCTGATGGGCGGCAACCGCTTCATCTCGGGCATGATCATGGACCTGGACGTGGCGCCGATCGTGATCATTCTGGTGATGATGGCCATCCTGATCGTGCTGGGCATGTTCCTGGACTGGATCGGGGTGGCCATGCTGACCCTGCCGATCTTCGTCCCCATCGTGATTCAGCTGGGCTACAGCCCGATCTGGTTCGGCATCCTGTTCGCCGTCAACATGCAGGTGTCGTTCCTGTCGCCGCCATTTGGCCCGGCCGCGTTCTACCTGAAAGGGGTGGCGCCGCCGGAGATCAGCCTGAAAGACATCTTTGTGTCACTGCTGCCGTTCATCGCACTGCAATTGTGTGTGCTGGC
>NZ_JAHVKS010000023.1:0-2627 GCF_019800705.1 Halomonas sp. DP4Y7-1 | reverse complement strand
CAAAATCTCCACTTTCTGCGTGTGAAGCAGGCTTTCAATCGACTCAGTTTCTTCGTCTGTCGCAATCATACGTGCTGTATGTAGCATATAGAACGAATCTTCTGAGAAGCCGAGTTTTGCGACTCTCATCGTCTCTTCAATAAGCAGTCTTCGCGCTCTGTGCGACAAGTCAAGATATAGACGCTTGAATGGGCAATCATCTTCGACATTCGCGAAAAACTCAAAGAATAAAGCGTTAGCTTTGTGATATGTATAAATTAACTTAATGAGATATACAGGATTTTCTATCTCTCCTTTTCCATATTTCACAAAGCTTTCAAGTATTCCGAATTCTCTATCTGTTTCTCTGTTGTAGTTGCTCATATGCTTCTCCTTTTTTCATTTAATTACTCTTAAATTGCTTTGGTTTTTTACTGCTTCTGTTGCTTTTTCTGCTTTTTCGACAAACTCTTTTTTGTGGTTTTTTGCTGTTCCTTTCCAGCCAACATCCGGCGCTAATCTGTAGGTATTTGACCTGCCGACTTTATCGCCTAGCTCTAAAATATTAAGTTGTACCAGCTTTTTTAAAGACCTGTTGAAATGCGTCGGCTGCATTCCGATTTCAAGAGCTATCTCTTTTTGCTGAACCATTAGGTAATTTTCGTAGTCAAGATGCGCGCAAATGCTCAGAAAAACTTTGTAGTCTGTCTGATTCATTTTTTCGTTCGTGACAATTTTTTTCAATGCGACTTGTGACATGGCTAGCCATCCTCCTTTAAATGCGTTATAATTCCTGATAGGTACTGAGATTACATTGACAGGTACTAGCTCCCCCGTTTCAGTGTCGAGCGTACATAATCGCCCGTCTTTATCTCTTACGTGTTTACTCATAGAATCTCCTTTTTTGTAGTAAATCCAGAAGTTCGCACCTTCTGGATTTTTTTTTGCCGTTATATCATTATAACACAAAAATATTACCTGTCAAGGTAATAATAGCGATTACCTCTGGTGGCCATTCGATTACCACCAGAGGTAATCGCCACATCCTCAAAACCAGCAGTTTTGCTGGCTTTTTAAGTGGCCTCTTCTGTATCTATTGAGATGTCTCTACGAGCACCAAGACCAAATCCGTCGATTTTCCAGTGTTTCTGCGACTCGGAAACTAATTTAGCGTTACTACCAAGAGAAGGAATCCACGCAAAAGACACCAGCAAGCGCTGGGGCCGTCTTTTTGCTGTGGATTCTTCAGTGTTGGCACGACTTCTCGCGGAACAAGTTCCGCTCAAAATCGCACCTGGGTTTATGGATGGGGTGAGGGTGAAGGTGTGCTGTGGTTCTTCTGACGTTCGAGCTTCTGCTGTTCTTCGTGTTTTTTGTACTTCTCAACGAACTGCGCGAGCTTGTCGGGCTCAATGTCTCCAAGCGCTTTTAGTCGCTTTCTGTGCTGGTCATTTTCGTACTGTAAGCGTCTATTTTGCTCTGCTAGCGCTGTCGCGTCTTTGTGTGACTGCTTCGCTTTTTCAGTGTTTTCGCGCTTGTCTTCTTGCTTGTTTTTCTTGATTGTGTTACTCACGTATTGCGCATATTTTACGCTACTTTCGAGTAGTTTTTTCTCTCTGACTTTCGTTTCTGTGTACTGAAAAACGGGGGTCTTTGCTTTTTTCGCGCGCTCAATCGACTTGTAAAAGTCGTGTTGGTCTGTGTGATACACTTTTGCGTTTCTAACCCCCGGAGACAGGCATACAGCGTCCGCAAACTCTTTTTGAAGGGTTTGGTGCGCCTTCTTGCCAAAAAGGCTGTCAGCGTCTAATCTAAGCGCTGTATACGTCTTTGGCTTTTCTTTGTTTTTGATTTGCTGTTTTGTGCGTCGTCTTTTCATCGTTTTCGAGACGATGGGCATCACGACAGCGTGGATATGGGGCGTTCTTTCGTCAGTGTGAAGCTCTACGCTGACAAGACCGCGACCATATTTTTTCTTGAGCCACTTCAAGCTATCTTCTGCGAACTTTTTCGTCGTCGCTTCGTCATAGCGACCGAAGCCGTTCGGGTCGTCACGATGATAACCAGGTCGGAAGTGCTCAGGCGATGCGCCTAGGACGAGTTCTTGGGCTAATACAGCGTCTTTGCGAGGCTTGATGCCCGTTTCTTCAAGTCTTTCTTGAATCGCCTTCCAGTAGCTCTCACGAGAGCCATAGAGCAGGGTGTTGCTCTCTAGGGGGTTGGCGTTTGGCGGGGTGTACGTGCGCGCATTGTGTGCGTGCGCGTTGTCTATCTTCTTGCGTGTCTTGAGTTTTTGTGTTCTAACGAATGCGTACATAGTGTTCGGCCTCCTGCCTTTTATCAATTCCTCATTCAATTTACCTCTCGATTTTTGAGCTGAGCTTGCTCAGCGAAAAGATTGAGAAAACAAGCCAGCTTTGCTGGCGCGTTAGTCCCCCGAAGGGGGCTCACGGAACTAGAAAGCGCGAAGCGATTTTAGTTCCATAGTGAGTGTATGGAACTAAAACGCTAGGCGTTTTCGATTCCAAACAAAATCTCCACTTTCTGCGTGTGAAGCAGGCTTTCAATCGACTCAGTTTCTTCGTCTGTCGCAATCATACGTGCTGTATGTAGCATATAGAACGAATCTTCTGAGAAGCCGAGTTTTG
>NZ_JAHVKS010000022.1:0-2729 GCF_019800705.1 Halomonas sp. DP4Y7-1 | reverse complement strand
GCATCGGTGATGGTGTAGTCGATCAGCACGTCGCCTTCAAAACCCGTCGCCGGGGTAAAGGTCACGCTGCCGTCACCATTGAAGCTCACGCTGCCCTGGCTCGGGTCCTGCAGCGCGGCATTGGTCAGGGTCACCGGACCATCGGCGCCGGCCACATCGGCCCCGCCCGCACTGCCGTCCAGCACGTTGACGGTGATCGCCACGTTCTCGTCGGTCTCGGCCGCGTCGTCGGTGGCCTCGGGTACGTCATCCTTGATGTCGATGGTCAGGTTGGCCGGATCGCTGACGTCGCCGTCGGAGTCGGTCACCACCAGGCTGAACACGTCCTGGATACCGTCGCTGCCGGTGCCCTGGCTGCTATGGTCGGTGGTGTTGTCGTCCAGGGTGTAGGTATAGCTGTAGTCCCCATTCACCACGCTGACGACCAGGGTGCCGTAGGTACCTTGCACGGTGCCGCCATTGGTCACGTCCACGCCGCTGATCACCACCGAGCCCACGCTGTCGGAGCCGGTATCGATGGCGATGGTGCCGCTGGTGGTCTCCAGGTCGGTGGCCGACTGGCTGCCGCCGTCGTCCAGGCCGGCCTCATCCACCTCGTTATTGCCAGACGCATTGGGCGACTCGGGGTTCACCTCTACCACCGGGGTAGCGTCCACGGTGATGGTCAGGGTCGCGTTAGCGGTATCCCCATCCGCATCGGTGATGGTGTAGTCGATCAGCACGTCGCCTTCAAAGCCCGTCGCCGGGGTAAAGGTCACGCTGCCGTCGTCATTGAAGGTCACGCTGCCCTGGCTCGGGTCCTGCAGCGCGGCGTTGGTCAGGGTCACCGGACCATCGGCGCCGGCCACGTCGGCCCCGCCCGCACTGCCGTCCAGCACGTTGACGGTGATCGCCACGTTCTCGTCGGTCTCGGCCGCGTCGTCGGTGGCCTCGGGCACGTCATCCTTGATGTCGATGGTCAAGGCTGCGGGATCGCTGACGTCGCCGTCGGAGTCGGTCACCACCAGGCTGAACACGTCCTGGATACCGTCGCTGCCGGTGCCCTGGCTGCTATGGTCGGTGGTGTTGTCGTCCAGGGTATAGCTGTAGCTGTAGACGCCGCTGTTGACGGTGACCGTCAGCACGCCGTAGGTGCCCTGCACGGTGCCGCCGTTGGTCACGTCCACGCCGCTGATCACCACCGAGCCCACGCTGTCGGAGCCGGTATCGATGGCGATGGTGCCGCTGGTGGTCTCCAGGTCGGTGGCAGACTGGCTGCCGCCGTCGTCCAGACCGGCTTCGTCCACCTCGTTATTGCCAGACGCATTGGGCGACTCGGGGTTCACCTCTACCACCGGGGTCGCGTCTACGGTGATGGTCAGGGTCGCGTTCGCGGTATCCCCGTCGGCATCGGTGATGGTGTAGTCGATCAGCACGTCGCCTTCAAAACCCGTCGCCGGGGTAAAGGTCACGCTGCCGTCACCATTGAAGCTCACGCTGCCCTGGCTCGGGTCCTGCAGCGCGGCGTTGGTCAGGGTCACCGGACCATCGGCGCCGGCCACGTCGGTACCGCCCGCACTGCCGTCCAGCACGTTGACGGTGATCGCCACGTTCTCGTCGGTCTCGGCCGCGTCGTCGGTGGCCTCGGGCACGTCATCCTTGATGTCGATGGTCAAGGCTGCGGGATCGCTGACGTCGCCGTCTGAGTCGGTCACCACCAGGCTGAACACGTCCTGGATGCCGTCGCTGCCGGTGCCCTGGCTGCTATGGTCGGTGGTGTTGTCGTCCAGGGTGTAGGTATAGCTGTAGTCCCCATTCACCACGCTGACGACCAGGGTGCCGTAAGTCCCCTGCACGGTGCCGCCGTTGGTCACGTCCACGCCGCTGATCACCACCGAGCCCACGCTGTCGGAGCCGGTATCGATGGCGATGGTGCCCCTGGTGGTCTCCAGGTCGGTGGCCGCCTGGCTGCCGCCGTCGTCCAGACCGGCTTCGTCCACCTCGTTATTGCCAGACGCATTGGGCGACTCGGGATTCACCTCCACCACCGGGGTAGCGTCCACGGTGATGGTCAGGGTCGCGTTAGCGGTATCCCCATCCGCATCGGTGATGGTGTAGTCGATCAACACGTCGCCTTCAAAGCCCGTCGCCGGGGTGAAGGTCACACTGCCGTCACCATTGAAGCTCACGCTGCCCTGGCTCGGGTCCTGCAGCGCGGCATTGGTCAGGGTCACCGGACCATCGGCGCCGGCCACATCGGCCCCGCCCGCACTGCCGTCCAGCACGTTGACGGTGATCGCCACGTTCTCGTCGGTCTCGGCCGCGTCGTCGGTGGCCTCGGGCACGTCATCCTTGATGTCGATGGTCAAGGCTGCGGGATCGCTGACGTCGCCGTCTGAGTCGGTCACCACCAGGCTGAACACGTCCTGGATGCCGTCGCTGCCGGTGCCCTGGCTGCTATGGTCGGTGGTGTTGTCGCTCAAGGTATAGCTGTAGCTGTAGATGCCGCTGTTGACGGTGACCGTCAGCACGCCGTAGGTGCCCTGCACGGTGCCGCCGTTGGTCACGTCCACGCCGCTGATCACCACCGAGCCCACGCTGTCAGAGCCGGTATCGATGGCGATGGTGCCACTGGTGGTCTCCAGGTCGGTGGCCGACTGGCTGCCGCCGTCGTCCAGACCGGCTTCGTCCACCTCGTTATTGCCAGACGCATTGGGCGACTCGGGGTTCACCTCTACCACCGGGGTCGC
>NZ_JAHVKS010000021.1:0-2758 GCF_019800705.1 Halomonas sp. DP4Y7-1 | reverse complement strand
GCTAGGTGACGCAGGTACCGTGACGTTACCCAGCACAGACGTCATCAAAGATTTCACGCTAGGGACCTTTGGCGTTGATGAGAATGCTGACAAGCTGGACATCTCTGACCTTCTTCAAGCTGCCACCGCACAAGATGTCGACGACTACGTGCGCGCACATCAGGAGGGTGAGGATACCGTTCTTTCTGTCAAGACCCGTGGCGGCATTGGTGATGATGGCGAGGGTGCTGATCAAGTTATCACACTGATTGGGGTCGACATGGAAGGAGCCTCTAGTCAAGACTTTCTCGTAAAGCTTATCAACAGTGGTCAGCTCGACGTGGAGTAACACCACAAGACTAAGACCTATGCCCGACGCATGTCGGGCATAGCTATTCGTATTTTTACAGTACCCGAATACCCTCCAATAAAGGCACACTAGTACGGATGGAAAGGGGCCTACCCTAGTACATCGGGACTACTCCATCCCGTCGCACGATTTTTCAATGCTAATACGATAGAACTACGTATCTCATTTTTTCTATACAACCATCTCGACACATAGAACTAAGAAATTAGTTTTTCAACATTCGCTAGCCTCTCGACGAAACAGCAGAAAAAAGCGGAAAAACATCCATAATTCAACAACAAATAGGTTTACGCTGATATTAGCTAGAGTCCACCACTGCTGTGCAACACCGCCCTCAAATCCTCACGGTATCGGGAACGCTGAACCCTAGTACAGTTCTCATCATAACTTTCCTTGATATAGGTTTACTGTTCCTCCGCCATTATGGTGGTGACACCTAAGGAAAGACCATGACACGTCATTTCTTGTCTGACCTGACACCAAGCTCGTCACTTGAACAGACCAGCACAGCTAACGTGACCTTCGATGACATGCTTAGCCAACATGACCTAACAGATAGCGCTTCGCTAGAACCGCAAAAGAATGTTGATGAGGATGCATTCAATAAACCGGCAGGGCCGACCATGGCGCGTTCGCTTTCATCATCCCCCCCAGCGGCAACTCGCGCCATAGTAGACGAAGATGGTCTTCCCGATGGCATTCCTGGCGGGCCCAATGACGTCAATGGCGAACGTCATTCAACAACAGGCCGCCTTGGCTACCTTATCGGTGCCGACGGCCAAGGGGGTTTCCGCTGGTTCATTGACGATCTTCCCGAATTGACGTCTCGCGGCGACACCTTGTCCTGGCGGTTGGCCGATCAAGGACAATCGCTCGTCGCCACCAGTGCTGGAGGTCATCAGGTACTGCTGATTGAGCTAACTGATCTCACCACGGGAGCCTACAAGGTCTCACTTCTAGACGTTCTGGACCATCCGCACGCCGGCATCGAAGACGATATCAACTTCGACATCAAATACATCGTCACAGACAGTGATGGTGCCACCGCGACCAGCTCACTCAAGATCATCGTTGACGACGACACCCCCATCGCCCGCTCGTATACAGTGAGTACCGAAAGCGACACAACCATTATACTGGATATTTTTGATCAGATATCCTTTGGTGCCGATGGCCCGGGAAAGTTAACGAGCACGAGCATCCAAGGAAGCGATGCCGTCGGCACATTGACCGGCACGTCGAGCGGCATTCAAGCCTTCACACCGAACCCTGATTTCACAGGTACAGCCACTATCAACTACACTGCGGAAGATGCAGATGGCGATACAGTCCATGGACAGATATTCGTCAACGTCGAGAAACCGAATGCTATACCGCTTACGCCTGATTCCGACGGTAATCCTGAGACTCGTATTCCGATAGCGGTTGTCGATGAAGACGCACTGCCAGGCGGGGTCAGTGGTGGTATCAATGATGTAGCTGGCGACAAAACATCAGCCATTGGTGAACTTGGTTACTTTTACGGCAACGATGGAGCAGCCACCTCCAACGCCTTCCGCTGGTCAACTTCCAACCTTCCAAGCCTTACCTCTGGAGGCTCCAACGTCGCCTGGACTGTCGATGCTTCTGGCCATACTCTGCTGGGTTACCTCGATAACGGCGACCACGTTCTTTCGGTAAAACTGACCGATCTTTCTAGCGGGAGCTACTTGGTCACCCTTCTAAGACCTCTGGATCATCCCAGAGCCAATATTGAAGATGATATCAGGATTGTCGCCGGCTATACCATTACCGACATTGATGGCGATAGTGCTTCAGGAAGCTTGAGAATCCTGATAGATGATGACACTCCCGTTGCGACGGATGACGTGACGGTTACCGACGTTAGCCAGCCCATCATCATCGACGTGTTAGCTAACGATAGCTCGGGCGCAGATGGCATGGGCAGCATATTGTCAGCGTCTGTTCAAGGAGGTGATCGCGTAGGGCGTGTCACCATAAACGCCGACAGCACATTGACCTTCTCTGCCAACGCCGAGTTCATTGGCCAAGCCGTTATCGATTATTCCTTCGTCGATCGCGATGGCGATAGCGCGAACGCTCAAAGTGTCATTGACGTCACAAACGACAACCTCGGTATTCCTTCGACCCCCGACTCTGATGACGACCCGTCGACGACAGCCCCAACTGCCCTTCTCGATGAAGACGGACTGATCGGCGGCATCGAGGGAGGCATAGATGATGCACCGGGGCGCATCACCACCATCACTGGCTCACTTGGCTATGACTATGGCGCCGACGGCGCGGCCGATCAGGACGCATTCCACTGGAATATCGACTCGTTGCCTAGCCTCACCGCCGGTGGCACTCCCCTCACCTTTAGCGTCAGTGCAGACGGCAGGACCTTGA
>NZ_JAHVKS010000020.1:0-1662 GCF_019800705.1 Halomonas sp. DP4Y7-1 | reverse complement strand
GCGACTCGTCAAACGAGACGTTTGAACCTTGAGCCAAGTTTGGTCCGCTTAACGGACTATCAGACTTTAAACTGAAGAGTTTGATCATGGCTCAGATTGAACGCTGGCGGCAGGCCTAACACATGCAAGTCGAGCGGAAACGATCCTAGCTTGCTAGGAGGCGTCGAGCGGCGGACGGGTGAGTAATGCATAGGAATCTGCCCGGTAGTGGGGGATAACCTGGGGAAACCCAGGCTAATACCGCATACGTCCTACGGGAGAAAGCAGGGGATCTTCGGACCTTGCGCTATCGGATGAGCCTATGTCGGATTAGCTAGTTGGTGAGGTAATGGCTCACCAAGGCTGCGATCCGTAGCTGGTCTGAGAGGATGATCAGCCACATCGGGACTGAGACACGGCCCGAACTCCTACGGGAGGCAGCAGTGGGGAATATTGGACAATGGGCGAAAGCCTGATCCAGCCATGCCGCGTGTGTGAAGAAGGCCTTCGGGTTGTAAAGCACTTTCAGTGAGGAAGAAGGCCTTGAGGTTAATACCCTCGAGGAAGGACATCACTCACAGAAGAAGCACCGGCTAACTCCGTGCCAGCAGCCGCGGTAATACGGAGGGTGCGAGCGTTAATCGGAATTACTGGGCGTAAAGCGCGCGTAGGCGGCTTGATAAGCCGGTTGTGAAAGCCCCGGGCTCAACCTGGGAACGGCATCCGGAACTGTCAGGCTAGAGTGCAGGAGAGGAAGGTAGAATTCCCGGTGTAGCGGTGAAATGCGTAGAGATCGGGAGGAATACCAGTGGCGAAGGCGGCCTTCTGGACTGACACTGACGCTGAGGTGCGAAAGCGTGGGTAGCAAACAGGATTAGATACCCTGGTAGTCCACGCCGTAAACGATGTCGACTAGCCGTTGGGCTCCTTGAGAGCTTTGTGGCGCAGTTAACGCGATAAGTCGACCGCCTGGGGAGTACGGCCGCAAGGTTAAAACTCAAATGAATTGACGGGGGCCCGCACAAGCGGTGGAGCATGTGGTTTAATTCGATGCAACGCGAAGAACCTTACCTACCCTTGACATCGAGAGAACTTTCCAGAGATGGATTGGTGCCTTCGGGAGCTCTCAGACAGGTGCTGCATGGCTGTCGTCAGCTCGTGTTGTGAAATGTTGGGTTAAGTCCCGTAACGAGCGCAACCCTTGTCCCTATTTGCCAGCGATTCGGTCGGGAACTCTAGGGAGACTGCCGGTGACAAACCGGAGGAAGGTGGGGACGACGTCAAGTCATCATGGCCCTTACGGGTAGGGCTACACACGTGCTACAATGGCCGGTACAATGGGTTGCGAATCCGCGAGGTGGAGCTAATCCCATAAAGCCGGTCTCAGTCCGGATCGGAGTCTGCAACTCGACTCCGTGAAGTCGGAATCGCTAGTAATCGTGAATCAGAATGTCACGGTGAATACGTTCCCGGGCCTTGTACACACCGCCCGTCACACCATGGGAGTGGACTGCACCAGAAGTGGTTAGCCTAACTTCGGAGGGCGATCACCACGGTGTGGTTCATGACTGGGGTGAAGTCGTAACAAGGTAGCCGTAGGGGAACCTGCGGCTGGATCACCTCCTTAATCGACACGTCGCTGACTGTCGGTAAGTGCTCACAATGAATTACCTGATCAAGCAA
>NZ_JAHVKS010000019.1:0-1269 GCF_019800705.1 Halomonas sp. DP4Y7-1 | reverse complement strand
CGACTCTAACGCTCTTTAACAATGTATATCATGCTGACAAAGTAAGATACGTCTCAAGCGTATCCGGCAATTGTCGTGACATCATCGATTGACAGACCTTTTGGGGTTATATGGTCAAGCGATGAAGCGCACACGGTGGATGCCTTGGCAGTCAGAGGCGATGAAAGACGTGGAAGCCTGCGATAAGGTTCGGCGAGGTGGCAAACGACCTGCGACCCGGACATCTCTGAATGGGGAAACCCACCCAAGATCACTTGGGTATCTCATGCTGAATATATAGGCATGAGAGGCGAACCGGGGGAACTGAAACATCTAAGTACCCCGAGGAAAAGAAATCAACCGAGATTCCCCTAGTAGCGGCGAGCGAACGGGGACCAGCCCTTAAGCAACACAACTGGTAGGTGAACAGATTGGGAAATCTGGCCATAGTGGGTGATAGCCCCGTAACCGAAACCTGAGTGTTGTGAAATCGAGTAGGTCGAGGCACGTGAAACCTTGACTGAAGACGGGGGGACCATCCTCCAAGGCTAAATACTCCTGACTGACCGATAGTGAACCAGTACCGTGAGGGAAAGGCGAAAAGAACCCCGGAGAGGGGAGTGAAATAGACCCTGAAACCGTGTGCGTACAAGCAGTGGGAGCCGACTTGTTCGGTGACCGCGTACCTTTTGTATAATGGGTCAGCGACTTATTTTCAGTGGCGAGCTTAACCGTATAGGGGAGGCGTAGAGAAATCGAGTCTTAACTGGGCGACCAGTCGCTGGAAATAGACCCGAAACCGGGCGATCTATCCATGAGCAGGTTGAAGGTTGAGTAACATCAACTGGAGGACCGAACCAGGATCTGTTGAAAAAGATTTGGATGACTTGTGGATCGGAGTGAAAGGCTAATCAAGCCCGGAGATAGCTGGTTCTCCTCGAAAGCTATTTAGGTAGCGCCTCACGTATCACCGCCGGGGGTAGAGCACTGTTTCGGCTAGGGGGTCATCCCGACTTACCAACCCGAGGCAAACTCCGAATACCGGTGAGTGCAGCGTGGGAGACACACGGCGGGTGCTAACGTCCGTCGTGAAAAGGGAAACAACCCAGACCGTCAGCTAAGGTCCCGAAATCCTGGTTAAGTGGGAAACGATGTGGGAAGGCTTAGACAGCTAGGAGGTTGGCTTAGAAGCAGCCATCCTTTAAAGAAAGCGTAATAGCTCACTAGTCGAGTCGGCCTGCGCGGAAGATGTAACGGGGCTCAAACCAGGTACCGAAGCTACGGGTTGCC
>NZ_JAHVKS010000018.1:0-1948 GCF_019800705.1 Halomonas sp. DP4Y7-1 | reverse complement strand
AGCGGTAGAGGAGCGTCGTGTAAGCCGATGAAGGTGTGTTGAGAAGCATGCTGGAGGTATCACGAGTGCGAATGCTGACATGAGTAACGACAAGGGGAGTGAAAAACTCCCCCGCCGGAAGACCAAGGGTTTCTGTTCGACGCTAATCGGAGCAGAGTGAGTCGGCCCCTAAGGCGAGGCCGAAAGGCGTAGTCGATGGGAAACGGGTCAATATTCCCGTACCTCACAGTATTGCGATGGGGGGACGAAGAAGGCTAGGTGAGCCAGGCGTTGGTTGTCCTGGTGAAAGCCAGTAGGCTGAGGGTTCAGGAAAATCCGGACCCTTAAGGCCGAGAGGCGAGACGAACTGACTACGGTCAGGAAGTCATCGATGCCACGCTTCCAGGAAAAGCCTCTAAGCTTCAGATACTGTGGGACCGTACCCCAAACCGACACAGGTGGTCAGGTAGAGAATACCAAGGCGCTTGAGAGAACTCGGGTGAAGGAACTAGGCAAAATGGTGCCGTAACTTCGGGAGAAGGCACGCCGCATTAGGGTGAAGGTCCTCGCGACCGGAGCCTGACGCGGTCGAAGATACCAGGTGGCTGCAACTGTTTATTAAAAACACAGCACTCTGCAAACGCGCAAGCGGACGTATAGGGTGTGACGCCTGCCCGGTGCCGGAAGGTTAAGTGATGGTGTTAGCTCACGCGAAGCTCCTGATCGAAGCCCCGGTAAACGGCGGCCGTAACTATAACGGTCCTAAGGTAGCGAAATTCCTTGTCGGGTAAGTTCCGACCTGCACGAATGGCGTAATGATGGCCACGCTGTCTCCACCCGAGACTCAGTGAAATTGAAATCGCAGTGAAGATGCTGTGTACCCGCGGCTAGACGGAAAGACCCCGTGAACCTTTACTACAGCTTCACACTGGACGCTGATGTTGCTTGTGTAGGATAGCTGGGAGGCTTTGAAACCCTGTCGCCAGATGGGGTGGAGCCAACCTTGAAATACCAGCCTGGCATCATTGGCGTTCTAACTCAGGACCGTAATCCGGTTCGAGGACCGTGTGTGGTGGGTAGTTTGACTGGGGCGGTCTCCTCCCAAAGAGTAACGGAGGAGCACGAAGGTACCCTCAGCACGGTTGGAAATCGTGCATTGAGTGCAAGAGCATAAGGGTGCTTAACTGCGAGACAGACACGTCGAGCAGGTACGAAAGTAGGTTCTAGTGATCCGGTGGTTCTGTATGGAAGGGCCATCGCTCAACGGATAAAAGGTACTCCGGGGATAACAGGCTGATACCGCCCAAGAGTTCACATCGACGGCGGTGTTTGGCACCTCGATGTCGGCTCATCACATCCTGGGGCTGAAGTCGGTCCCAAGGGTATGGCTGTTCGCCATTTAAAGTGGTACGCGAGCTGGGTTTAGAACGTCGTGAGACAGTTCGGTCCCTATCTGCCGTGGGCGTTGGAGATTTGAGAAGTGCTGCTCCTAGTACGAGAGGACCGGAGTGGACGTACCTCTGGTGTTCCGGTTGTCATGCCAATGGCATTGCCGGGTAGCTATGTACGGACGGGATAACCGCTGAAAGCATCTAAGCGGGAAGCCCCCTTCAAGATGAGATCTCCCTGAGGCCTTGAGCCTCCTAAAGGACCCAGCAAGACCAGCTGGTTGATAGGCCGGGTGTGGAAGCGCTGCAAGGCGTTGAGCTAACCGGTACTAATGGTCCGTGAGGCTTGACCATATAACACCCAAGAGGTTTTGGTCGATGGTGTCACGACACAATTGACGGATACGTGGGACGTATCGAGCAAGACTTTGCCAGCATTGATATACATTGCCTTTTTTCGCCTGACGACCATAGCGAGTGGGAACCACCTGATCCCTTGCCGAACTCAGAAGTGAAACCGCTCAGCGCCGATGGTAGTGTGGGGTCTCCCCATGCGAGAGTAGGTCATCGTCAGGCATTTA
>NZ_JAHVKS010000017.1:0-6216 GCF_019800705.1 Halomonas sp. DP4Y7-1 | reverse complement strand
GGCAGCACCGGTTCGAGTCGCTGGGCCAGGCCCGAGCGGTAATCAGCCGCTGGATCCGGTACTACAACGAAGAGCGGCCACATCAGTCTCTAGGCTATGTGGCACCCCGAGCACACCCGTCATTAGCGGCGTAGGGTGTGCAGAAACCAGGGGGTCATTACACCCGCTCCAATGAGAAGATCACCGACCGGCAGCAGGCCATCATCTCGATGGTCGATGCCTTCACCGAGGTGCAGCGCAAGCTGGGCGGCACTCTGTGTACCGCCACGGTTGTTGCAGGAGGCCAGCGCTGTGACGTGGTAAAACCAAAATTACAGCAACAACGAGACTCGCCTGGTCACGCAGACAAAGCGGCACGTGACCAACCGGATAACACGTACAACTAACCCCCAGCACAAACCGTAGCTGGTCGGCTATAGACAGTTTGCCACTCAAACCGGAGTGGGAGCCTTGGATCATCACAATCGAATCAAGAAAACAGACAGCCGAAGTACCCTTAGAAACAGCAATTTCCTTGACGGCAACTGCCTGACACAGTGAAAGATACTGATTTGATTGATGAAAAAACCGCTCAATTACTTTCCACCATTTTAATGCCGCACGGCATTTTTCTCAGCCAACTCAACGGCCCGATCAATATAATCCTTGGTGACATAATTCACAAAACCCAACCTGTTTCCATCCGCAAAGCTGTCTTGATAGAATCTAAGCTTTACAACATCACCAAGCAGCGCTAACGCGGCAAGATGCCAGATAGGGCGAGCACCAGGGGCATTCGTTGGTAAGGCCGCATGGTCCTGCAGTGCCTTATCCAAGTCCTGTACTTTTGCCCAAGATATTGCCTCTTCGGACGCTTGCCGCACATGCTCTTCCAAAATTTCTGGCGCTCGAATATCTAGCCCTGACCATGCTCGGATGAATGGAACGTCATCTCCGTATCCCGGATCGATAGCTACACAGGCATTTGAGAAGCTATCAGTCGCCAGAGAGAGCATCGCACCAAACTTCTGTTTGTCTCGAATTTTCTCTATGCCATAGATAATCTGCACTGTCCTATCATTGCATCGATAACATGCCGACCTATCACCAACCTCATCAGTATAAATTGACCAGCCAATTGATCCGAGCATATCTGTAACTTCTTTCAACTTCATTATCCGGCCCCTGGAAACGTTCTAATTTCAATAGGAATGCCATCAGGATAACCTTGCTCACGCAATGGTATTCCAGGCCTTAAATCAAAGGCTCGCGCAACTTTTCCGCGTGGAACTGCATCTCCACTATTGATCTGTGGATAGATTTCACTCTGGCGGATTGTCAAATCGGCATTGCCAGTTTTAACCTCGATAATCCCCATCTTCCCATCATGAGTTTCATAAACGATATCGGGGCGGCAGCGGCCCGTTCCACAGGAGTTACCAAAAGAGATCTCTTTGTCTGAAACCCGATAGCCTTGGCTACTTAACTGGGTCTTAAGATCATCCGTCATCGCTTTGTGATGCAAGTACTGATCGCGAATCGTCAGCCGAGGGCCCGTAGAAACGCTCCCACCTGACGGCTCGACATGACTCTGTGCTCGCCCTGGTGGCCTTCCTGGGCCACCCATCCCAGCCATCGCAGCTGCTGAAATTAGTGCGGCTTCATCGGTATCCAAATCGTATTCGTTACGAAGAAACTCCGCGAAGCCTTCCTGCGATACGGCTGACTCTGCCTCCAAATACTGGCCCAACAGTGGCCCTTGGTCCAGCGCCACACTCCATGGAAGGTTTTCATCGCCCAATCGATCTAGGGCTTGACGGAATTTTTCACTATCGTCAACCAGTGACTGATATTGATCGAGGCACGCCGCTTGATCTTGTGAGCACACTGAGATCAGCTGGTCCTGTTGAGCGATGCTCAGATCACGGTACTTTGCTTGAACCTCACCGCAGTCCCCTCTCGCCTCACAGCCATCCAACTCGTCGACGTACTCGTCGATTTGCTGATGCGACAGGTAGTTATACTGCGTCGCACTCCCCGCCACCTGGGCGCCGATCTGCAGCTCGTTGTCGTCGTTGCTGGCGATCTCGGCGGCGATGACGCCGATGATCTGGGAGTTCATCACCAGCAGCCGGCCTTTGTCGGCCTGATCCAGGTCGCTGTACTCTCCAGCGAGCTTGTCCACTAACAGCTCGTTGGCCCCGGCGGCGAGTGCACCGGTGGTGAAGTCGCCGCCCGCGGCTTCGGCAGCTAGGCCGCCCATAACGGCATGCAGGGCAGCCTTGTTCAGGCTGCCGTTTTCAAGGGAGGTATTGCCGATGGCGTTGAAGCCAGCGGCGGCGAAGGTGTTGGCCAGGCTCGCCTGGAGCGCGTCACCCAGCTCGGCGTCACCGCCCAGGGCCCGGTCCAGCAGCGCGGAGGTGGTGTTCTGCAACAGCTGATTGGCGCCGAACTGGCCCGCCCCTTGCCAGGTGCCAAGGGGGGCACCTGTGACCGTCCCGCTATTAGGAAGGCCGGTGGTAGTGCCGGTCTGGGTGCCGGTCCAACCGTCGTACAGGCCGCTGGTCAGCCCGGCGGTGGCGGCGGCAACGGCGTAGCCGCGCAGGGCGTCACTGGAGGTGACGTCGCTCCAAGCCTCGCCCAGGTCCCCCTGTTGATTGATGGTGCTGACAGCGGCGTTGCTGGCCATGCCCGTCAAGGCGGCGGTGGCGGCCGCATTGGCCCAGCCCGCTGCAGTGGTGGTCGTGGCCGCGGCCCAGGCAGTGCCAGCGGCGGCACTGGCTCCCGCGCTGCTCGCGGCAGCGGCCACTAGCTCACTGGCCGCCCCTGCGGTGAAGTAGGCCACCACAATCGCCACCACCAGCTGCGCGGCGGCGCTCATGCCTGAGTGGTCATAGTCCCACTGATCATGGAGGGCCTTGACCGCGCGCCAGTCGACGTCGCCACGGGCTTCCATCTCGGCCAGCCAAGCTAGGCTCGGGTCGGCCTCGACCATGGCGGTGATGGTCTGGTGGATGCTCTGCTCATCGACCTGCTCGATGTCGACGTTGACGCCCTGGGCGGCGCGGATGATCCGCTCCCCCTGGGCCACCAGCTCACTCTGACGCAGGGTCTCGACGGTCTCGCCTTCGCCCTTGGCCGACTGCCAGACGGCATTGCTCGAGCTCTTCTCGTGGGTCTCGCTATGCAGGTCGCGGGCGTGGGCGAAGGTGATCTCGCCGCCACTGTCCAGCACCAGATCGTTGCCCGCATCGAGTCGGGCGCCCTCATAGGTCTGGTCGCCGTCGCTGACGATGATCAGGTCACCGCCGCTGGCGATCTCGCTGCCCTGGGCGCGCAGGTCCTGCACTTCATCGAGACGATGCTTGTCACCGCCGAACAGGCCACCGCTCTCGTTCTTCTCGTAGCGGGAGTAATCCTCGTCGTTGGCGGCCAGCAGGGCCACGACGCCACCGGCATACAGATACGCCTCATCACCGGCACTAGCGGTACTTGCCACCAGGGTGAGATCGCCCCCGGCGGCGACCGTCAGGTCGGTGCCGGCCGCCAGCTCGCTGCCCTGCTGACGCACCGTGCGGGTGTCGTAGGTCTTGTTGGGCTTGCGGGTGTGGCTCTCGCTGGCGTTGGCCGCAGACGCCAGGGTGATGTCGCCGCCGGCGACCAGGCCCAGCCCCTCGCCGGCCTCGACGCGGCTGGCGAGCAGGCCGATATCGCCCCCGGCGCTAAGGCTCGCACTGCCTCCCGCCTCAAGGGTGCTACCCACCTGGGTCACGCTGTCGGTGGTGGTGATCTGGCGACGACTGACGTCGCGGCTGGCGTCGCGGTCCTCGCCAGAGACAATGGCCATGTCGCGTCCGGCGGCCAGCACCAGGTCATCACCGCTTAAGACCTGACTGGCGTCGATCGCGATATCCCGTCCGGCCTGCCAGGTAAGATCGCCCCCGGCGGTGGTGGTTGAGCCGAGCGTCGTGGCGCTGTCCTGATAATCGCGACCGCGGGCATCCTGCCAGTGGCTGACGTCCACCACGGCCCCGGCCACGATGTCGCGCCCGGCGGTCACGGACACATCAGCGCCGCTGGTCACGTTGCCACGATTGACCACGTCACGCCCGGCCTGGATGTCGAGTTGATCACGGGCGCTGATGCTGCCGCCCTGGTCGAGATAGCTGCGATAATCCCGTGAGGTGCCAGCCGCCACGCTTAGGCGGTCGTTGACCACGTCGCCCTCAAGGGCGGTCAGGCTGACCCGGTCCCCGCGAATCTGCCCACCCATGGCGTTGCGGATATCGTCGCGGGCGGTGAGGTTCAGGGCGTCACCGGCCTCGACCAGGCCGCCCTGCAACACCGACCCTGCGGCGTAGGCATTGAGGTCGTGGGTGGCGCGAAGGGTGCCGACGTTGACCAGATCACCGCCGCTGATCAGGTCGATGTCACGGCCCTGGATCACCCCACCACCGCGCACGTCTCGGCTGTCCAGGTTGGCCAGGTACAGCACCGGCGCGAGCACCGTCTGGCCGTCGATCTGACGCTCCTCCAGCCAGACGATGTCGTGGGTCAGCGCCGCCACCTGCTCGGGGCTCAAGCTCACCCCCAACGCCAAAGACAAACGGTCCTTCGAGGCCAGGGCGTTATCCATCAGGTAACGATACTGGGCGTAGTCATCGCCCAGCCCCTCACTGAGGTAGCGTTGGCCGGTGGTAGCCAGCACCGCCTGGCGGATCAGCCGGGATTCATAGCGACCATCGCCGAGCAGCCGATAGGCCTCGTCGTCGGTGTAGCCGAGCTTGTCGAGCAGGTAGTCGGAACCGCGCCACTGCTCGAGGTTGGTGAACTCCGGGTTGGTCTCGACCAGATAGCGCCCCTGGGCCTCGGGGGGGCGCACGAACAGGCCATAGTCACCTTCCGGCAGCCGGAAGGACGGCGTCTGCGCGATATCGACCCGCAGGAAGGGCGCGTCGTCGAAGACCCAGACGCCGCCTCCCGCGTCAAAGCCAGCGCCCACGCTGGCGTCCAGTGCACCGTCAAGCCCCCCGCCAGCGGTGCTGGGCGTTGCGCCGATATCCGCCAGCGACGCATCGCGGCTGGCACCACTGCGGTCCACCCGCGATGGCGCGCTCAGCCCCTGGGCACTGGCCTGGTCAGCGTCACGTCCCAGGGTCATGGACAGCGTGGAAACCGGCCCCTGGGTCGCCGCATCGCCAAGGCGCCCCTGCAACTGGGCCAGGGTATGTTCCTGGATATCTCCGTTGTGGAGCTGCTCGGTGGCGGTGATGGAGACACGGCCACCGGCGGAAATCACGGCGGGAGCACCACCGGGGAGAATGGTGCGGGTTTCGGCCTGACTTAACAGATCTGGCGCGCCTGCAGGTAGTGGTAACAGCTCTTGGCTGTCCGAGAATCCTGAGGCGGCATTCCAACCAGCAAGGCTGTCAGTCAGGTCAGTTTCTCTGAACCGATAGCTATAACGCCCGCCTCCGAGGATGCCGCCCCGGAAGCAGTCCAAGAAGGAGCCGGTTTCGAGACAGGAAGCCGCTTCAGCGTCACCATACTGACTTGTTCGCGTCACCAACGCGTTGCCGCGTCCCGAATTGATCAACGATGCTGCATCAATGCGAATATCGCCATTCGCAGCGATGACGCTATCGAGATTTTCAAGGGTGTCTGCGGTGACCCGCAGATCCCCACCCGCTTGAATACCGGCGGCTGGGCTGTCCTCAACAATGGTGGTCCGCAAAGTCTCGGTGAGTTCGTACTCCCTGAAGAGCTCTGTGGTACTCACCAAGGTCACCACTTCTTCGTATCCGCCGTCACCAGCGCCTTGGCCATTGTGTTCAGTACGATAGACCTTTCGTACATACCCCGTGCCCGCGACAGCACGGTCGAGCAACACGTCTTCCGTCTCGATCCGGTCCTTGGTGTTAAGAATGTCCCCCGCGCGCAGGGTCATATCCCCCTCGGCCTCGATGGTGCCGGAGCGGTTTTCCAGCCGGTCCGCCTTGGCCAAGGCGCTGTTGCGTGCCAGGGTCAGGTCGCCCCGGCTATAGATGTCCCCATAGCGGTTAAACAGCTGCTGCGTATGCAGCGTCATGTCGCCACCGGCGAACAGCAGGGTATCGGGGGCATTGGTGATGCTGGCGCTATCCAGGCGCAGGTCGCCCAGGCTGCCCAGGGTGCCCTGGTTATCGAGCGAGGCCGCGCTCAGGGTCATGTCGCCCTGGCTGGTCAGGCGTCCCAGGT
>NZ_JAHVKS010000016.1:0-10770 GCF_019800705.1 Halomonas sp. DP4Y7-1 | reverse complement strand
GCGTTCGGGCGCCTTGTCGGCGTCCTGTCCCGGCAGGTCTGTCATGGGACTTCCTCGACGGCTTGAGGATCGCGCCAGGGCACGATCCGGAAATGAGGGGGCGGTGCCGTGGCACCGCCGCAAGGGTGGGTTGAGGTGAGGTCCTGGCGTTGTGCCAGGGCTCGCCGTTTACAGCTGGCCGCGGGCGGTCAGGAAGGCGGTGACCGAGTCGTAGATCTTCTGGGTCATCTCGTTCTTGCCTGACCACTCCTGCCATTCCTGTTCGGCAGCCTGACGGAACGCCTTGCGCTCGCTATCCGGCAGGTCGAAGGGGTGCACCTCGGGGTCGGCCTGAAGACGTGCCAGGGTCTCGATGTCCTGGGCCTTGAGCCGTGCGATCAGGTCATACGACATGGCGTCGAAGGCGGTTTCCAGGGTGGTCTTGAGATCGTCCGGCAGGCCGTCCCAGATGTCCTTGTTCAGTGATACCGCAATCATCGGCATGGAGTGGAAGCCGGGATACAGCGGGTAGGGGGCAAAGGCGTGCAGGCCCTGGGCGTCGTTGTTCGACAGCACGGTGGAGTCAGCCGCGTCGATGACGCCTTTCTCCAGGCCGGTGTAGACCTCGGAGCCCGGCAGGTTCACCGGGGTCGCGCCGACGCGCTCGAAAATGTTGTAGACCATGCCTTGGGGCGCGCGAATCTTGAGGCCCTGGAAATCCTCGAGGGTCTCGATCGGCACGGTGGAGGGAATCGACTCCAGGGTAAAGGTGGCCGCGCTGATCAGGTGGGCGCCATAGGGTTCGACCAGCTCGTTGTAGAGCTCTTCGCCCCCGGCGTTATGCATGAACTCGAGAAAGTCGTAGGAGTCATTCCAGGCACCTACCAGGTTACCGATCATGCCGAAAGCGGGGTTCTGACCCGAGAAGTAGCTGGGATCGGTCATGTGGCCTTGCAGAATACCGGAGCTGACCGCTTGCAGGGTCTCGGTCGGGCCGACCACCGCGTTGATCGGCAGTACCTCGATGGCGACGCGTCCATCGGTCATGGTCTGAATGCGTTCTGCCCACTCCTGCTTGATCTTGAAGCTGGGCTCGCCGGCGGTCTCCGACGCCTGGAAGGTCCACTCGTATTCTGCCGCCTGAGCGGTGCTCGCGGCGCCGATGGCGAGGGTCGCGACGCCGACGGCGGCGGCCAGACGAGAAAGCGTGAGGGGTGCTGACATGGTCGATCTCCCTGATGAGAGCGTGATCGTTATTGGTGTGGCGGCAATTCTTGCTCGCTCTCTTTAAATGTTCAACATAGACTTTTGTATGTGTGTACTTTGCCGTCCCTGCTCCGTAAGGTGTCGTCTATCTCGACGCCGCCTTGGCTCGGCACAGCTTTCGTCTCGTCACCGCCCTTGTTGTTTCGACAGGCGCTTTGCAGACAGAGCCGTGGCCGTTGAAGCCGTCGTCGTGCGCGCTGAACCCGCCGGCAACAGGCGCCAGTGCCACCATCACCCTTATTGCTATCCGTGACTGACCCGAGGAACCGACCCATGGCCAACCGCGACCAGGATCTCCCTGCCGACTCTTGTACCGATGCCTCAGGCGACCAGGCGACCCGCTCGGACTCCTCCGACAGCAAGGTCTCGCTGCGTAGCCATCAATGGTTCGGTACCGCCGACAAGAACGGCTTCATGTATCGCAGCTGGATGAAGAACCAGGGGATTCCGGATCATGAGTTTGATGGCCGTCCGATCATCGGGATCTGCAATACCTTTTCCGAGCTGACACCGTGCAATGCGCATTTCCGCAAGCTGGCGGAACACGTCAAGAAGGGCGTGCTGGAAGCGGGTGGCTATCCGGTGGAGTTTCCGGTGTTCTCCAATGGCGAGTCGAACCTGCGCCCGACGGCCATGTTTACCCGTAACCTGGCGAGCATGGACGTGGAGGAAGCGATTCGCGGCAACCCCATCGACGGGGTGGTGCTGCTGACGGGCTGTGACAAGACCACGCCTGCGCTGCTGATGGGGGCGGCGAGCTGTGATATTCCCGCCATCGTGGTGACCGGTGGGCCCATGCTCAACGGCAAGCACAAGGGACGCGATATCGGTTCCGGTACCGTGGTCTGGCAGCTATCGGAAGAGGTCAAGGCCGGCAAGATCTCGATGCACGACTTCATGGCGGCGGAGGCCGGCATGTCCCGTTCGGCTGGTACCTGCAACACCATGGGCACGGCCTCCACCATGGCCTGCATGGCAGAATCTCTGGGCGTTTCGCTGCCTCATAATGCCGCTATCCCGGCGGTGGACTCGCGTCGCTACGTGCTGGCCCACCTGTCCGGCAACCGTATCGTCGATATGGTCAAGGAAGACCTCAAGCTGTCCAAGGTGTTGACCAAGGAGGCCTTCGAGAACGCTATCCGTACCAATGCGGCCATCGGCGGTTCCACCAACGCGGTGATCCACTTGAAAGCCATCGCCGGCCGCATGGGGGTCGAGCTTGCGCTGGATGACTGGAACCGGGTCGGTCGCGGCACCCCGACCATCGTCGATCTGCAGCCATCCGGCCGCTTCTTGATGGAAGAGTTCTACTATGCGGGTGGCTTGCCCGCCGTGCTGCGCCGCCTGGGCGAGGCAGACCGCCTTCCCCACAAGTCGGCGCTGACGGTCAACGGCAGGACCCTGTGGGAGAACGTCCAGGATGCGCCTCTGTACAACGATCAGGTCATTCGCGCTCAGGATAACCCCCTGGTCGATGATGGCGGCATGTGCGTATTGCGCGGCAACCTGGCGCCCAAGGGTGCGGTGCTCAAGCCTTCCGCTGCCAGCCCTGAACTGATGCGCCACCGGGGCCGCGCCGTGGTGTTCGAGAATTTCGATGACTACAAGGCACGCATCAATGACCCGGACCTGGAGGTGGACGCCAGCAGTGTTCTGGTCATGAAGCACTGCGGTCCCAAGGGCTATCACGGCATGGCGGAAGTCGGCAACATGGGGCTACCCTCCAAGCTGTTGGCCCAGGGCGTTACTGATATGGTGCGTATCTCGGACGCACGCATGAGCGGCACCGCCTACGGTACCGTGGTGCTCCACGTGGCGCCGGAGGCCGCTGCCGGTGGCCCCCTGGCCGCCGTGGAAAACGGTGACTGGGTCGAGCTGGATGCCTACGAAGGCCGTCTGCACCTGGATGTCAGCGAGGAAGAGCTCAGCCGCCGGCTGGCGGCCAGCGATCCCACCGCGGCGTCGCGCGAGATCGCCTCAACCGGCGGTTATCGCCAGCTCTATATCGAGCACGTGCTGCAGGCCGATGAGGGCTGTGACTTTGACTTCCTGGTGGGCTGCCGTGGCGCCGAGGTGCCGCGTCACTCTCACTGAGGCAAGCACGAACAAGGGCCCACATTCACCTTTGGCCGGTGGTGCGCCACCGGCCTTGGCAGGAGCTGCCGTCATGTCCCATCGTCCACGTCTGACCCCCGACCAGCTGCGTTCGCGCTGGTGGTTCGACAACCCTGATCATCCGGGCACTACGGCGCTGTGCATCGAGCGCTACATGAACTATGGGGTCACCCTCGATGAGCTGACCTCGGGCAAGCCGATCATCGGGATCGCCCAGTCTGGCTCGGATCTTACCCCCTGCAACCGCCACCACATCGAGCTGGTCAAGCGCGTCAAGGATGGCATTCGTGCCGCCGGCGGGGTGCCGTTCGAATTCCCGCTGCACCCGATTCACGAGAACGTGCGCAGGCCCACCGCCGCCCTGGACCGCAACCTGGCCTATCTGGGGCTGGTGGAAGTGCTGCATGGCTACCCGCTGGACGGGGTGGTGCTGACCACTGGCTGCGACAAGACCACCCCGGCCTGCCTGATGGCCGCGGCCACCGTGAACATTCCCGCTATCGTGCTGTCCGGCGGCCCCATGCTCAACGGTTGGCGGGGCAACGAGCGGGTGGGATCGGGCACCATCATTTGGGAGTTGAGAAAACGTCTGGCCGCAGGTGACATCGACTACACCGAGTTCCTGGCTCGGGCCACCGATTCGGCGCCTTCGGTGGGGCACTGCAACACCATGGGCACCGCGTCCACCATGAACTCCATGGCCGAAGCGCTGGGCATGAGCCTGCCGGGGTCGGCGATGATCCCAGGGCCCTACAAGGAACGCTCCATGGTGGCCTATCAGACCGGCGAGCGGGCAGTGGAGATGGTCTGGGAAGACCTGCGTCCGCTGGATATCCTGACTCGCCAGGCGTTCGAGAATGCCGTGGTGGTGTGCTCGGCGCTGGGAGGCTCATCCAACGCGCCAATTCACGTCAATGCCATCGCCCGCCATGCCGGTGTCGAGCTCGACAATGACGACTGGCAGCGTCTTGGCCACCAGGTGCCGCTGCTGGCCAACGTGATGCCCGCAGGGGCGTATTTGGGTGAGGAGTTCCATCGCGCCGGCGGCGTGCCTGCGGTTCAGCGCGAACTGCTGGATCGCGGCCTGCTGCATGGTGAGGCGCTGACCATCAACGGACAGTGCCTGGCCGATAATGTCAGCGGCCAGCAAACGCTGGACGAGGAGGTCATCCGCCACTTCGATAATCCGCTGGTCCAGCATGCCGGCTTCTTGAATCTGAAGGGCAACCTGTTTGATTCGGCGCTGATGAAGACCAGCGTCATCTCGCCGGATTTCCGCCGTCGCTTTCTCGAGAATCCCGACGATCCCGAGGCCTTCGAGGGCCGGGTGGTGGTCTTCGATGGCTCGGAGGATTATCACGCGCGGATCGATGACCCAGCGCTCGAGATTGATGCCAACACCATCCTGATCATGCGCGGTGCCGGACCAGTGGGGCATCCTGGCGGCGCCGAGGTGGTCAATATGCAGCCGCCCGAGGCCTTGATTCGCCAGGGTGTCGATTCCCTGCCATGCCTGGGTGACGGGCGACAGTCAGGCACATCGGGCTCGCCATCGATCCTCAATGCCTCGCCGGAAGCGGCTACCGGCGGCCCACTGGCACTGGTCCAGACAGGGGATCGCCTGCGAGTGGACCTGGCTCGCTGCGAGGTCCGGCTGATGGTGGATGAGCAGGAGCTGGCCGCACGACGCCAGCAGCTTGAGGCCAACGGTGGCTATCCCTATCCGCGTCACCAGACCCCCTGGCAGGAAATTCAGCGGACCCTGATCGAACCGCTGGACCGCGGCATGACCCTGCGCGGTGCCGATGCCTATCGAGATGTGGCGCGCCAGAGTCCGCCCAGGGACAATCACTGAGGGCCTGGTTGCCCTGGCGAGGGTGATAGCTGACTGGCGAGTCGCGCCTGCCATGGCGTATGCTGAGCGGCTTTTCACCCACGCGGAGGCATTGGCCTCCGCTGCAGGAGTCAGCCATGGGGCACTTCCGACTTGGCGTGGTAGGCGCCGGCAAGATCGTCAGGGATCAGCATGTGGCGGCGATTGCCGCCACACCGGGACTTGAACTGGTCGCCAGCGCCGACCCTCACGCTAGGTTGGAAGGCATCCCTGGCTATCCTGACCTCGGCGCCATGCTGGAGGCAGATTCGGGCATTGATGCGGTGGCCATCTGCACCCCGGCCCATTTGCGCCATCGGTTGGCCCGCCAAGCGCTGGCGGCGGGCAAGGCGGTGCTGCTGGAGAAGCCGCCGGGAGCCACTCTGGCCGAAACCCGTCAGTTGAAGGCGGAGGCTGAAGCACGCGGCCAGGTGCTGTTTGCTGCCTGGCATTCCCGTTATGCGCCTGGCATCGCCAGGGCGCGGGAATGGCTAGCCGAGCAGCATATCGAGCGGGTGGACATCCGCTGGCACGAGGATGTCAGGGTCTGGCACCCGGGCCAGCCGTGGCTGTGGGAGGCGGGCGGCATGGGGGTGTTCGACCCTGGGATCAACGCGCTGTCGATACTCACCTGTCTAGTGTCGGACCCTTTGCTGCTGGTCCAGGGCGAGCTCGAGATACCGGCCAACGCCCAGACGCCCATCGCGGCGCGTCTGCACTGGCGGACCTTGACGGAGACCGCCGTCAGCGCCGACTTCGATTTTCGTCATGAAGATCCCCCTTGCTGGGAAATGACCTTCGCCACCACGGCGGGCCGTCTTGTGCTGTCCCGTGGTGGCGCTCGGCTGTCCCTCGATGGCGAGATCCTTGTCGATACCCCAGAGCGGGAGTATCTGGGCGTCTACCGGCATTTTCACGAACTGCTGACAACCGGTGACAGCGACATGGACCTGGCGCCGCTGGAACAGGTGGCCGACGCCCTGATGTTGAGCCATCGCCGGGTTACCGAGCCGTTTGTCGAGTGACCTGCCTGGTGCTGTCTGAGGCGCCGCAGGGATTTATGCAATGTTGCCTTAGGGAAATGCTGAATAAATGTTTCGAGCGATGACAGGTCGATAGCTGCCGGAGCGGAAAGACCGGAGTTTACATGCTGTTAAATGAGGATCTTGAGCACCGCCAGCAGCCGAGATGTCGAGCGCAGTCATTTATGCAGTGTTTCCTTAGGGCGGACTAGGCTGAGACAGTGACGTCATAATGACGGGCCAACGCCTGGCACAGCACCTGGGCCGCCATGCCTCTGGAGGCGATGGAGCGGCTATCTTCCAGAACCTGGACCGTCACCGTCGAGGCCTGGGGCAGTAAATGCTTCTGATGATCGGCGAAGAACCTGAGGGCAGGATCAAGCAGCCGCGGGCCCAGCGATACCAGCGAGCCACCAATGATGATGCGGCCTGGATTCAAGGTGTGGTGGAGGTTCAGCAGCAGCAGGCCGAGGGCCTTGCCTGCCTGCTCAAGGCAGTCCGCCACCGTTGCCTGGTCGGGATGCTGGTCGATGCCCTGGTGAAGCTCGGTATGGTCGTCGATGGCCAGCCGTTCGCGCAGCGCCCAACCCGATACCAGGGTCTCCGCGCAGCCGCGGTTGCCGCAGTGGCAGGCCTTGCCATCCGGTACCAACACGGTGTGTCCAATTTCCCCGGCCAGCCCGTGCACGCCGCGAATCACCCTGGGCGGAGAGCCGTCTTCCACCAGACCACTGCCGATGCCGGTGCCGGCGCTGACATAGAGCAGTGACGCAGGCGTTTCGTCAGTGGCCGCAGATCGTGCCAGATACAGCTCGCCGAAGGCGGCGGCCTTGGCTTCGTTGTCCATGGTCCAGATGCCGGCAAGGCCCGGCAGTCGTTGCTTCAACATGTCGAGCAGGGGCAGATCTCGCCAGCCCAGGTTGGGGGCAAGGCTGAGGCGGTGCTGTTGCGGCGAGGTGGGGCCGGGCACGGCCAGTCCGACGCCCAGCAGCTGGCGAGTGCCAAGGGCGTCGTCGATCAGCTCGCGAACCATCTCCGCCAGGGTGTCCAGAGTCGCATCGGGCTGCGACGGGGAAAAGCGTTGATGGCGTTGTGCCAGAATGGCGCCGGAGAGGTCGATGGCCAGCGCGTGAAGGCCGTGCACGCCGATTTCCAGCCCCAGCACCGCATGATGACCAGGATGCAGTGACAGCGCCTTTCCGGGTCTACCGCTGCCGCCGCGAATCGGCGCGCCTTCCCACAGCCATCCGTGTTCCAGCAATTCTTGCACCGCCGCTCCCACGGTGACTTTTGTCAGCTTCGAGCGTTGTGCTAGTTCGGCACGGGTCAGCCCAGGGGTTTGCCGCAAGAGTTCCAGCAATGAGGCGCGATTGTGCTGTTTAAGAAACCCCAGGTCTCCAGCGGGGCGTGTCGTCATGGCGAGCATCCGGGTTGTTAACCGTCAGTTTTTGTTGACGTCAGTGTATCAGTCGGCGCGGTGCTTGACTGGAGTTTCCGGCCCGGGGACAGCGCCCGGAATGAGATCCGTCGCCGCCGCGATACAGCAGTGTTTGCTGATAGGTTCGACATAAGTGCAATGGCGCTCCGGTGAGGATTCTACAAGACTCGGCTTTAAGTAAGTTCTATTAACTAATGGCTCGCACACGTCGCATGAAGGCCCATGTACATTGTCGCTGCATATTGTCGTCACGCCGGGCTGGGCAGGGTTGGGCCGGGTCGGGAAGGGCTGTGCAGAGCCGGTCAGAGCCGGTCAGAGAAGAGCGGAACGCCGCGTGCTAGAGCGCAGCAAAGGGGCGGATGACCGAGAGTCAGCAGCATCGCCCTCCACTCAGACGAGCCGCACCAGAGGACCAACATGAGCAACACGCAAAGAGCAGACGGTATTGCCTATTACCCGGGACTTACCGGCCAGCGAGTGGTCGTCAGTGGAGGAGGCACAGGCATCGGCGAAGGTCTGGTCACGGCATTCGCCGAGCAGGGCGCCGAGGTGCATTTTCTTGATATCCGCAAGGCCCCGTCCGAGGCCCTGGTTGAGCGTCTGGAAGAGCGTCTTGCAGGGCGAACGACTGGGCGAGTGAGCTTTCATGCCTGTGACATCACCGATAACGAGGCGCTGAAGGGAGTCCTTGGCCAGATTGGCGATATCGATGTGCTGGTCAACAATGCGGCCAACGATGATCGCCATCGCCTGGCGGACATCACTCCGGACTACTTCGATGAGCGCATGGCGGTGAATCTTCGCCATCTGGTCTTCGCCAGCCAGGCGGTGGCGCCGGGAATGGCGCGACGGGGCGGAGGGTCGATCGTCAACCTGGGGTCCATCAGCTGGCACCTGGGCCAGCCAGGCCTAGCGCTATACGAGACCGCCAAGGCCGGGATCGAAGGCCTGACCAGGGCGCTGGCCAGCGAACTGGGCTCAGAGGGTATTCGAGTGAACTGTGTCATTCCCGGCAACGTCAAGACCGAGCGGCAGTCCCGCTGGTACAGCGCTGAAGACGAGGCGCAGATCGTTGCCGAACAGGCGCTCAAGGTGCGCATCCAGCCGCACCATATAGCGGCCATGGTGGTGTTCCTGGCCTCTGACGCCGCAGCAGCATGTACCGCACACAACTATTGGGTCGACGCCGGCTGGCTGTAGCCAATGCAGCCAGCCGTAGAGACCCCAGCCATGCCAGCAGTATCGGGGCTCCATCACAACCTACAACAAGATGCGAGGAAGTACCCATGAACCACCCTTCCACCACCACGCCAGACCAGCTCGCTGAACTCAAGCGACAACGCTATATCCTGGCGATCTGCAGTGTCGCCGCCATCGGCGGCTTCCTGTTCGGCTTTGACAGTGGTGTCATCAATGGCACCGTCGACGGCCTGCAGAGTGCCTTTGGCTCCGACAGTGTCGGTACCGGCTTTAACGTGGCCTCCATGCTGCTGGGGTGCGCCATCGGGGCCTTCTTTGCCGGTCGCCTGGCCGACCGCTTCGGTCGCAAGTCGCTGTTGATCGTGTCCGCGGTGTTCTTCCTGGTCAGCGCCTGGGGCTCCGGCGTGGCCACCGGCTCCCTCGAGTTCGTCGTCTATCGCGTGCTGGGGGGCATGGCTGTCGGTGCTGCCAGCGTGATGACCCCCGCCTATATCAGTGAGGTCGCACCGGCAGACCGGCGTGGGCGACTGGCGACCATTCAACAGGTGGCAATCATTTCCGGTCTGTTCATCGCCTTTCTCAGCAACTACCTGCTGGCCAACCTCGCCGGGGCTTCCACTGCCAGTCTGTGGCTGGGGTTCGACGCCTGGCGCTGGATGTTCTGGATCGAGATCCTGCCTGCCGCGGTGTTTCTGGTGGCACTGCTGGGGATCCCCGAGAGCCCGCGCTTCTTGATCAGTCGCGGTCGCGATGACAAGGCGATACGGGTGCTCGGGCTGTTGATGGGCGAGGATGAAGGGCGCGCCAAGGCGGAGGATATCCGGGCGTCGCTGGCGGCGGATCACAGCCCCAGTCTGCGCGACTTGATCAACTCGTCAACGGGACGAGTCCACGGCATCGTGTGGATTGGTATAGGGCTGGCGGTGTTTCAGCAGCTGGTCGGCATCAACGTGGTCTTCTATTACGGTGCGGTGCTGTGGCAGGCGGTGGGCTTCTCCGAAGGGGATGCTCTGTTGATCAATGTGATCAGCGGCGCAGTATCGATTGGCGCCTGTCTGATCGCCATCGCGCTGATCGATCGAATTGGACGCAAGCCGCTTTTGTGGGCGGGATCGGTGGGCATGGCGTTGACCCTGTGTCTGGTGGCCTACGCCTTCTCGACGGCCACGATGGTGGATGGCAGTCTGTCACTGGACGGGGATATGGGGATCGTCGCCTTGCTGGCCGCCAACGCCTATGTGCTGTTCTTCAATCTCTCCTGGGGGCCGGTCATGTGGGTCATGCTTGGCGAGATGTTCCCCAATCAGGTGCGTGGCTCTGGGTTGGCGGTGGCTGGACTGTTCCAGTGGCTGGCCAACTTCTCGATCACCATGACCTTCCCGATCATGCTTGGCGGCATTGGCTTGGCGGGTGCCTATGGTGTCTACGCCTTCTTCGCCGCCTGTTCGGTGGTGTTCGTGATGAAGTGGGTCAAGGAAACCCGCGGACGGGAGCTTGAGCAGATGGCCTACGAATAGCCCGTATCGCCTCAGCGATCCCGCCTGATAGGCCCACTACCACGGTAGTGTGAAGTGACCCCCTCCCGAGCTGCACAGGCTATAGTGCAGCCATCAGGAGGACAGAATGACTGACGACAACCCCATCAAGCGATGGACCGCGAAGCGCAAGGCCTCCGTGGTCATGGACATCTTCAAGGGCAAGACCACAGCAGCTGAGGTGGCCCGCCAATACGATCTCACCGTCTCCGATATCGAGGGCTGGGTCGATGAGGCCCAGCGCAGTATGGAAAACGGGTTCAGGGCTCGTCCGAAGGACGTCAGAGAGCAGTACGAATCTGAACTGCGGGAGACCAAAGAGGCGCTGGGTGAGGCCCACCT
>NZ_JAHVKS010000015.1:0-16009 GCF_019800705.1 Halomonas sp. DP4Y7-1 | reverse complement strand
TCCGTCGTCACGGTATAGGTCACGTCGTCCGCGTTATCGATCTGCAGGGTAATAGTGTCACCGGCCTGGGTGCCGGCGGTCAGACCAACGCTGGCCTGAACCCCATCGGACAGCTCAGCGGCGTTGACCGTGTCATCTGAAGCCTCGGCGATTGCCAGCGTCGGCGCGTCGGTGCCGGCGTCACCGCCAGGACTGGTGGTGTCCACGCTCAGTTCAAAGGCGGCGCTTGGCTCTGAAGTATTGTCAGCGGCATCCGTCGCTGTGACTGTCAGGCTATGGATGCCCTCGGCCAGCGGGGCGGTCGGGGTGAAGTTCCAGTTGCCCCTCGCGCTCGCTTCGACGGACCCCAACTCGATACCACCATCGAATATGGTCACCGTACTGCCCGCCTCTGCACTACCAGAGAGCGTCGGAGTGCTGTCGTCGGTGCTGTCACCACTTGTGAGTGTCCCAGTGATGCTACCTTCATCGTCCGCGACCTCTGAAATGGTCGGTGCGACCGGCGGCTGGGTATCGACTAGTGAGGTGTCGACGGTCGTGGTTGCCTGCGGGCCGGTATTGCCCGCCGGGTCTGTCGCAGTCACAGTGACCACGGTGTCGTCTGCCAGCGGAGTATCCGGTGCCACCGACCAGTCACCGGTCGTCTCGTCCGCAGTGGTCGTCAGGTCCGAGGCGCCGTCCCCATCGACGTCGAGCTCAATCGTGCTCCCGGGTTCGGCGGTCCCACTAATCACGGAGCCGTCGGTAGGATTAATGACAGGCGCATCTGGCGCGGTGGTATCGACCGTCAACTCAACGGCATCACTCGCCTCCGAGGTGTTGCCGGCGGCATCGGTGGCGGTGACCGTCAGGCTGTGACTGCCTTCGGCCAGCGGGGCGGTAGGGGTAAAGGTCCAGTTACCGCTCCCGTTCGCCTCGACAGAACCTAGCTCGGTATCACCATCGAATATGGTCACCGTGCTGCCCGCCTCGGCGGTGCCAGACAGCGTCGGAGTGGTGTCGTCGGTGCTGTCACCACTGGTCAGTGCCCCAGTGACGCCACCCTCATCGTCCATGACCTCTGCAATGATCGGGGTCGCCGGGGCAGCAGCGTCTACTGTCAACGACGTTTCCGGGCTTGTGTTACCCGCCGCATCGGTCGCCGTCACCGTGACCACGGTGTCGTCTGCCAGCGGAGTATCCGGTGCCACGGACCAGTCACCGGTCGTCTCGTCCGCAGTGGTCGTCAGGTCCGAGGCGCCGTCCCCATCGACGTCGAGCTCAATCGTGCTCCCGGGTTCGGCGGTCCCACTAATCACGGAGCCGTCGGTAGGATTAATGACAGGCGCATCTGGCGCGGTGGTATCGACCGTCAACTCAACGGCATCACTCGCCTCCGAGGTGTTGCCGGCGGCATCGGTGGCGGTGACCGTCAGGCTGTGACTGCCTTCGGCCAGCGGGGCGGTAGGGGTAAAGGTCCAGTTACCGCTCCCGTTCGCCTCGACAGAACCTAGCTCGGTATCACCATCGAATATGGTCACCGTGCTGCCCGCCTCGGCGGTACCAGACAGCGTCGGAGTGGTGTCGTCGGTGCTGTCACCACTGGTCAGTGCCCCAGTGACGCCACCTTCATCGTCCATGACCTCTGCAATGACCGGGGTCGCCGGGGCAGCAGCGTCTACTATCAACGACGTTTCCGGGCTTGTATTACCCGCCGCATCGGTCGCCGTCACCGTGACCACGGTGTCGTCTGCCAGCGGAGTATCCGGTGCCACCGACCAGTCACCGGTCGTCTCGTCCGCAGTGGTCGTCAGATCCGAGGCGCCGTCCCCATCGACGTCGAGCTCAATCGTGCTCCCGGGTTCAGCGGTCCCACTAATCACGGAGCCGTCGGTAGGATTAATGACAGGCGCATCTGGCGCGGTGGTATCGACCGTCAACTCAACGGCATCGCTCGCCTCCGAGGTGTTGCCGGCGGCATCGGTGGCGGTGACCGTCAGGCTGTGACTGCCTTCGGCCAACGGTTCGCTAGGAGTGAAGCTCCAGTTACCACTATCGTCCGCGATGACGGTTCCCAGCACCGCGTCGCCGTCACGAATGGTGATGGTGCTACCCGCCTCTGCGCTGCCGGATAGCGTCGGGGTGGTATCGTCGGTGCTGTCGCCGCTGGCAAGTGGCCCGGTGGCATCACCCTGATCATCGCGGATGGCGCCGATCTGCGGGGCCGACGGAGCGGTGTCATCGGTGCTGTCGTCGTTATCCTGATCGTCGCCGCTGCCGTCGTCGCTGTCGCTGTTGCCGTCGTCGCCGCTATCGTCGTCGCTATCGCTGCCGTCCTCACTGGCCGGGGCGTCGCTATCATCGTCGCTGCCGCCACCACCACCGCCGCCACCGGCGGCCGCAGCAGCCAGACCCGCAGCGGCGGCGCCGCCAAGAATCGCAGCGCCGGTCCAGCCGCTGCCACCCTCTTCAGCCGCGGCCACCATCTCGAAGCCTGCCATGTCGGGCTGGGGAACGTACTGCGCGGCAACGACGCCGTTGTCGGCGGCCGGCGCCAAGTCAGCCCAGACGACGCCACCTTCATCATCAACCAGGTAAAGCTCACTCTGTCCTGCGCCAGCGTCGGTATAGAACCCGACGATCTTCAGGGCCTGGCCGTTGGCCATCTCTACTATCAGGTCGTCACCGTCTCTGACAAGGGAGGCAATATCCTCTGGACTGATGTCCAGCAATACCTTGCTTGATGTCTCGAGAACGAGTTCTCCCTCGACTTCCCACGCGACAGCCTCGGAAAGTTCTTCTCCCAGACGGCTAACCTTGACAGTCATTCCCATGCGACACCCCTTGTCATTATTACCTGTTCCCGAACACCACACCCGATGTCATCACGACACGGCGGGCTGACCAGATACGTAGTTATGGCTAATTAGGGATGTACAACGCAGACGGCGAGTTATTCAAGCATGGAATAATCGATTTTAATTTCGGAAACAATCGTTTACTTAACGATTAAGCTCTTAAAATCCATATTAAACAGCAACATAAATTCACCAAATATTTAATAACCGCCTCTACCACTAAAGCCTTAGTCGTTTGTAAATTGTTGAAAAACAAACGCCTTTTAATATTTATATTTTGATTAATTTATGTAACCAAGTGAATATCAAGCGTCACAATATACAACATTTTTTATTGTTTATTAGATCAATAAAAATACGCCTTAAGGCCTTCACTGTTTCCCCTTGCGGCATTGAAAGGTGATCGAGCAACTCCAAACACAAATGAAACCGATTATCGAAAGAGAAGTTCATGCACTTCCACCCGACGTCAACGCAAAAAAAAACGGCGGAAGAGACTTATCCCTTCCGCCGTTCTCGTCAATAACCGCACTGTAACCAGAGGCCCTAGCTGGTAATGAAGCTTGCCCTTTCAGATGATGGCTGCGCTCACCGGCCCATGTGCCTTGTTCTCTCCCACCAGAATGCCTGCGCCCTGACTGGGTCCCCACTGATGCGAGCCTTCCTGGCTGCGTGCCAGGCCATCTCTCGCGTCTTTGCCGGGTCAGCCAGCAGGGTATCGATGGCGTCCCGCCAGGCCTCGGGGTGGTCCTCGACCAGCAGCCCGTCCACGCCATGGCGAACGATCTCGGCGTAGGGCGAGCGGCGGCTGTAGATGCCGACGCCACCCATGGCCGCGATATCCAAAAACTTGATGTGTGACTTGGCGATATTGAAAGCGCTCGGCCACAGCGGCGCAATACCGATATGTAGACGGCAGCTTCGCTGATAGGCCAGAAAGCGCTGCCAGGCCAGTGGCTTTGGCGAAGCCAGACGCTCAAGGTGCGCCAAGGCATCAGGGGTGTGACGCCCGAGCATCACCTCCATCAGAAGCGAAGTGTGGCGAGCATGGGCCTCGACCAGGGCAGGGATGACCCGCTGAAGGTCGGGGAGGTGAGCGCGGGTTCCGTGAAACCCCAGTCGCCAACGAGTCGAGGTGAAATGTTCGAGCGTCGGCAGCGGCGCCAGCAGGGGTGGCTCCAGCAGGGCCACTCGGGGGTGGCGCTCGCGCAGGACCGTAGCCAGGGTGTCACAGCAGGCCACCACCTCGTCGGCCAGCGCCAACAGGCGCGGCTGTCGCGCAGCGTGGCCCGCCATGCGCTGTCGATAGGCACCCGGCAGGCCCGGGTCCGCCGCCGCGGCGCCCAAGTCATCGTCGATCAAATATTGGCAGCTCGCCAATTTAGGGCGATGCATCTCCAGCGCCTCGATCCAGGCCTGTGACAGCGTGCGGCAGACCAGTACATTGGCGTCCGCCAACACGCGCCCCAGCCAGGGCCAGCACCAGCGCGGATGCTGCCAGCGGCCAGTGTCCAGCCGGCGCACCTCGACGCCCTGCTCGACCAGCCATGGACCGGCGGAGCGCAAGAAGTAGATGTCCTCGGTCGGCCGGGCACCATCGCTCAGCACGACCCATTTCGCTGGCGGCGTCATCCTCCGGCCCCACGCTCGCGGTAGCGGCTCAGGCCCCTCTGCCCCAGCGTCACCAGCAGGGCGAGGCCGAAGCAGCCGACCACCGGGGCGGCCACGTCGAGCAGCGAGTCCAGGCTCCAGTGGTGGACCAGTCCGTAATACCAGACCACCGCGTTGCCACCGCCGCCCTTCATCTCGTGCTGGGCGATTTCGCGGCCAACAAAGACCGCCACGCTGATGGCCGCCGCCGACCAACGACCAAACAGCGGCCACAGGCATAGCTGGACGGCGAGGCCGATGATGAAGTGCTCAAGGTGGGAATGATCAAGGGCGGCAAGCATGGGCTGCGGTCACCGGAAGAAAGAGGAGAAAGTCGAAGGCTCGGGCCGCCCGTCAGCGCAGGGTAAAGTCCTCGTGCACCAGGGTCAGGTTGGGATTGTAGGCCGGATCGTTGTCGAGCTGCCTGCCCCAGGTGCGGCGCATGTAGGCGCATTCGGCCAGCCAGCGGGCGCGCTTCTTCGGGGTGTCGTCGGCACCCCGCGAGATCGACTCATGGTGATACAGCTCGGCGTAGGGCGTCCACAGGTTGCGATAGCCCGCCTCGCGCACCCTGAGACAGAAGTCCACGTCGTTGTAGGCCACCGCCAGGTCCGGCTCGTTCAGCCCACCGACCTCCTCGAACACCGCCTTTCTGACCAGCAGGCAGGCCGCGGTCACCGCTGACAGGTTCTGGGTGAGCTTGAGACGCCCCTGAAAGCCCTCTTCATCACGCTGGAAGAATCGGTGGGCATGGCCGGCGATGCTGCCAAGCCCGAGGATGACGCCCCCGTGCTGGACGGTGCCGTTGGGATAGTAGAGCTTGGCGCCCACGCAGCCGATGTCCGGCCGCGACACCTGGGCCACCATTTCACCTAACCAGTGCGGGTCGCAGGGTTCGATGTCATTGTTGACGAGCCCCAGGATCTCACCTCTGGCATTGCGCGCGCCGAAGTTGTTGATGGCGGAATAGTTGAAAGGATAGTTCCAGCGCAACACCCTAACCCGCGAGTCCCGGGCCGCCACCTCCTGCATGTAGTCAAGCGTCTCCTGGCAGCTACTCTGATTGTCGAGGATCAAGAGCTCGAAGTGGCGATAGTGCGTCTCGGAAAGGATCGCATCCACGCAGGGTCTCAGAATATCAACACCGTTGCGGGTAGGCACCAGCAGGCTAACCAGTGGCGCCAGCTCCGGGATCGGCCAGCGAACCCTGACGCTGCCGTCCATCTCGCCGAAGGACGCCACGGCGTTGGTCTGGCGCACCTTGAGGTAGCGCTGAATGGCGCTGAGCATCGCCATATTGTCGTTCGGAGGGCGGGCGCCGCAGCGATGCAACAGGATCGATGGCAAGCGTGCCACGCCGCGGCCGGCCTCGTCTTCCCGGTAGGTAAGGTAACGCAGCGCCCACTCGTGGATCAGCGACTCAGGGCACAGGTGTCTGGGCTGGTCGTGCCACGTCGGAAGCGCCATCAGCACCTCGCGTTTGAACAACACAGGGCTTCCGAGGTACGCCGTGGCGCAAAGCAGATCAGGGTTCCAGCCCGGCTTGAAATGCGGTGAATGACGGACACCCTCGCCGTCCAGGCGGTCCTCGTCGGCATAGATCAACTCAAGCGACGGGCGCTCGTTGATCGCCTGGGCAAAGCGAAACAGGGCATCATCGGTCAAGAGGTCTCCCGGCGACAGAATCCCGACCCACTCTCCTGTGGCCTGCGCAAGACCCAGCGACACCAGGGCGTCGATGTCGCCCCGGTCGGCACCCAGCCAATGCGCCCGCGGCTCGGCGTTCACCAGGCGCTTGAGTGCGGCGAGCTGTCCGCTACCGTAGTCTCCGGAGGTCACAAAGGTGACCTGCCAATGCGGGTAGGCCTGCTTGAGCAACGCCTCGAGCCCGCGTTGTAGATGACGCACTCCCGAAGCGACTACCGGCACCACCAGGCTCAGCGTCGGTGTACTGGCCCACGCCTGCTGCTGGGTGGTCATGGTCGCTGGCCCAGGCCGCTGGTGGATCTCAAGCTGATGGATCCACTGGCGGTAGTTGCGCTTGGAGCACAGGCTGATGAAGGTCTCGTCGTACTCTTCCAGCGCCACTTCGTGCCACAGCACCGTGCGCTGGCGGGCCTTGAGCATCACCTCGTGCTTCACCTGGTCCTTGGTCAGGCCACGGTGGCGCGGGTGGCTGCTAATCAGGCGCTGCAGCAATCGGTCCTCAGCGAAGCGCGGTGTCAGCCAGACCAGCCGGAAGTGCTTGAGGTGGAAACGACCGCGGGCATTCATCGGGCTGAGTTTGACGCTCTTGAGCCCGCGCGGCACTCGCACCAGGCGTTTGGTTATCTTGCCCGCCCGCAGCGGCATCTCGATGCTCATGGATCCTTGACGGGTCTCGAATACAAGCCGTGTGGCTACCCCCGTCACCGAGCGCTCACAGTCCACCTCGATCATGTTCCAACCGGCCATCGGCAGTCGTCCCTCCCAGCGAAACAGGGCGTCGTTGCCAAGCGCGTGCCAGTACTCCCCGTCCCCAGGCTCGAGCTGGGCTTCCGGTACCAGATAGCGGGGACTGCGAATGTGCCATTTCCATGGCGTCGCCAGGCGCTTGTAGTTTGTCGGTCTGACAGGGGTGAGACACAGTTCAGCGGACATAGAGCCTGCACTTGATCAAAAAGAGAAATACACCCGACTCACCATCCCGGGCGAGTCGCGTCATGACACCGCGTCACGGCGTCGGGGTCAGCAAAGTTGCTGTTTTAGACGGCGGCTTTCGGCCATAGGACGCTCCCAGACGGTGAGGCCCCATTCGGCAAGTTTTTCATCGCTTGCCACGATGCGCTTCTGGCTGACCTGGGCAACCTGCTCCTCGGTCAGACGCGACAGCTTGTCGTGGATGGTCTTGGCGAGCGACTCGTTCGCCGATGGCACTTGCACCAGAAATCGTCCATTGGACTGACAGACCAGGTAGTCAGGCGCGACCGCCTCGACCAGCACAGGGTCGATGTTGGCGGCGCTGTGGACAAAAATCAGCCGCGAGAACACCCGGCACAGATAGGAAAACATCGAGTAGGTCGACGACGAGCCGAACACCAGGCAGGTGGCCTGCTCGAGCGCTCGTGGGTACTCGAACACCATCCAGCGCCCGAAGTTGGGTAGCCCAGTATCGTGCACCCGCCACCGGGCATTATTGAACGAGGCCAGCACCTTGGCCTCGCAGCGCTGGGGCGGGTCCAGCTTGTTGCCGAGGTCCCCCCCGACGCTGCGAGCCTTGTAGACGTCCTTGGCAAACAGCGCCTCCAGCTCAGACCGCTCGAGCCCCAGCGCCACGCACAACTCCAACGTGGCGGATCTAGCGCCCTGGTGGGTCCAGTGGCTGTCGGTCTTGAGGTAGGCCTCATCCCCGAGCCCCTGCAACGCCCTGTCGGGATGCACCAGTGAGGCCGCCTCGGGCAGGTCCAACAGCTGCTCCACCGGACTCTTCCCCGCGGCCGTGAACGGATGATAGCGGGAGCCCATTACCGCCTCTTTGGCCGGAGCGACCAGCAGCTTCCAGGGCAGTCCACGCGCTTTCGCGAGTCGCTCGGCGTCGGCCAGGTAGCGCTGCCAGCCCGCCAGCCCACGCGAGGTGAAGCGCAGCCGCCCGCGGTGCTGATCGACACTGGCGTTAGTGTCGTTGTCCAGAAACAGCCACTCATCCTTGCCCTGGAGCACCTTCAGCACCGACGGCACGCTCTCGGGCTCGGCGCAGCGCACCTCCTGAAGCGGCCAGCGGCGCCCGCCCAGATCCAGCTCCAAGTAGAAGTGGGTCAGCCGGTGGGGCACCGTGAAGCGAAAGCCGCAGTAGCGCTGGGGGTGGTCGTCGCCGGGCTGCTCGAACATCTGCTTGATGACGTCGCCGCGCCGAACCTCCAGCGGGTGGGCAAACTCGATGTCAGGCATCCAGCGGGCGAAGATCCGCGCGCCGTCCCGGGCCGCCTCGTGCTCCGGCTTCAACAGCAGCCAGCCCTGGATCAGGCGCCCCGCCGCTTCAAGCCTGTCACCCCGTTCGACAGAGGGGTAGTCGAGCACCCAGTGCAGGATCGGGGTGTCGTCTCGGGCCGCGAAGGCTTCGCGAACACGCTGGGACGCCCGGCGTACCAGGGAGGTGGAGGTGGGACCTATCACCGAACGAATCCTTGAATACGAGTCCCGGGGCGTGCCCGCTTGCCGGCGCTGGGCACTGTTCTGACCTGCGGTGTCGTCAGCGGGCTCGCGCGAGGTGGCCAGGGCCTCGCGTTCCATCTGCGCGTTGACCGCCTCCCCCCGTGCCGCGGCGAGACGGCACGGCTCGTCGTTCTTGTCGTGGCGCTCGAAGTAGTCCCGGCGCTTGACGTAGCCCCGGGAGGCCGCGCTGCCACGGGCCGACTTGCCGGCCAGGAACTCTTCCACCGACTTGACGATGTAGTGGTTGACCCGGGCGCCCTGCCACACTACCGGCTGGCTCAGTCCCAGGCGTGGCTTGCCCTGGTGATCGCGGCGCACCTCGAGCGGACGGCCCAGGGCGTCGACGTGGTGCCCCCGGCGCAGCTCGACATGGTGCGGGTTGACGAAGGCCCCGGCGGCCTCGCGACGCACAATGCTCTTGTAGTGGTGGTTGGGCCCGAAGCTCTGCTTGGCGCGCCGGGTAAAGCGCTCGATCACCAGTCCTTCGTCGTGAAAGCGCGCACCGCCGGAACCAAAGCAGGCCCAGTTCATCACTACCGCGCCCACTTCGGGATCGGCAAAGCGCCGGCCAAGCCAGGGCAGCAACGAGTCATCCGTGCTGGCCTCGTCGGTCCCTTCCCCCCCTTCCTCTCCTTCGCCTCTTTCACCCATGGGCAGCAGGAACTCGTCGGCGTCGATAAAGGCAATGACGTCCACGTCCGCCGGGCACGTCGCCAGTAACCTGGCGTAGGCGCCGAGCTGGGGCGGCTCGCCGTTTCGGGTCGGCACGTCGATCAGCGTCAGATCGCCCCGCTCGGCCCTCGCCGCCAACCACTCACGGGTGCCGTCGCTGCTGTTGTTATCGGCCAGCAAAAAGTGCCCAGCGCCGACCTGGCGATGGTAAGCAAGCCACTCGGGCAGGGCGTCCAGTTCGTTCTTTACGATTGCGGCGACAGCCAACTTCAAGGTGTTCTCCTTATCCATGACCTTCAGCCGCGAAAGAGAGGGAGGTGACGATAGGCCTCTGCCAGCGCTCTGGCTGTGGCCGGTAAATCGAAGTCCTGGGCACGCAGGCGCCCAGCCTCGCCGAGCCGGGCTCCGAGTTCACGACGGGCCGCAAGCCAGGCCAGTCGCTCGGCGACGGCATCGACATCACGAAAGGGCACAAGGTACCCCTGTTGGCCGCTCTCGACCACCTCAGGCAACGCCCCCCAGTCATAGCCGACCACGGGCAGTCCCGCTGCCATCGCCTCCAGGGCGGTACGCCCGAAGGACTCCTGAAACTGTGAAAGACAGACCACCGCGTCCAGCTGCGCCAGCGCCTGGCCGGGCGCCTCGACGTAGCCGCCGTAGCAGATGGTGCTGGTGCGGTGCGTGGTGCGGTTCGTGGCGTTGTCACTTACCTCACCTTGCTGACGGCGCAGCAGCGCCTCGAGCGCCGGCGTGTGCGGGCCAAACAGGGTAAAGACCACGCGGTCGCCGCGCCGATTCATGCACTCAGCCACTCGCTCGAGGTCCGTAAGACCCTTCTTGGGCAGGTTGCTGCTGAGCATGCCGACCCTGAGCGGCCCCGTGGCCGGCGCATCGCGACGCAGCGCAAACAGCGGGGCCAGCTCCGCCGTGTTGGGCACCACACAGACCGGCGGCGTGCTGTCGTGCGGGGCCAGGGTGTCGCCGACAAAGGGACGTGCGGTCACGGCGGAATTGGTGATGATCAGGTCGGCCTGGCGCTTAACCCGCGCCACCATCGCCTCGGGCGTGGTGTCCAGCGTCTGACACAGCTCCGGATCGTGCTCGAGCAGCTCGCGCACGTGGACGACGGTGGGTATGCCAGCGCGTCTAGCGGCCTCCAGCGGCTCATCCAGCACCAGGGTGTTGGCGTGCAAAGCATCGACACCAAAGCGCGTGATCAACGCCTCGAAGCGCTTGACGGTGACCGCCTCCGGCGACTTGCCCCGCTGCCACCAGCCATAGGGCTGTATCGCGACGGCCAGCGACAGCGATCGTATCCGCGTCAGATAGAACGTGTTATGCGCCGCCGGCAGGCTAACGACGAGATTGAAGCCAAGTGAGCGCATGGCCACGAGGGTATCGAGCAGGCTGCGTTCTGCCCCGAAGAGTTCCTCCCCCGCCAGGTGCCCACACACCAACACGGTAGGGGCCGAGGCCTCTGGCGTGGCCTCACCTTCCAGTATCGGCAGGGGCTCACAGCCTTCGGCCTCGCCGACGCTCAGGAAGTGATGCAAGGGGTCGACGTCCCGATCGGCCAGCTCCGGGTAGCGCTCACGGTAGCGATAGCGATAGCCGGAAGCGCTGAAGCCAGGCCCGGGATCGCGACCTTCCTGCTTACCGGACGTACAGTAGTGCTCCAGCGGCTCGATGATGCTCTGCTGCAGGTCGATGTGGCGGCGTAGATACCAGGGGCCATCGAAATAACCACAACCGCCGATCCGGTCCTGCTCGCAGATAACGCTTACCGGCAGATCGCGCCGACAGATCGCTGACGGCGCCACAAAGGGCCGCTGGTCGGTGTCACGCTCCAGCCTTAACTCATCGGCCGTCGCAGCCCGCTGGTGCCAGCGTCGCGCGGCGGCCATGTAGGCCTGGCGTACTCCGACGAACTGCGTCGCCAGGTGGGTCTCCCCGCGCTGGCTCAACGAGTCTGCGTTGGCCCGCCCGAACGCCAGCGGAGTACCCGGTAGCGCCGTGACCACGGCGTCGGGCCCGAAGGCCGCCAACAGGCGTTCGTGGTACTCGCTGTCGGCATTGACGCTGACCTCATCCCAGAAGCCAAGCCGGGAAAGCGCGCTGCGGCGCACCATCAGCGAAGAGATATTGGGGTAGATCCAGCCCTCCGACTCGACCCGCCAGCGATGGAACAGTAGATCATCGGTAGCACGCACCCAGCAGGACAGCGAGGCCATCGCCTTCGGCGCCGCCTCGAGCGCCTCGACCTGGCGCATGATCTTGTCGGGGTGGGACCAGTCGTCGCTGTCGTGGGTGGTCACGCAATTGCCTCGCGCCGCCTCCAGGCCAGTATTGCGAGCGGCGTAGGCGCCGCGGTTCTCATGATGGCGCAATAGGCGCAGCGCGACATGCTCGGGACGCTCCGCCACCAGGCCCTCGAGCACCAACCAGGTCGCGTCGCGACTAGCATCATCGACCACCAGGATCTCGAGCCGTACCCGACGCTGGGCAAACAACGAACGCAGCGCCGTCGCGATCGTCGCCTCGGCGTTGTAGACCGGCACGATCACGCTGACCAGCACACCCGAGTCAACAGACGCGACAGGCCCCGCCGCTAAGGCGGCAGACATCTCGCCAAGACGGTCGAAGTTGAGACCAGAGCTAAGCCGAGAGCCGAGCCGAAAACCGAGCCCAGAGCCGCCATCCACCTTGCCGGAACCCGACTCAGGCGCTGACGAATCCTCAGTGAGCGCGCAAAGCCCTGCGCCTTGCCACATCGCATTGAGCAGGCCCAGGCGCTCGGCGTCCGACCTCTCCCTATCCCGCTCACCACAGCCTTGCTCACCATAACCCTGTACGCCAGAAGCCAGTGCCCAGTTCGCCTGTGCCAGCACCAGATTGGCATCCGAGGCGAAGCCTGAGGCCAACGACGCCAACACTGTTTCGGCCATGGGCCTATAGACCGACACTACTGACGCCTGCCCATCGTCTTCGAGTACCAAGCGACACAACGCCTCGGTGGCCAGCAACCCCGGCCCAATATGTACCGGGTACGCGATCAGCCGCCCTTCGGGCATCAGCCAGGCCGCCACGTCAGACCAGCGCTTCTTCCCTTCACCCTCGCCCCGGAAGGCCGACCAGCGGGCAAGCGCCCAACGCGCATATTCCTGCTCTTCTGGACTGGCTGCCGAAGGCACGACAGCGCCAGTTGAACCCACCGAACCGGCCAAGCCCTTCAGACGAGGCAACATCACGTCCTCGGCACCCCGCCATAGATGATGCTCCCAGGCCAGCGCCCGGTTCTGCCGCGGCAGACGCCCCTCGAATCGCCCATGGCGCAGGAAGTGCACCAACGGATTGATGCCCGCCGCCGCCACATCAGGGTAGGCACGCAGATACCAGGCACCATCGAAGGCAGGCCCCGGCTCAAGCCCCAGCGACACACCCGACGACAGATAATGCGAAACCGCATCACCGGCGCACAGACGCCCCGACACCGGCGCCTGGTTCAGGTACCAGTCAGCATCAAACCAACCCGACGCCTGCACCAGGCGCCTGTCGTCTGGGCGCCCCTCCGACTTCTTACCGAACCGGGAGAGTGCGCGCTTTATCAACCTTGGGGTCAATGGGTTTCCTTCAGTGGTGGTGCGTAGCGAGTACCTAATAGCGTGCTACTCGACGGTCACGCTCTTGGCCAGATTGCGCGGCTTGTCGACGTCGGTGCCCTTGACCAATGCCACGTGGTAAGAGAGCAACTGCAGCGCCACGACATGCAGCACCGGCGACAACACACCATAGTGCTCCGGCATGCGAAGGATATTGACGCCAGGGGATGCCGAGACGTCACTGCAGCCATCGGCAAAGACATAGAGTTCCCCTCCGCGAGCGCTGACTTCCTGCATATTGGCCTTGAGCTTATCGACCAAGGCGTCATTCGGTGCCACCACAACTACCGGCATATCCGCATCGACCAGCGCCAAAGGGCCATGCTTCAACTCACCTGCAGGATAGGCTTCAGCGTGGATATAGCTGATTTCCTTGAGCTTGAGCGCCCCTTCCAGAGCGATCGGATAGTGGTGCCCGCGGCCAAGAAACAACGCGTGATGCTTCTGCGCAAATCGCTGCGACCACTCAACGATGCTCGGCTCAAGCTCGAGCACCTTCTCGACGGCAACAGGCAAGTGCTTCAGCTCGTCGAGATAGCCTCGCTCGATATCGGCGTTCCATTCTCGTCCAGCCCCTTGCGCGTGCTCCCTCGCCAGCAGCAAGGTCAGCAGAAACAGCGCAGCGAGTTGCGTGGTAAAGGCCTTGGTCGATGCAACGCCTATCTCGGGGCCGGCGCGGGTGATAAAACGCAGGGCCGTCTCACGCACGATGGCGGATTCCGGGACGTTACAGATGGACAGCGTATGGCGGTGGCCCAGCGCCTTGGCGTGCTGCAACGCCGCCAGGGTGTCAGCGGTTTCGCCGGACTGCGAGATCACTACGACGAGTTGCGAGGGATTGGCGACGGAGCTGCGATAGCGGTACTCGCTGGCAAGCTCCACTCGGCACGGCAGACCGGCAATCGCTTCGATCCAGTAGCCCGCAGTCATGCCCGCGTAGCTGGACGTGCCACAAGCCAACACCAGAACCGAATCCACTGCGGACAACATGCCTGCCGCATCGGCACCAAAGATGCCAGGGTTGAGACTCGAGGCCCCACTGATCATTTCCAGCGTATTGCCGAGAGCCTGGGGCTGCTCGAAAATTTCCTTCTGCATGAAGTGCTGGTAGTCACCGAGCTCGACCGCATTTGCCGACAACCGGGACACGACCACTTCACGTTCGACCGGAGCGCCGCTGGTATCGACCAAGGTAATAGCATCAGGCGTCAGCAGCCCCACATCACCGTTTTCCAGATAGATAAGGCGATTGGTGACAGGCACGAGCGCCGAAGCGTCCGAGGCCAGATAGTGGCCGTCGTCGCCCACACCCAGCATCAATGGCGAACCTTCCCGGGCAACGACCAGATGTTCGGGCTCATCTTCGGAGATGATCGCTAGCGCATAGGCGCCTTGTAGATGTTTCACCGCCTGCTGCACTGCCTCGAAGAGTGACGCAGCCGGCTCCCGCGCGAAGCGCCCCTTGCCTACCAGACACGCCTGGACAAGGTGGGCCACCGTTTCGGTATCCGTATCGGAGGTAAACGCGTACCCGAGTTCTTCCAGCTCCCGCCGAAGTGACTCGTAATTCTCGATAATGCCGTTATGCACCACCGCCAGACGATCAGAGACGTGGGGATGCGCATTACGCTCCGCCGGCACACCATGGGTCGCCCAACGAGTATGGGCAATACCAACACGGCCATCGATGCCTTGCGTCTCTACCAGAGCGGCTAGCTCCGACACCCGACCCAAAGCACGAGCTCGCGACAAGCCACCATCAATGACCGCCAACCCAGCAGAGTCATATCCACGATATTCCAGCGTTGAAAGGCCGGAGAGAAGGAAAGACGCACATTCCCTTGCGCCGATGGCGCCTACTATTCCACACATAAATGTTCCAATAACAAATAAAGCCTGCTTTTTGCAGACACTAAATAACTACTATAAAAGATTGGGCAATATGTAATCTTCTGTGGAGGGATCCGACCCAGCAATGTCGAGATCGATTAAAATGACACATTGGCCTCGAAGATCATTGATCTGACCCAGTAGCGATGGGCATCCCGCCAAGGAACTTACGCTGAGCAACGTGCCCCTTGAAAAAGCCAGCAACCCTCATGCTGAAGTGGCTCGCCAGCACGCCCGTACCGTCTCCGAGATTTAGAATCTGGCAGGACGAAGCCCTACTACAGATTTATGCGCTAAAAAAGTTTCGCCGCCTGTTCGACGAGGACAACACTGCGATAACGACCAAGGGGAAGCTTGCGCTGGCGCAGTTCACCACCTTCGGCTATAGCCGTTTGGCGTGCATCGTGGGGGTGAATCGCAAGCCGATCCAGCGCATCTTACAGCCCAAAGGCTGACAGGCGCGCAAGCGGCCTCAAGGTTTCCGGTCGCGCGCCCGGAGCCTGCCATCCGTCGCCACTCGGCCTAATTAGCTATGGGCCGCCGACCTTGCCCATATTCGGTGCCGTAAGAATCGGCGGGCAGCCTGGTGGAGGTTATCGAATGTTACACCTGCCCCCGTGAGATCCTTGGTCGACGATTATTGAACAATTGCAGCAGCAAGACGGCTGAAGCAGCACTGAAATAGGCTCTGGTACATCGATTCGGCGCTCTGGGCCGGATTCACCAACCGCTGGCCCTGCGCTCTGACAACGGCCTCATTTTCAGCAGTCGCCAAAATACGACGACAGTGAAGGCCTGCGTGAAGTGACCCCCTCCCGAGCTGCACAGGCTATAGTGCAGCCATCAGGAGGACAGAATGACTGACGACAACCCCATCAAGCGATAGACCGCGAAGCGCAAGGCCTCCGTGGTCATGGACATCTTCAAGGGCAAGACCACAGCAGCTGAGCTGGCCCGCCAATATGATCTCACCGTCTCCGAGATCGAAGGTTGGGTCGATGAGGCCCAGCGCAGTATGGAAAACGGGTTCAGGGCTCGTCCGAAGGACGTCAGAGAGCAGTACGAATCTGAACTGCGGGAGACCAAAGAGGCGCTGGGTGAGGCCCACCT
>NZ_JAHVKS010000014.1:0-52199 GCF_019800705.1 Halomonas sp. DP4Y7-1 | reverse complement strand
ACCGACGTGGCCGGTGCCGATGGTCCGGTGACCCTGACCAACGCCGCGCTGCAGGATCCGAGCCAGGGCAGCGTGAGCTTCAATGGTGACGGCAGCGTGACCTTTACCCCGGCGACGGGTTTTGAAGGCGACGTGCTGATCGACTACTCCATCACCGATGCCGACGGGGATACCGCGAACGCGACCCTGACCATCACCGTGGACGCTACCCCGGTGGTGGAGGTGAACCCCGAGTCGCCCAATGCGTCTGGCAATAACGAGGTGGACGAGGCCGGTCTGGACGACGGCGGCAGCCAGTCTGCCACCGACCTGGAGACCACCAGCGGCACCATCGCCATCGATACCGGCTCCGACAGCGTGGGCTCGGTGGTGATCAGCGGTGTGGACGTGACCAATGGCGGCACCGTGCAGGGTACCTACGGCACCCTGGTCGTCAGCGTGGTGAATGGGGACTACAGCTATACCTACACCCTGGACGACAACACCACCGACCATAGCAGCCAGGGCACCGGCAGCGACGGTATCCAGGACGTGTTCAGCCTGGTGGTGACCGACTCCGACGGCGACGTCAGCGACCCCGCAGCCTTGACCATCGATATCAAGGATGACGTGCCACAACAGTTCTCGCCGGCGGAGCACGCGCTGGAGGATGGAAGCGGCACCCTGGACTTCGGGCCCAATGCAGGGGCAGACGGGGTCAAGGAGATGGTGTTCGACGCCAGTCTGGACGGCCAGCCGGCGATGGATAGCGCAGGCAACGCTCTGAGAGTCGACGGCAAGCCGCTGACCTATCGACTCAGTGCCGACGGCACCACACTTTATGCCGAGTCTGCGAATGGGGCTGAAGATGGATTTAGCGTGACTCTGGCGCAGACCGGAGACGGCTATACCATCGATGTGGTCGGTGACGTCAGTAATGGCGTCGATGTCGCTGCCGAACTCGAGGACGGCGAGAGCGTGACAGGTGGCTATCTCGCACTGAATCACCTGGATAGTGCCAGTGATAACGACCTGCTGGTGTCCAGCAGCAGCGGAGCCGTGGTCGTCGACGATGGCAAGATCGCCGTCGCCACGGGTGCCAGCGTGCGCTTCGATGCCCTGAAGGACCTTGACGCGGGAACTGGCGGCCCGAGCTGGACCGACCATCAAGGCATGGTCAGCTTCTCCCAGCGGGTGCAGGTGGCAGGCGGCGAAGGTGCCACCACGGCACTGGTCATTGCGGCATTGCTCTACTCGCCCGATGGCAGCGCCGGCAGTGGCGATCCCAGCACCGGATCCAGCGGCTATCTTGCCGTGACGCCCGCCGACATCAAGGTCTTCAACTCCATTGGGGTGGATGTGACCAGCCAGGTCAGCGTGACCGCTGACGGCAACGGCCTGCGCGTAACCGGGTTGAAGGACGGCTGGCAGGTGACGCTGGAAACCGCGAGCGACCGGCCCTTTGAAGCGGTGGAAATCACCGCGGCGGATAGCGGCAGCACCAGCAACGATGACCTGCTGCTTGAGGATGCGTCCTATCGTCTGGGCGGCCCCAGCGACGACTTCGATGTCCAGCTTGGACTGATTGGTCGCGATGGTGATGACGACGAGCTATCCGCTAGCCTGACCTTGCACGGGGATGCCAAGGACAAGCTGCTGGTGGGCGGCAACGGAGAGCAGACCCTGACGGGCGGTGGTGGTGACGATGTGATCATCGGCGATGCGGGTGGCACGCTCAATGAGCCCGCTGGCAACTACAACATCACCCTGATCGTCGACAGCTCTGGCAGTATGGGCAACAGCTCTGGGGTCAACGGCAAGTCGCGCATGCAGCTGGCCAAGGAGGCCCTGCAGAACCTGGTGACCCAGCTCAGCGGCCACGAGGGCACCATCAACCTTCAGATTGTCGACTTCGATAGCGCGGTGGGCAACGGCGACACCATCACCTTCACCAATTTCAGCGCGGCAGACCTGCCGGCGGCGATCGCCTTTATCAATGCCATGATCGCGTCAGGGGGAACCAACTATGAGGATGGCTTCGATGCGGCACGCAACTGGTTGGCCAGCCAGGGCAACGGTTTCACCAATATTGGCTTCTTCCTGACCGATGGTGTGCCGACCTACTACCGTGGCTCCACTGGTGGCCTCGGCGGCAACGGCAGCAACTTTAGCCAGACAGTGATGAACGAGTCCGTCAATGCGTTTGGCGAGTTGGCCTCAGTGGCCCAGGTGGCCGCCATTGGGATCGGCGAGGGCATCAATTCCAATGTGCTGCGCTTCTTTGATAACACCAATACAGTCGGTACGGCATCTACCAACCTGAGCGGCGGTACGAATGATGCCTTTGATGCGCCGGTGGGGCAGCCCCAGATCGTCTTGAGCGGTGGCGATCTTGATGCGGCGCTGCAGGAAGCCGCCGCCAGCCTGCTGCCGGTCGGTGCCGATGCCCTCAGTGGTGGCGGTGGGGACGACATTCTGGTCGCCGACACCTTGAACAGTGATCATCTCGAATGGGTCAACGCGGCCACCGGCGAAACCTTCACCGCGGGCGACCACGACGGCCTGGGTTATGCAGGCCTGTACACCTACCTGACCTGGACACAGGAGAACCCAGGCGGCAGCGGTGTGGCGGATCGCATTGCCGATGCGACTGGGTCGGCCCCCAGCGATGAGGAGATTCGTGCCTACATTCGTGCCGAGATCGACAACCTTGGGGATGGTCGCGACGACGGTGCGGCCAACACCCTGGACGGTGGAGAAGGTGATGATCTGCTGATCGGAGGTGCGGGAGCCGATACGCTGATTGGCGGTGTCGGCAACGATACGCTGATCGGTGGCAAGGGCAACGACACCTTGCAGGGCGGTGACGGTGATGACGTGTTAGCTGGCGGCAAGGGCAACGACATCATTGATCTGGGAAGCGGCGCCGATATCCTGGCCTGGAGCCAGGGTGATGCCGGCACCAACGGCGCCCCGGCCGTCGACACCGTCACTGGTTTCACCGTGGGTGGCTACGGGGTGGACCCAGAAGCGGATCGTCTGGAAGTGGCGGACCTGCTGGATGGTGCCACTGACGCCAGCGTCAACGACTATCTCTTTGCTCAGGAAGATGGCAACGGGAATACGGTGCTGCACGTCAAGAGCAGTGGAGGCATTGCCGCTAATGGCAACGATGCCGATCAGACCATCGTGCTCAATGGCGTCACTATGGGAGGGCAGGACTCCGCCACCTTCCTGCAGCAGATGATCGCCAACGACCAGCTGCAGGTAGAGTGATGCGAGCCGAGGGACGCGTGGCGACAAGACGTCGCCGAGCCGTCAGTCCTCGTCGTTGCAGCGGCGCTTGGTTTCAGCGACGCATAGGTTTCAGCGGCGCATAGGTTTCAGCGGCACGTCGTTTTAGAGGTAGGTAGTAGCTTGAGACAACCGGCCCGGGAGCATGTTCCCGGGCCGGTTGTTTTGCTGCGTGACAGGGAATGCGGTCGGTCTGTCGGCAACAGGGCTACACGATCGGCAGCAGGATCAGAAGTCGATCCCGCGGCGTGCCTTGAGCCCTGCCGCAAAGCCGTGCTTGACTTCCTGCATCTCGGTGACGGTATCGGCCATGGCCACCAGCTCCCGATGGGCGTTGCGCCCGGTGATGATCACGGTCTGTTCTGGCGGGCGGTTGGCAATCGCGGTGCGCACCGTATCGATATCCAGGTAGCCAAACTTGAGCATATAGGTGATCTCGTCGAGCACGACCAGATAGACCTCAGGGTCCGCCAGCATGCGACTGGCCTGTTGCCATACCTCCTGACAGGCCTGGGTGTCCGACTCGCGGTTCTGGGTGTCCCAGGTAAAGCCTGTCGCCATGATAGCCACTTCGAGATTGGCATCCTGCTCAAGCCGTTCGCGTTCGCCACACTCCCAAAGACCCTTGATGAACTGGACGACGCCCACCCGATAGCCGTAGCCCAGCGCGCGAGTCACCGTGCCCCAGGCCGCCGTCGTCTTGCCTTTGCCATTGCCCGTGAAAACCAGCATCAGTCCGCGCTCTTCCTCTGCCGCGGCGACCTTGGCATCGACGTGGCTCTTGAGCTTTTCCATGGCCTTCTTGTGGCGCTCGTTGCGTTGCTGATCGCTCATGCTGGCTCCGATTTTCTGGTCGTGAACGCGCAGGTTAGCCGAGTCGCTCGCTGGCGTCAGCTCGAAGGCCGTCACGCTGGGCCACCACGGCGCCATCGTGACGGTCACGGGTCCTGCTTGCCAGCTTCCATACGCCGAGCAAACACGTCCAGCAGGCGATCGTAGAGGGCATCTCCCAGCACGTTGTCCTCGATACCCGCATCAATATTGGGATTGTCGTTGACCTCGATGACCAGAACTCGCTCGCCGACTTGCTTGAGGTCAACGCCGTAGAGGCCGTTGCCGATCAGTCGGCATGCCTTGAGGGCAGTGCGCAGTACCGCCGCAGGCACATCACTGATCGGATGGCTGGTGAAGCCGCCGCTGCGAGTCCGCGGGCCGGAGTGGTCGTAGATCTGCCAATGTCCACGGGCCATGTAGTAGCGACTGGCAAACAGTGGCTGACCATCGAGCACGCCGATGCGCCAGTCGAAGTCGGTGGGAAGCCATTCCTGCAGCAGCAACAGGTCCGAGCTTTCGAACAGAATGCTGGCCTCCCGGGCCAGGGCCTCTGCCGACGCCACCTTCACCACTCCCTTGGAGAACGCACCATCGGGAACCTTCAGCACCCTTGGAAAACTGAGCTCGCGAGCCTGTTCGATCAGCCGCTCAGCACTGGAGCGGCGCAGCAGAAGCCCTTCGGGCGCTGGCACATTGCGAGTGCGCAGCAGCTCATGCAGGTAGACCTTGTTGGTGCAACGCAGAATATCCTGAGGTGCGTCGATCACCACCAGCCCTTCATGTTCTGCACGCCGGGCCATGCGCCAGGTCGGGTGGTCAAGCGACGTGGTTTCGCGCAGGAACAGCCCGTCGAATTCCGCCAGGCGTGCGCTGTCGCGATGGGTGATCAGCGATACATTGATTCCCTGGCGGCGCCCGGCGCGAATGAAACGCTTGAGCGCACCCTTGTTGCTAGGTGGCAGTCGCTCTTCCGGGTTGACCAGCATGGCCAGGTCAAAACGATAGCGACGCCTGGCCCGTGGGGTGCGCCAGACCTTCAGTGAGTGACGATTCAGGGCGCGGGCAAAGGTGTCCTGCTCGTGCTCCTTGAGTCGCGATAGCGCCAGCGGGCGAAGACGTGCCAGCCGGTAGCTGTGGCCCTGACGCGTCAGGCGCGCTTCCAGCAGCGGGCAGGGCAGGCGCTCGAAAAGTCGCCTGGCGATCTTTGCCAGCGGGGCGGCATCACACTCGCCAAAAAAGATGGTGACGTCGATCGTGTCGCCAAGCTGCTGGCTGGCTGCCACCTTGCCCAGATCCTCCAGCAGCGGTGCCAGGCCTTCGAGCTGCATGTCGGTGGTGGACTTGCGACGCAGCGTGTTGAGGGTATCTACCGTGGGGATCACCCTCGCTCCACGCGCCTGAGCAAGCAACGAGACATAGTAGCCAGTCCCCAGGTAGCCGAGATCCGCGCACAGGTTGATGACCTGTTCGCTGCCGGACGTTGCCGCCGATGCGAGATAGGTCTCGGCATCGATCACATCGTCGCTGGGGTGATAGGGCTGCCAGTCGCGCTGGCGGTCAACCACGATACGCAGTGCGCACATCGTCATGGATCCTCGGGCAGGGGGAAGGGGCGGGGCTCGATCGTTCTGGCAGCCGGCGAGGGAGCAGGAGGAGTGTCTGGTCGAGTGGCGCAAGAATGCACCTGAGCCAGCCGCAAAGCAATATGCTATCTGGGTGAAAAAAATTCATTCATCGACGGCTGACAGCGGGCCTCGGGAGCGACAGAATCGAGCGATATACTCCGTCGTCGCCGACACGGAATTCGTGGCCTTGCATGGAAGTCTTTCTCGATGTCTGTTGTCCTGCGCCCGGCGGTCCCAGCCGATCTCGATGCTCTCGAGTCGCTGGAACGTCGTGGCTTCAGCGGTGATCGTTTCAATCGTCGTCAGCTCAGGTACCTGCTGACCCGCGCCAGGGCAATCACCCTGCTTGCTGTCCCGGCGGAGGCCGGCGACGCTGATGGGGCGGTTCCGCCCGAGGGGAGGTTGCTCGGATACGGCACCCTGTTGCTGCGAAAGGGCAGTCAGACAGCGCGGCTTTACTCGCTTTGCGTGGCACCAGAGGCCCGCGGTGATGGCGTAGGTCGGGCGTTGCTGCTGGCCTTGCAGCAGCAGGCTCGGGCGTCAGGCTGCTCGCGCATGAGCCTTGAGGTGCGTGCCGATAACCGCGTGGCTCTCGGGCTGTATCGACGTGCCGGGTTCCGCCTGGATGCCTGGCTGGACGAGTACTACGAGGATGGCTGCGCCGCCTGGAAAATGATCCTGACGCTGGGCGAACCGCCAGACGCCCCCACTCAGGCGGGGGGAGCAGAAGGGGGACAGGTGGTGAGACAAAGGACGCCTCGAGCCTCGGCGACTGCCTCGGCGACGGCCTTGGCGACGGACTCGGCGAGCGCCTCTTTCCAAGAGCAGACGCAGGATCCGACGGACCCTCAGCACGACGCTGAAGAGGTTGGTCCGCGAGGTGCCTCGCAGGCACCGCTTCCAGTGGTAGACTAGCGCTTTTACCCCTTGGAGTGAGCATGCCCTCTTTCGATATTGTTTCCGAATTTGATCGCCACGAGGCACAGAACGCCGTGGATCAGGCTAACCGAGAGGTCCAGGGGCGCTTCGATTTTCGTGGCGTCGACGCCGGGTTCGAGCTGTCCGACGAGACCGTTGCACTGCATGCCGAGGTGGACTTCCAGCTCCAGCAGATGCTCGACGTTCTGCGCAACAAGCTGATTGCTCGTAGCATCGATCCGCGCACCATGGACGTGCAGGATGCCGAGCTGTCCGGGGTGAAGGCTCGCCAGAACGTCTTGCTCAAGCAAGGCCTGGAGCAGAAGGAAGCCAAGGATATCGTCAAGCGGATCAAGGACTCCAAGCTCAAGGTGCAGGCGCAGATTCAGGGCGACAAGGTGCGCGTCACTGGCAAGAAACGGGATGACCTGCAGAGCGTCATGGCGCTGCTGCGTGGTGACGATGGGCCTGATCTCGCCCTGCAGTTCGATAACTTCCGAGATTGAGCGCAACACCATGGCGAGCAGGGGCGACGGCCTGAGGTCGGCATCCAGGGCATCGGTAGCCTGTCGGGTGTCGATAGCCGCTAAGGTGCCGAGAGGCTCTAAGGTGTCGATAGCCTCGTGCAATTGGCCCCTGCTCGACCGTTGCGGTTCAATGGGAGTCTCAGCGATCAACGGCCGTGTGCGCGGGGCGGTCAACCGCTTTTTCCATCGCACCGTCTGCCGCACCATCGGAGCTTACCCTTGATAACCACCACGCGCCGTGTGGCGTGGCAAATGCTTGCCTGGATCAGCTTCGCCCTTGGCGTCATCGGGGCCTTCGTCCCCCTTATGCCCAGCACCTGCTTCTTGCTGGTGGCGGTGTGGGCGGCATCCAAGGGGTCGCCACGCTTCGCCCGTTGGATACGGGAACACCCGCGCTTCGGCCCCGCGGTGGTGGCGTGGGAAGAATCGGGTGCGATCCCTCGTCATGCCAAGTGGATGGCCCTGGTGATGCTGTCGCTGTCGGTGATCGTGCTGCTGTTCACGGTATCCCTCTGGTGGTTGAAGCTGGGCCTGGTGACGATGCTGGCCGGTATCGCCATCTGGATCTTCACGCGACCCGAGCCCGCGTCCTCGTCCTGAACCGCTCAATGCGCTGCCGGCGCTTTGAGCCTGGCCCCTCCATGCCCGTACAATGGCGACGACTTTTCTGATTGGAGCATCCCCGATGTCCGACCCCCAGCCGATTCATCTCAGCGACTATCTTCCCCCGGCTTACCGTGTCACGCGCACCGAGTTGTCCTTTGATCTGGCGCCTGGCGCGACCCGCGTCGAGGCCAGGCTGCATCTTGAGCGCCATCCTGAGCGCGAGGCCGGCGAAGCGCTGTGGCTGGATGGGGAGCAGCTGTCACTGGTGTCCATCGCTATCGATGGGCGGCCGCTGTCCAATGACGAGTACGAGCTGAGCGACAAGGGGCTGTCCATCGCCAAGGTGCCTGCCTCCTTCGTGCTGGAGACTGACGTCGAGATTGCTCCTGAGGACAACACGGCACTGTCAGGCCTCTATCGCTCCGGGGGCATGTTCTGCACCCAGTGTGAGGCGGAGGGCTTTCGCCGGATCACCTTCTATCCCGATCGCCCAGATGTGATGGCCACCTTCTCCACCACCGTGGTGGGGGATATCACGCGTGAGCCGGTGCTGTTGTCCAACGGCAACCCCGTTGAGCGTGGCGAACTGCCGGATGGGCGTCATTTTGTCACCTGGGAAGACCCGCATCCCAAGCCTGCCTACCTGTTTGCCCTGGTCGCCGGCGACCTCAAGAAGGTGGAAGATCACTTCACCACCATGAGCGGGCGTGACGTCACCCTGCAGATCTGGGTGGAAGAAGAAAACCTCGACAAGACCGAGCACGCCATGGCGTCGTTGAAGCGCTCCATGGCGTGGGACGAGCAGGCCTACGGTCGCGAATATGACCTGGACCTGTTCATGATTGTCGCGGTCAATGATTTCAACATGGGCGCCATGGAGAACAAGGGCCTCAACATCTTCAACTCCGCGGCGGTGCTGACCCATCCGAAGACCGCTACCGACGCCGCTTTCCAGCGCGTCGAGGGTATCGTAGCCCACGAGTACTTCCATAACTGGTCGGGCAACAGGGTGACCTGCCGCGACTGGTTTCAGCTGTCGCTGAAAGAGGGCTTTACCGTCTTCCGTGACCAGTGTTTCTCGGCTGACGTGAACTCTGCGCCGGTCAAGCGTATCGAAGAAGTGTCCTTCTTTCGTACCGCTCAGTTTGCGGAAGATGCGGGTCCCACCGCTCACCCGGTGCGTCCTGAGTCCTACATCGAGATCGGCAACTTCTATACCCTGACCATCTACGAGAAAGGGGCAGAGATTGTGCGGATGCTGTCCAACCTGGTCGGGCCGGAGACCTTCCGCGAGGGATCAGACCTGTACTTCTCCCGGTTTGATGGTCAGGCAGTGACGATCGAAGACTTTGTCGACTGCATGGCGGAAGTGTCCGGTCTGGATCTGGGGCAGTTTATGCGCTGGTACTCCCAGGCGGGCACTCCGGAAATCGATGCCTTTGGCGAGTACGATTACGCCAACTCCCGCTATCGCTTGATCCTGCGTCAGCGTACCCCGTCAACCCCGGGGCAGCCCGACAAGCAGGCGCTGCATATTCCGGTGCGCCTGGGTCTTGTCGGTACCAAGAGCGGCAGAGACCTGAGCATGACGCTTGACGGCGAAACCCTGGGCCGTGACGCCGTCATCCATCTGCGTGAAGACGAACAGGAGTTCATCTTCACCGACATCGAGGAAGCGCCGGTGCCCTCCCTGCTGCGTGGGTTCTCAGCGCCGGTGAAGCTGTCGTTCCCTTACTCGCGGGAGGACCTGGCGTTCCTGATGGCTCATGACAGCGATGGCTTTAATCGCTGGGACGCTGGCCAGCGTCTGACCCTGCTGGCCCTTGACGATCTGATTGCGGCTCATCGCAATGGCGTCGAGAAGGTCATGGACGGGCGCTTGGTCGACGCCTTCCGCGCGCTGATCGAAGAAGGCAACGATGACAAGGCGGTATTGGCGGAGATGCTGCAGCTGCCGAGCGAGGCCTACATTGCGGAGCAGCAGCCGCTGGTGGATGTGGATGCCATCCATGCCGCTCGGATGTTCGTGCAGCAGTCATTGGCTCGGGAGCTTCGCGACGAGCTGATGGCGCTCTACCACGCCAACCAGAGTGATGCTCCCTATGCCCCGACCCCAGAGCAGATCGGGCAGCGGGCGCTCAAGAACGTGGCGTTGTCCTACCTGATGAGCATCGAGGACGAGGCCGCGATCGAGCTTGCCCAGGCACAGTTCGATGCCGACCACAACATGACCGACGTGCGCCACGCACTGACCCTGCTGGTGCACAGCAGTCGTTCGGACATTGCCGACCCGGCCCTCAAGGCCTTTGGCCGTAAGTGGTCCCATGATCCGCTGGTGATGGATCAGTGGTTCAGCCTGCAGGTGACCCGCCCCCAGGCAGACGCTCTGGATCGCGTGCGATACCTGATGGAGCACCCGGCCTTTTCGCTCAAGAACCCAAACAAGGTGCGAGCGTTGATTGGCGCCTTTGCCGGGCAGAATCGGGTCAACTTCCATCGGCTGGACGGGGAAGGATACCGTCTGCTGGCGGAGGTGGTGATCGAGTTGAATCGCCTGAATCCGGAAATCGCGGCACGCATCATCACGCCGCTGACGCGCTGGCAGCGCTTCGACGAGGCGCGCCAGGAGCTGATGCGCACTGAACTCGAGCGGATTCGTCAGGAGACATTGTCGCCCAATGTCTACGAGATCGTGGAGAAGGCGCTGGCCTGACCCCGGACTCGGAAAGATGCCGAGAAAGACGCCGCCCTGTGGGCGGCGTCTTGCGTTGGCGACATCTAAACCGTGTCAGCGGTTACGGCAGCAGCATGCCCAGGGTCAACAGGCCTAGCAGGGCCCACAGCAACGCCGCGACAGCTGAGCGTGCGAGAATCGCCCGCAGGGCTCGCCACAGGAAGAACAGACCCAGCACCAGCAAGGCCAGACTGAAGAACGAGGGAGCGATACCGAGGGAGCGAGACAAGCCATCGATGAAGCCTGCTGCCGCATCATCAAGGCCGGTAAAAAACCCTCCCAGGGTATCGACGACCACCCGTATCAGGGTGCCCAGTGCTTCGCCCAGCCAGGTAAAGAGATCTTCCACCGCCATGCATCCTTGTCATCGATCGTGTACCGCTCCGCAACGCCGGTCGAGGAGGTAAGAGACACGAGTATCCTTGCCATGAGGAGGCGGGGCAACTACCGCTTTAGTGCACCCGCTCCACGCCACCTCGGCTCGGCTAGCCCAGCTGCTGGGTACGCGAGATGATACCGGCTTCCTCGGCGGCACTGTCTGCCAGGGCACGGCCCGCTTCGTCGTAGACATGGTAGACCGCATGGGCGCCAAGCTCGCGGATGGTATCGATCTCTTCCAGGTATTCCACCACCGCGGTGATCTTTCCGGGAAAGTGGCGGCTTCTCAGCTGCTTCAGGGCGAACAGGTTACCCGCATGATGGGGCATGGCCAGCACGACCAGCTCGACCTGCGAAGACATCAGCATCTTGTCCCAGAAATCGGAGTCTACCGCGTCGCCTTCGACGATATTGAAGCCCTTTTCGGCCAGGGTCTTCACGCTTTTCGGGTTGGAGTCCACCCCGAGTACCTTCAGCCCGTACTCCTTTGTCAGACGCCGGTACACGCTGCGACCGATGCGACCCATCCCCAGCACTACCGCCTCGGCATCTCCGACTTCGATGGGCCTGTCACTGGGTGACAGCGCCGATTCATCGACCTTGGGCAGGCGCGGCTCGAGCCATTGGTAGAGGCGTTCGCTGAAGGCATTGAGGATGGCTGAAGCGACGAAGCTCAGTGCTACCGCCAGGGACACCACCACCAGCCACTCTGGCGCAAGCCAGCCACTGGACACTGCGATGGCGCCCACGATCAAGCCAAATTCCGAATAGTTGCTGAGGCTCAGCGTCGCCAGTACGGATGTGCGGTGGCGCATGCCAAAGCGCATCAGTATGAGTTGATAGAGCAGACTCTTGAGCGGCAGCAGCACCACCAGCAGCATCGCCAGCCCCAGCAGAGACCAGCTAGGCAGGGCGGTAAGACCGATGCTCAGGAAGAACCCGACCAGCAGCAGTTCCTTGATGTTGAACATGGACCGCGACAATGTCTGGGCGGCGGGGTGGGGCGCCAGCAGCATGCCGATGATCAGCGCGCCCAGATCGCCCTTGACCCCGACCGCCTCGAACAGCCCGTAGCCCAGTACCAGCGCCATGACGACGCCGCACAGCATCTGCATCTCGCCGTGGCCCATACGATCCAGCAATTTACGCAGCAGCGGCGCAAGGGGAATCAGAGCGAATAGTCCAAGCGCCCAGGGACTGGGCAACTTGCCGGTGGATGCCGTGAGAAAAATCACCGCAAACAGGTCCTGCATGATCAGGATGCCGATGGCCAGGCGGCCGTAAGCCGCCTGGGTTTCACTGCGTTTCTCCAGCACCTTGACGACGAACACCGTACTGGAAAAAGACATGGCGAAGGCCAGCACCAGCAGCGTCGTCAGATCCAGGCCCGCCAGCAATCCGTTGGGAGATGCCAGCCAGCCCAGGGTGACAATGCCCTTCAGGAGCCCCAAGATGACAACAAAAAGTACCACTGAGGCCAGCATATGCAGGCTGGCGCCGCCCCAGACGTCTGGGCGCAGCAGGGTCCTGACGTTGAGTTTCAGCCCGATGGTGAACAGCATCAAGGTCACCCCCAGGTGCGCCACCAGCGTGAGCACAGGCGTTTCATCGTAGCCGAGCACGTTGAGAAGAAAGCCGCCGGCGAGAAAACCGACCAAGGGTGGTAGTCTGAGGGCCATGGCGGCCAGGCCGGACAAGAAGGCGGTCAGCACAAAAATAGGTTCAATCATGCAGGCACTCGGTCAGAAGGGGCTGATAGTGACGACAATTGTAAGGGATGCGTTGTCAGCATGGTGGCGGATATGTGCGTGTTGATGCCACATTGATGCATGTCCCCCTCTGCGAGCTAAAATGCGACTGCGGTGCCAAGTCAAGATAAACGGTGGCTGGGGCGTTGCCCTGTCCACGTGGAGAGCAAACCGCACCAGGATGTGCGATTTACATGAACCCCTTGTGAAGAAGGAACTGTCAGGATGACCCAGCCGCCGGGCACCAATCGGCTGATCCTTAATGGACAATCATCGCAGCTGCCGGAGGTCCGCAGTGCGGTGTTTGCGTGCCGGCGCGGGGGACTCGATGTGGATGTTCGCGTCACCTGGGAGAAAGGAGACGGCGAGCGTCAGGCCACCCAGGCCGGTCGCGATGGCGTCAAGCGAGTGATCGCAGGGGGCGGCGATGGCACCGTACATGAAGTCGTCAATGGTCTGATGCAGTTACCCCGCAAGGACCGTCCCGAGTTGGCCATCATGCCCTTAGGTAGCGCCAACGACCTGGCCAAGTCATTGGGCTTGCCTTTGGGTCAGGCCGCGTCACTGGATGCGGCATGCCGCTTGCCCAGCCGCTGGATCGATATCCCGCGTCTCAACGACCGTTACTTTATCAACATGGCCACCGGCGGGTTCGGCGCGGAAATTACCACGTCCACCCCCCGGCCGCTGAAAAGGCTGATGGGTGGCGGCGCCTACTCGGTATTTGGTGCCTTCAAGGCCTGGCGCTATCAGCTCTATCAGGGGCACCTGGCCTGGGACGGTGGCGAGAGTCGTGCGGGCATCTTTCTGCTGGGAATCGGCAATGGCATCCAGGCCGGAGGAGGCCAGCAGCTGACCCCGGCAGCTCGGCTGGATGACGGACTTTTCGATGTGCTGCTGGTGCGGGACTTTCGCTCTCTGCGACAGCTCAAGGCCATGATGAGTGAGCTACGTGCGCGGCCCTATCACGGTCAATATGTCGATGCCTTTCGCAGTGCCTGGCTGCGCTTCGAGGCGGATGGGGAGGCACGTTTGCCTCTGACGCTGGACGGCGAGGCCTGCTACCAGCAGGCCTTTGAAGCCCAGGTCATGCCATTGGCGCTGCGACTGACCATGCCGGACAGCTGTCGCATGGCATCACCACGTGGCGAGTAGCCTTGATGTAGCTGGTATTGATGTAGCTGGTATTGATGTAGCTGGCATTGATGTAGAGAGCCCAGATGTGACCAGCATTCAGTGAGCCGTCCCGCGGCGAGGGGCGGCGGTTGGTCGGTCAGCGTTGCACCTCATCAGCGCCTTTGCTGCAATATTTGTGAACGTTTGCGGTCCAAGGTGACATCGGTGGGTGTTGCCCGCAGTCGTATCAACAGGAGCCACATGACATGGAGAGAAGACAATGGCAGTGACCCCGCGAGTGGCGGTGGCCGTGGTGGCCCTCAGCATCCCGCTGTGGTTGAGCGGGTGTGAGGGTGAAGACCCAGAGGCGACGACTCAGACCAGCAGTGCGGAAACTGTGGCTGGTGAGGACTCCTCGTCAGCGCCTGAGGCGGCAACAGATGAAGCGCCAGGCGATACGCTGGCGTCTCAAGGGGACAGTGCCGTGGATACGGCGTCTGAGGGTGATGCATCGCAACGCCCTGAACCGGCAGAAGACGATGCGTCCAGCAATGCTGCTGCAGGCTCCGATATGCCTGAGGGTGCCAGCGTGGAGCTGGGCAGCAGCGCAACCGATACCCTGCAGTCCGAGCAGGCCGTGCCTGGTGAGGCCAGCCGTTCCGACGTTGACGCTATCCTCGAGGAAACCGAGCGCCGGTTTGAAGAGGCCAGCCGCAAGATCGATGAAGCGTATCAGCAAGCGGAGGCGTCGGCCCCGGATAGCTCCGGTACGGAAGCGTCAGGCGTCGATGCTTCGGCGCCTGAGCCCACCAGTGCCGTCGATGACAGCGGCGATGGGGCGGCCAGCGCTTCACCGCTGGCAGATGGTGATGGGCAAGGCGGCGCCAGCAGTGCGCCTGGCAATGACTCCAGCGAGGTCGATGCCATCCTGCAAGAGACCGAGCGGCGTTTCGAAGAGGCCAGCCGCAAGATCGATGAGACGTTTGAAGAGGCCGAACGACAGGTGCCGGAGACGACCCCTGTCGAGACCAGCGGGAGCGGCCCCACCTACAAGGTGGACGTCAACGCTGAAGGCGAGATCGAGCAGTAGTCGCCCGTACCGTAGCCTCCGAGCTCATACGCTCATAAGAAAGGCCCACCTCGCGGTGGGCCTTTCCGTTACGACGCCGGGTCCAATCCATCATGCTGACAGGTTGTTCCGATGTCGCGGTACTGCATCGCGGGAACAGCGTTCCCGCGTCAAGATGTGACTTGCACGAAGCTTAGTCAGCGATCTTGATGTTGGAGGCCTGAAGGCCTTTCTTGCCCTGGGTCACTTCGAAGGAGACCTTCTGGCCGTCCTGCAGGGACTTGAAGCCTTCAGCCTGAATCTCGGAGAAGTGGGCGAACAGGTCGTCACCGCCGTCGTCCGGAGAGATGAAGCCGTAGCCCTTAGTGTCGTTGAACCACTTGACAGTGCCAGTTGCCATTGTCGATTTCCTTAACTCGCTAAATGATGGTGCTGGTGCAGCCACAGGGGAGCTTTTCTCCCATCATGTGGTCTGAACCCTAGTGCGTGGGCATGACAAGAAAGAAGGGCGCATTGCGTGTTTCGACAATAGATTGTTCGAACTACCACTGACGACGTTTCCACTTGCTGTCCTACGCTGCGACTCAATCAGCACATTCTCGACGTGTTTGAGAGACACCGCTGGAACGGTTTCTTCAGACAAGCGAGAATGGCCTACCTCGACCCGCCAAGTTACTGTAGATCGAAAGGTCTGCAGCGTCCAGCGGCACGCGTGTTATGGCGTGACGACGGACCTGACGACAGGGATTCAACGTAAAAGGAATCTGCATGACTGCTCCTGCGATGTACAACGACGACACCCATTCCAAGGTAGTGGGCTACCTGCTGTGGTTGTTCGGTTTTCTCGGTGCGCACCGGTTCTATTACGGCAAACCGGTGACGGGAACCATCTGGTTCTTGACGCTTGGCCTATTCTTCATTGGGTGGATCATTGATCTGTTCTTGATTCCGAGCATGGATCGGGAGGCGGATCTGCGCTTTCGCGGTGGACCGACCAACTACACGGTTGCCTGGGTGCTGCTGACCTTCCTTGGCGTGTTTGGTCTTCACCGCTTCTACATGGGCAAATGGGTGACCGGAATCATCTATCTGCTGACTGGCGGCCTGTTTCTGGTTGGCATTCTGTATGACTTCTGGACCCTGAACGACCAGATTTCTCTCAAGCACGCCGAGAACCCCGGAGCACAATGACCATGGCGGAGTGGATGGACGGGCAATTGCTGGCGTTTGTCGTGGCGATCACGCTGCTGAGCGTGACGCCCGGCATCGATACGCTGTTGGTGATTCGAAATACGGCGCGGGGCGGCCTGCGTGATGGTGTGCTTACCAGCATGGGGATCTGCTCTGGTCTGTTTGTCCACGCCACGGTTTCGGCCCTGGGTGTGTCACTGATTCTGCTGCAGTCGGCGTGGGCCTTCTCTGCGCTGAAGCTGGTGGGCGCTGCCTATCTGGCGTGGCTCGGAGTGGCTAGCTTGCGTCAAGCCTGGAAGGGCGGCGGCCTGGAGGTGGCGGCGGTCAGCGGCACCTCGCGGCAAGCGGTTCCGATGTGGCGCCCCCTGCGGGAAGGGCTTCTGTCCAATGTGTTGAACCCCAAGACCGTCGTGTTCTACATGGCCTTTCTGCCGCAGTTCATCGCGCCCACGGATCCCGCCTTGCTCAAGTCGCTGTGGCTGGCGGGCATCCACTTCATCATCGCGAACGTCTGGCAGATTCTGGTCGCGGTGCTGGTGGGAAGCGCCAGCCACTGGCTGGCACGGCCCGCGTTCTCCCGGGTGCTCAATGGCTTGACCGGGGGCGTGCTGGTGGCGTTTGGTATCAAGTTGGCGCTGACCAGGGCGCCGGCGTAAGGCCGCGCCGAATAGGCGGCCGCCCGGTCGATTCCTGCGCTGAAGGCGTTCGGCTTGCGCTAGCGCAAGGTGGCAGCGTAGAGAGACATGGCAAACAAACAGGGTAACGAAAGCCCCGGTCCAAGTGGACCGGGGCTTTTCTGTGGGGAGGTAACGGTACGCCTATGCTGTCTCAGCGCCTGACCATGCCCGCATCGTAGCGTGCCGTCTTCTCTGCCGGCGTCAGCACCTGCACGCCCTGGGTCGACCCCTTGGCAAGGCTCTCGAACACCACGCGGTATTCGAGTACGGCGCGCACATAGCGACGCGTTTCCTTGAACGGGATTTCTTCGACGAAAAGATCAAACTCGCCAGGCGACCGCGCCAGCCAGTTGTCGACCCGGTGGGGCCCCGCGTTGTAGGCAGCCGCCGCCGCAATGCGGTTGCCCGAGTAGCGAGCGATCATATCCCGGATATAGGTGCTGCCGAGGCGAATATTGGTGGCGGGATCCAGCACCCCATAGGGCCCAGGGTCGCCGATCCCCACCTGCCGTCCGACCAGTGCGGCGGTACCCGGCATCAGCTGCATCAGACCACGGGCGCCTGCCGGCGACAGCGCCTCAGGGTTGTAGGCACTCTCGCGTCGGGCAATGCCCATCAACAGGTAGGGATCCACCGCATTGGCCTGGCCCCAGCGCTGGAAGTCAGCGCGATAGGCTTCCGGAAAACGCCATGGCAGGGCGTCCAGCATCTTGCCGACGATGGTGGTCTGCACCAGGCGCACGTGCCAGCCCCTGGAGGCGGCATAGTCAGCCAGGCGCCGCGCATCGGCGGGGCTGGCCTTGCGCACCGCGTGGTACCACTCCAGGTTCGCCAGTCCCTCCTGCCCGACGCGCAGCAGGGCTTCCGTGCGGCGCACCGTGGGCCAGTTCGCGACCTGAGAACGTTCCGCATCGCTGGAGTGGTGGCTTTCCATATTGAGGTTGTAGGGCTGCCCCAGGCGGTCCGCTGCGACGAAACCGAAGAAGTCTCGCTGCCCGGCTGCGCGAGTAAAGGCTGCCTGTGCGGCGGTCTGCTGGCCGCGCAGAGTCAGCGCACGTCCAAGCCAGTATTGCCAGCGGGCCTTGCCTTGCACCTCCGCGGGCATGGCGGCGACCGTGCGTTCCAGCGCCCCCCAGTCGCGGTCACGGATGGCCAGGCGCGCCCTGAGTTCAAAGACTTCGGCATCCTGCTGCGCCGGCAAGGCGCCATCGATCCAGCCAAGCAGTTCGCGCTGGTCACGCCGTAGGGCGTGATACATGATCTCGCGCTCGAGGGACTGGCGCGCTTGCGCGGACAGGTTCACCCGTGTCGATACCTGTTGCCAGCCGCTGAGGGCAGAGGCCGCCGACGTTTCCGCACCAGCGATGACGGCGGCACGCACAAAGTCCTCTGTGCCGGCGCAGTTCGGCCCGACACAGCTGCCTACGCTGGCCAGACGGGAGGGGCTGATATCCACGCTTTGTTGTGCAGCTACTGCACTGCTCCAGGCCGGCCCGAGCTGGCGGCCGAGATAGCTGACCAACCCGTCTTCGCCGTTTTCCCAAGCCAGCATCATGCGCTGGAAGATCTCCAGGTCGCCGATGTCGCCCCTGGCCCGTAGCGTCGAGAATAGCGTGTCGCAGGCATCTGGCTGGGAGCTGCCGACGTTCCACAGCTCGCGTCCCCCTTGTGCGGCCTGGGAGGGGTTCTGGCCGAGTTGAGCGGTGTAGTAGTAACACTGCTCTGCCGTGGTCGCCGGAACGCCGTTGGCCACGGCGAGCAGGTCGCCGTAGCGACCGGCACGGCCATAGCGCAGGATGGCCTGTTCGCGCATCCAGTCACCGAGGGGAGCGTCGGCATTGGCGGAGATGTAGCCCAGCACCTCCTGGGGGGAGGCGTTGGGCAGACGGTCGCGCAGGCGATAGTACGCCACGTAGCCCTCGAGTTCGTGACCACGTATGGCTGCGTCGTTGATCTGCTGGAAGTTACCGCTGCGAGCAGCTTCCAGGGCACTGCGCATGGCGCCATCGCTGGCCTGGGCAGAGGCCAGCGACGGTGTACAAAGGGCCGTCGCGGCCAGCAGTGGCGCTAGGCGGCGAAACAGGGCGAATGGCATTGAGACCCTCCTGGTCCTGAGGTGAAGACACGATTGCCTGGGCGCGCCTGAGTGCGCCTGGAGGCTCCATGGTGACCGAACATGGGAAGCTTGAACAGTCATGTTATCTGACGCTGAAGCTTGACCCAGAACAGGTCCGCCTCCATGTTGACAGTGTCGAGGCCGAAGCCCAGGACATCGTCCCCAAAGGCCGGCTGCTGTCACCGCTGCAGGCGTTTGACGAGACCTGCATCCAGGAGGTTGTTGAGATGTCCCTGTTTGACCGTGTCCCTGTGATAGGACGTCTTTCCCAGCGTTCGAGAGCCTTCAAGCACATCTTGAGGGCCTTGAAGCTGTTCATTCCGATGCTCCAGGATGTGCTCGGCGGACGTTATCGCCCAGTGCCTTGGTCCGCCTTTGGCTGGATGGCGGCGGCCTTGGCCTACCTGGTGTCTCCGTTGGATCTTGTTCCGGACGTGCTGCTGCTGTTTGGTCTCGTCGATGACGTGGTCATTGTCGGGTGGTTGCTGACCAAGGTGGACGCGAGTCTGGCAGATTATCGGGCCTGGCGCGGCGACGTCGAAGAGGACGCGCAGCGGCAAGAGCGGGATATCAGTGATCTGTAGTCTGCCCGGTTGACCCGTCGGCGTCGGCAACGCTGAGCGGTGGTGGAATGCCCTGCCGCCGCCAGGCCCACTGTGCTTGGGTAAGTCTTCATAGATACGTCTTCATAGATAAGTCGTCATAGGTAAGTCGTCATAGGTAACTAGACCCATCGTTCATAGGTAAAAAGGCGAATGGTGGACCTGGAGGGTTCTGACTAGGCTGTCAGTCAAACGTTTGACTATGGCGCTCGTCATGTCCGCACAAGAAGATGCTTTCGCTTCACCTTCCTTTTCGCTGTGGCGCCAGGCTCTTCAGCGATTTGTCGATGTCATTCCGCACACCCACATGCTGGAAATGCAGGTCACCTCGGTGGACGAGGAGGGCGTTACGCTGTATCTGCCCTGGCATCCGCTGTTGTCGGGAGATCGCCAACGAGGGCTAGTGCACACGGGTGTCCTCAGCATGCTGCTTGACACCGCCTGTGGCGCGTCCGTGCTGACCGCGTTGCCCCAGCCCGAGGTATGCCCGACCCTGGACCTGCATATCAGCCACCGCCGCCCCGGTATCGAGGAATTGCCGCTGTGGGTCAAGGCCAGAGCCGATGCGGTATCGTCCAGTGTCGTGTTCACCGAGGCTCAGGCATGGCAGCAGGATGGACAGCCACTGGCCCGAGCGAGCGGGCATTTCGCCAGGCTAGGACCCCGCAACACGCCTCCTGGATTTGCCGATGCCATGTTTGCCGGTCTCGCGGAGTCGGATGAATCGCCGGCTGTACCACCGACCCCGGTGATGGCGGCCCGTGGCAGCAGCGTTGCCCTGGATCCACTGCTGTTAGAGGCGGGCATCAACGATGATAACCTCGCCCCCTGGATAGCGCAGATACCTTACGCAGGGCAGCTCGGGGTGTCGGCCTGTCGCGACGATGAGGGGCTCTGTTTTGCGCTGGAGGCGCGGTCTTCCAATATCGGTAACCCCATGCTGCCTGCGCTTCACGGTGGTGTTGTGGCGGCATTCATGGAAACGGCTGCGGCCCTGCATACGCTCAGCCAGTCCCGCCAGCCACGCCTCCCTCGGTTGGTCAATGTGACCGTGGACTACCTGGCACCCGCTGCGGTGAAACCGACCCGTGCCCGCTGTCGCCTGGTACGCGAGGGGCGTCGTATGGTCAATGTGGACACATGGGCGTGGCAGGATGACGAAGCGACACCCATCGCCCGTGCGCGCATGAGCTATGTGTTAGATCCCGCCTAGCGTGTGCTGAATCCTGAAGCGTATGTGCCGGAACCAGCGCCAAGGGGTGCGCTGCGGGCTTGAAAAGACAGCGTCTAGCCCCATATCGATGATCAATTGAAGATCGTACGGCGTTGAGCGAGCGCCGACAGGGGATGCTCTGACGCCTCGCTACCCGCGTCGCACACTCTGGAACGCCAGTGCCCCGGCACTGGTCCGGAAAACGCTATGTCGAAAGGGGTTCGACCTACCATGACCACCGCTACTCACGAAGAAACCCTGGGCTTTCAGACCGAGGTCAAGCAGCTTCTCAACTTGATGATCCACTCGCTGTATTCCAACCGCGAGATCTTTCTTCGGGAGCTGATTTCCAACGCAGCGGATGCCTGCGACAAGCTCCGTTATGCCGCCCTGGACAACGACGCCCTGTATGAAGGCGACAGCGAACTGCGTGTCGAGATCGAGCACGACAGTGACGCCAAGACGGTGACGATTCGTGACAACGGTATCGGCATGAATCGCGACGATGTGATCGCCAACCTCGGCACGATCGCCAAGAGCGGCACCGCGGAGTTCCTGAATCAGCTATCCGGCGAGCAGCAGAAGGACGCCAAGCTGATCGGCCAGTTCGGTGTCGGGTTCTACTCGGGCTTTATCGTCGCTGACGAGATCACGGTGCGCACGCGCAAGGCGGGAGACGCAGCGGATGCGGGCGTCGAGTGGCGTTCGAAGGGCGAAGGTGAGTTTGTGGTGGCCGAGCTTGAGCGCGAGAAGCACGGTACCGAGATCATCCTGCACCTGAAGGATGATGCCAGCGAGTTCGCCGATGACTATCGCCTGCAGAGTCTGGTGCGCAAGTACTCCGACCACATCGAAGTGCCGGTGAAAATGCCGCGCACGGAAAAGGCGACCGACGACGAAGGCAATGAGGTCGACGGTAGTGAGGTCACCACCTGGGAGACCATCAACGAGGCGACAGCGCTGTGGGTTCGTCCCAAGGGCGAGGTGTCGGATGATGAGTACAAGGCCTTCTACAAGCATGTGGCTCATGATTTCTCCGACCCACTGGCCTGGAGCCATAACAAGGTCGAAGGCAACCTGGAGTACACCAGCCTGCTGTACGTGCCGGGCCGTGCTCCCTTCGACCTGTACGAGCGTGATGGCGCCCGTGGGGTGAAACTGTATGTGCAGCGTGTGTTCATCATGGACGACGCTGAGCAGTTCCTGCCGCTTTACCTGCGCTTCATCAAGGGCGTGCTGGATACCCGCGACCTGTCGCTGAACGTGTCCCGCGAACTGCTGCAGCAGGATCCCAAGGTCGACAAGATCAAGTCCGCGCTGACCAAGCGTGCGCTGGACATGCTGAAGAAGCTGTCGAAGGACAAGGAGGCCTATCAGAGCTTCTGGAACACCTTTGGCGCCGTGTTGAAGGAAGGCCCGGCGGAAGACTTCGCCAACCGCGACAAGATCAGTGGCCTGCTGCGCTTCTCCAGTACTCACACCGACAGCGCCACCCAGGACCAGTCACTGGCCGACTATGTCGAGCGGATGAAAGAGGGTCAGGACAAGATCTATTACATCGTCGCCGACGGCTTCAATGCGACCAAGAATAGCCCCCATCTGGAGATCTTCCGCAAGAAGGGTATCGAGGTACTGCTGCTGCACGACCGGATCGATGAGTGGCTGATGAGCCACCTTACCGAGTTCGATGGCAAGAAGCTGGTCGATGTGGCCAAGGGCGACCTTGATCTTGGTGATGTCGAGAACGAGGAAGAGAAGAAGGCTCAGGAGGAGACCGCCAAGGCCAAGGAAGACCTGGTCAAGCGGGTGAAAGAGGCGCTGGGAGACGAGGTCCAGGAGGTCAAGGTCACCCATCGCCTGACGGATTCTCCTGCCTGTGTGGTCCTGCCTGAGCACGAGATGGGCTTCCAGATGCGCCGCATCATGGAAGCGGCGGGCCAGAGCCTGCCGGAGGTCAAGCCGATCCTCGAACTCAACCCGGAGCATGCGCTCGTCGCGCGTCTCGAAGCGGCCGGCGACGAGGGCTTTGCCGATCTCGCCAGGATTCTGCTTGATCAGGCGATTATCGCCGAGGGCGGCCATCTCGATGATCCCGCTGCCTACGTCAAGCGTCTGAATGCCTTGCTCAGCGCCTGACAACAGGCCGGCAGATTGATCGGCGTACCTCTGGGTACATAGCGCCATCGTTGCGCCAGGGCGGCGCCACCTTCGGGTGGCGTCGCCTTTTTATGGCGCGCTCTGCTCGCTGACCCTCCCGCCTGTTTATCCTCCCTGATGCGCTAAATCGCCAGTTGCGCCGCGACCTTATTGGACGCTGATACGGGTCAAGTCCGGGCTGTCCCTCTACTGCTAAAGTCGAATGGTCCCGCTGGGTCAGAGGTTGTCTCGCCCAGCAAGAGCGCTGCATCCACGTCACCATCGAAGTGACGACCGCGCTGCCACTGATCTTCAAGCTTTGCTGCCCCCTCCGATGGATAGAGGGGCGCAGTGAATCTGCACTAGTTTCGTATTTCCTTTTGTTGAGGGGCAAGTTGATGAAAGAGCAATTCGCACAGGCGTGGGAAGGGTTCGCGGGCACCGCGTGGAAAGAGGGGGTCAACGTACGCGACTTCCTGCTGGCCAACGTGACGCCCTATGAAGGCGACGAGCATTTTCTGGTGGCAGAGCCCGCCACGAGCACCCGCGCACTGTGGGACCGGGTCATGGAGGGCATCAAGCAGGAGAATGCCACCCACGCGCCGCTGGACTTCGACACCTCGCTGGTGTCCTCCATCACCGCCCATGACGCCGGCTACATCGATGCGTCTCTCGAGACCATTGTCGGTCTGCAGACCGAGGCACCCTTGAAGCGGGCCATCATGCCCAATGGTGGGATCAAGATGGTGGAAGGGTCCTGTCAGGCCTACGGCCGCGAGCTGGATCCGCAGGTGAAGAAGATCTTCACCGAGTTTCGCAAGACCCATAACCAGGGCGTGTTCGATGTCTACACCCCGGACATCCTCAAGTGTCGCAAGTCCGGCGTGCTGACAGGACTGCCAGATGCCTACGGACGCGGCCGCATCATCGGTGACTATCGCCGGGTCGCGCTTTACGGTGTCGACTTCCTGATGGCCGACAAACAGGCCCAGTTTGCTTCTCTGCAGTCACGCTTTGAACAGGGCGATGATCTGGAGGCGGTCATTCAGCTGCGCGAAGAGGTCGCCGAGCAGTATCGTGCGCTGGACCAGCTGAAAGAGATGGCGGCCAAGTACGGCTTCGATATCTCGGTGCCGGCCACCACGGCTCAGGAAGCCATTCAGTGGACCTACTTCGGCTACCTGGCTGCGGTGAAGTCCCAGAATGGCGCGGCCATGTCGCTGGGGCGTACTTCCAGCTTCCTCGATATCTACCTGGAGCGCGATCTGAGCCAGGGAGTTATCGATGAAGTGGGGGCCCAGGAGCTGGTCGACCACTTCATCATGAAGCTGCGCATGGTGCGCTTCCTGCGCACGCCTGAGTACGACGAACTGTTTTCCGGCGACCCCATCTGGGCGACCGAGTGCCTGGGGGGCATGGCCCAGGACGGACGCACGCTGGTCACCCGTACCAGCTTCCGTTTCCTCAACAGTCTGTACACCATGGGCCCAAGTCCAGAGCCCAACCTGACCGTGCTGTGGTCAGAGCAGCTGCCAGAGGGGTTCAAGCGCTACTGCGCCAAGGTGTCTATCGACACCTCGTCGATCCAGTACGAGAACGACGATCTGATGCGCCAGGACTTTGCCTCCGATGACTACGCGATAGCCTGCTGCGTGTCTCCCATGGTGATCGGCAAGCAGATGCAGTTCTTCGGCGCTCGCGCCAACCTGGCCAAGACGCTGCTGTACACGATCAACGGCGGCGTCGATGAGAAGCTCAAGATTCAGGTGGGGCCAAAGAGCGAGCCGATCCGTGATGAGGTGCTGGACTTCGATGACGTCTGGCAGCGCATGGATGGTCTGATGGACTGGCTGGCACGGCAATACGTCACCGCGCTGAATGCCATCCACTACATGCACGACAAGTACAGTTACGAAGCGGCCCTGATGGCGCTGCATGATCTTGACGTCAAGCGCACCATGGCCTGCGGTATCGCCGGGCTATCGGTGGCGGCGGACTCACTGTCCGCGATCAAGTATGCCACCGTGCGCCCAGTGCGCGACGAAGACGGTGTGGCGGTGGACTTCAAGATCGACGGTGACTACCCGTGTTTTGGCAATAACGATGCACGGGTTGATGATATCGCCTGTCAGCTGGTGGAAGTCTTCATGAACAAGATTCGCCAGCTCAAGACCTACCGTGGCGCCGAGCCTACCCAGTCTGTGCTGACCATCACCTCCAATGTGGTCTACGGCAAGAAAACAGGGACTACGCCGGACGGGCGTCGCGCCGGCGAGCCTTTCGCGCCGGGAGCAAACCCGATGCATGGACGTGACACCAAAGGAGCCGTGGCGTCGCTGACGTCGGTGGGCAAGCTGCCCTATGCCCACGCCAAGGATGGTATCTCGTACACCTTCTCGATCGTGCCCAAGGCGCTGGGCAAGGACGAAGGCACGCAGCGTGGCAATCTGGCCGGCTTGATGGACGGCTATTTCCACCACAGTGATCGCCAGGAAGGTGGCCAACACCTGAACGTCAACGTGCTCAACCGCGAGATGCTGGAAGACGCCGTGATCCATCCTGACAAGTACCCGCAGTTGACGATTCGGGTGTCCGGCTACGCGGTGCGCTTCAACTCGCTCACCGCAGAGCAGCAGCGGGACGTGATCAGCCGTACCTTCACCGAGACGCTCTAGGGCGCACTGCCCAAGACTCGCCCTGAGGCCGCGACAGCGGCCTCCCTCTGGCTCCGGGAATTTTCCCCGGAGCCCTTTTCTTGCGAGGCCACGCCATGTCCCGTATCGGCCGTCTTCATCATCTCGAGAGTTGCGGTGCCGTCGATGGCCCCGGTATCCGCTTTCTGGTCTTTCTTCAGGGCTGCGTGATGCGCTGTCAGTACTGCCATAACCGGGATAGCTGGGATCTGAAAGGAGGACGCGAGGTCAGCGTGGAAGAGGTCATGGCGGAAGCGCGAACCTATCTACCGTTCATGCGCGCCTCCGGAGGGGGCATCACCTGCAGCGGGGGGGAGGCGCTGCTGCAGCCAGCCTTCGTGCGGGATCTGTTCGTGGCCGCCAAGGCAGAGGGGATGCACACCTGTCTCGATACCAACGGCTACGCCTGCCATTACGACGATGTGCTCGATGCACTGCTTGATGCCACCGACCTGGTGTTATTGGACATCAAGCATATCGAGGAAGGGGCCCATCGCGTGCTGACGGGGATTTCCTCTCGTCGACCCTTCGCCTTCGCACGTCATCTGGCGGCGATCGGCAAGCCGACCTGGATTCGACAGGTGATCGTGCCGGGCCATACCGATAGCGACGAGATGATGCACCGACTCGGCCAGTTTATTCAGACCCTGGATAACATCGAGCGGGTCGAGCTGCTGCCTTACCATGGTCTGGGCGAGTACAAGTGGGAGGAGCTGGGACAGCACTATCCGCTGGCCGGACTTGAACCTCCGAGTCGCGAGACCATGGAGCGCCTGGTGGCGATTGCCGCTCGCTATCATCCGCAGGTGGTGGCGGGCTGAGCGACGGCGTCATGCGTTCCATCAAGCCTGTCCAGCAAGCCCGCTAAGCAACGCCCAGTCAGCAAGCCTTCCAAGCAAAGCCCCCGTCACCGCAGGGTGACGGGGGCTTGGTTCGTGCAGCCGCAGGAGGGGATCAGTCGACGGCTGTGCTGCGCTCGGCTCTGCGGCTGGCGGCGGCGGTGAACAGCACATCGGTGGACGAGTTAAGCGCGGTTTCCGTGGAGTCCTGCACCACGCTGATGACAAAGCCGATCGCGACGACCTGCATGGCCACATCGGCGGATATGCCGAACAGGCTGGCCGCCATGGGAATCAGCAGTAGCGAGCCACCTGCGACACCCGAGACTCCGCAAGCGGCAAGCGCCGAGACGATGCACAGCAGCAGTGCGGTGGCAAAATCGACGCTGATGCCGAGGGTGTGGGCGGCCGCCAGTGTGATCACCGTGATCGTGATGGCCGCACCGGACATGTTGATGGTGGCACCCAAGGGGATCGAGATGGAATAGGTGTCCTCGTCCAGCTCCAGGCGCTTGCACAACTCCATGTTGACCGGAATGTTGGCGGCACTTGAGCGTGTGAAGAAGGCGGTGATGGCACTACCGCGAAGGCAGCTGAATACCAGAGGGTAGGGGTTCTTGCGGGTGGTCAGGAAGACGATCAAGGGGTTCGTGACCAGCGCCACGAATACCATGCATCCCACGATGACGGACAACAGGCGGCCATATTCCATCAGTGCGCCGATGCCGGCTTCGGCCAGGGTGCCGGCGACCAGGCCAAAGATGCCGAGCGGTGCCAGGCGGATCACCCAGCGGACGAGGGTAGAGACCGCGTCGGACAGGTCATTGATCATTCCCTTGGTGGCGGACTGAGCGTTTCTCAGCACCAGGCCGAGGCTGATGGCCCAGACCAGAATCGCCACGAAGTTGGCTTCCATCAGCGCGGCAATCGGGTTGGCGACGGCACTGAGCAACAGGTTGCGTAGGATTTCGATCACGCCGCCGGGAGGGTTGCCGCTGGCCTGGGCGGTATCCAGCGTCAATTCTGTGGGAAACAGGAAACTTGCGGTGACGGCCACCAGAGCGGCCACCAGGGTGCCGGCAAGATACAGCATGAGTACGCTGTGGATCTGGGTCTGACGACCTCGCTGGTGGTTGGCGATGGCGGCCATCACCAGCACAAACACCAGCACAGGCGCAACGGCCTTCAGGGCAGAGATAAAGACCTGCCCGAGCAGCGAGACCGAAGCCGCAAGGTCTGGGGACAGGGTGGCGACAATAATACCCAGCAGGATGCCGATCACAATCTGGGGTATCAGCCCCAACCGGTTCAGTGCCTTGAAGGGGACGCTCAGGGTGTTGGACATGACTCTGATCTCGAAGCGTGGTGTGTGCATCGACCGTCTCGCGCAGACGGATGGGGTGGCTTGTGGCCGGAAGGGGCGGGATTCTACCATCGCTGACCCGTATTACGGGTTCGACTTAAGCATGAGAATGGCAGAAAGAATATCGCGGGAGCAGACGTCAGGCAGAGGACTGGACGTCGATATCGCGGGTTTCTGGCAGGAATCGCCGTGATTGTTACTCTGGACCCATCATGGTAGAGGGCATAAAGACTCGACCACTCCGCGGGAGTGGTCGAGTGATACATGACAAGTGCCCGTGTTAGCGGGAGGGAGCGTGACCTGCCTGGGCCAGCGCGTTGGCAAGCTCGCGCGTCAGCTCCAGCACCGCCTGGGTGCCTGCCTGGGGTGTCTCTCCGCTGGCCTGGGCATCTATCAGAGCGGAGCCAACCACCACGCCATCGGCAAAGGCGCCAATCTCCTTGGCCTGGGCGGCGGTGCGAATGCCAAACCCGACGGCGACGGGAATGTCGCTGTGAGTACGGATGCGATCCAGCTCCTGCTTGACCCGCTCCGCACTAGGCGCTGCACCACCCGTCACGCCATTGCTGGAGACGTAGTAGAGAAAGCCTGACGTGTTGGCGAGCACGCTGGGTAAACGTTCGGCGTCGGTCGTCGGGGTGGCCAGACGAATAAAGTTCAGACCAGCCTTGGCGGCGGGCAGGCACAGCTCGTCATCGTGCTCCGGCGGCAGGTCCACCACGATAAGGCCATCGACCCCGGCGGCCTTGGCCTGATCGAGGAAGCGCTCAACGCCGCGAGCGTAGATGGGGTTGTAGTAGCCCATCAGTACCACCGGCGTGAGAGTGTCGACTCGGCGGAGTTCGCGCACCATCTCCAGGGTGCGGTCCATGGTCTGACCGCCCTCCAGCGCACGCCGAGTAGCGTGCTGAATGGCGGGGCCATCTGCCATGGGGTCGGTGAACGGCATGCCAAGTTCGATCACATCGGCCCCGGCCTCGCCCAGGCCCTTGAGGGTCGCGAGGCTGGTAGCGTAGTCGGGATCACCGGCGGCGATATAGGTCACCAGGGCGGCGCGGCCTTGCTGGCGGGTAGCGGCAAAGCGCTGGGCCAGGCGTCCTTGTGAAGTGGCTGGGGATGTCATCATGTCTCTCCTGAGGATAAGGGGCGCAGGTCAGACCGGGCCATTGGCGGTGTCGAGCCCTAACTCTTCAGCCAAGCATTGCGTCGCGGTGGTCATGTCCTTGTCGCCGCGACCGCTGAGGTTCACCACCATCAGGTGATCCTGGGGGAGGCCGGGCGCACGTTTGATCACTTCTGCCAGGGCATGGGACGACTCCAGCGCAGGAATGATGCCTTCCTTACGGCACAGCAAGGTGAACGCGTCCAGCGCCTCGCGGTCACTGGCGGCCACGTACTCGGCACGCTCAATGGCATGCAGCCACGCATGTTCGGGACCAATGCCGGGGTAGTCGAGGCCGGCGGAAATCGAGTGCGCATCGCTGATCTGTCCCTCCGCATCCTGCAGCAGGAAGGTGCGATTGCCATGCAGCACGCCTGAACGTCCGCCTTTCAGGCTGGCGGCGTGACGAGGAGTGTCGAGCCCCTCGCCAGCAGCCTCTACGCCAATCAATGCCACGTCCTGATCATCCAGGAAGGGATGAAACAGTCCCATGGCGTTGGAGCCGCCGCCGATGCAGGCCACCAGGGAGTCGGGCAAGCGTTGTTCCTTGTCGAACAGCTGCTCGCGAACCTCCTGGCCGATGACCGACTGGAAGTCACGCACCATGGCAGGATAGGGGTGAGGGCCTGCCACCGTGCCGATGATATAGAAGGTGGTATCGACGTGGGTGACCCAGTCTCGCAGGGCCTCGTTCATGGCATCCTTCAGGGTCCCATCGCCGGCGGTCACGGGAATCACCTTGGCGCCAAGCAGCTGCATGCGCTGTACATTGGGTTGCTGGCGGTGGATGTCGGTGCTGCCCATGTAGATGATGCACTCCATGCCGAAGCGTGCCGCCACGGTGGCGGTCGCTACACCGTGCATGCCTGCCCCGGTTTCGGCGATGATGCGACGCTTGCCCATGCGGCGTGCCAGTAGAATCTGGCCAAGGGCGTTGTTGATCTTGTGAGCGCCGGTATGCATCAAGTCCTCGCGCTTGAGGTAGATGCGTGCGCCACCCAGATGCTCGGTCAGACGTTCGGCAAAGTACAACGGACTCTTGCGGCCCACGTAGTCGGCAGAAAGCCGTGCCAGCTCGTCGGCGAACAGTGGATCTTTGCGAGCTGCTTCATATTCCCGCTGCAGGTCAAGAATCAACGGCATCAGTGTCTCGGCGACAAAGCGTCCCCCGAAGTCACCAAAGAACCCTCTTGAGTCGGGCCCCTGGCGGAGGCTCTGTGTCGTGTCGTGTTGGCTCATCGGAAGCTCCAAAGCTGTCGCGGCGCGACCAGCGCCATGGGTGTCGAGGCCAAGAATAACCGCTGACGGACACCTGAAAAATCGATATCGTTGCACTAATCTGTGAGAAAAATTCACATATCTGGCCGTGGTCGGAGGTGCATCATGACAGATCAGGGACGCCGGGGAGCGCCCGTCACCTTGGCAGGGGACAGGCTGCCGTCAATGCGAGCGCTGAGAGCTCTGGAGGCGGTAGCGGAACTGGGCAGCGTGTCCCGGGCCGCGACCGCGTTGCACCTTACCCACGGGGCCGTGAGCCGTCAGATCAAGGGGCTTGAGCAGCAGCTGGGCGTGCACCTGCTGGAAAGGGAGGGCAGAGGAGTGCGCCTGACCGAGGCGGGTCAGGAGCTCGCCGATGCCATCGGCTTCCATCTAGGAGCGTTAGCCAGAGTGTGCAGTGACGTGTCGCAGCGGGGACAGGGGCGCCCCTTTGTGCTGAACTGCCCCGGCTCATTTCTGGCTCGCTGGTTTATCCCGCGCCTGGCGGCGCTGAAGACGGCGCTTCCGACGCTGGAACTGCACCTGAGTGCCAGTGAAGAAGGGGAAGGTGTGCCGCCAGGAGCGGACGGTGTGCTGCGGTTCCAGCGCCTGCCCGATAGCCCCGACGAGCGTGCGCTTATTCGAGTGCTGGGGAAGGAGCGTATCGGCCCTGTCCACAGCCCGCATTATCAGGTCGCGTCCACTCAAGGGGCGGGCCGGCGGCAGCCGCAAGAGCTCCTGGGGCATCCTTTGCTGCATACTCGCTCGCGGCCGTCAGCCTGGAGTGACTGGTGTTCCCAGCAGGGGATGAGCGTTGAAGGCCTCTCCATGGGACAGGGCTTCGAGCATCTTACCTATATGCTCGAGGCGACACTGGTGGGGCTGGGCGTGGGCATCTCCCCGGACTATCTGGTGGAAGACGACGTGCGTGCTGGGCGTTTGCTTGCTCCTTGGGGGTTCGTGACCACGGAGGCCTGTCTGACCCTGCATTTGGCCTCCGGGGCGCACGGCCCGCGTCATCCTCATGCCAATGATCTGGCGGACTGGTTGGCGGCTGAACTTGGCCGATCATAAGGCGCCGCTGGTGCCATGGCAGAGGGCAAGGTGGGCATGTCGTCGGGCCATAGAGCATTGGTGGGAGGCATGGGAGCCCTTGCGTTTCATCACGTGACGAATTGTGTCCTATGATTTACTATTTTAACATTCGGTACGGCTGAATCAGCATACAAGCGAAGACGATAAGCCGGAAACGCCTCCGAGCATCGAGCTCGGCAAAGGGGGAAATGTGCGATATCGCTGGCATTTTGCGGTTCTTGGGCTGACCTTGGTGTCTTCCCTGGCGATGGCGCTTGAGCGGCCTGCTGGCAAACCCTTGCTGAAGGTATCCGGCGATATTGGTATCACCAACGTGGGTGATCAGGCATGGTTTGATCGCGATATGCTACTTGCGCTGGATCAAGGGCGCATCAGCACCCACCTTCCCTGGTACGACGGAGCATCGGTCTACGACGGTCCACTGCTGATGGCCTTGCTGGAGGCAGTAGATGCTCGCGGCATGGAACTGCGGGTTGGGGCACTGAATGATTTTGCGGCGACCATTCCCGTGGGAGACGCGAGAGATTTCGGCATTGTCCTGGCGATGTCTCGCGATGGCAATGTGCTCGAGGTGCGCCATCAAGGCCCTCTGTTTGTCATCTATCCCTTTGATGAGCGGCCCCATCTCTATAACGCGGTGTATCTGACGCGCTCGGTCTGGCAAGTGGAGTCCATCGATGTGCGTTGACGTCTTGCGGCCCAGGGTCCGGACATGCTGAGTTTGCCCTATCGCTCGCGGGTAGCCGCGACGGCCACCGTGATGTTCTTCGTGGCCGCGTTGGTCGCGGGTGGTTTGACCTTTGATCGTCAGCAGGAACTTCAGCATCGAATTCTGGATACTGTCACCTGGAATCTGTATCAATTCGATCGCATGGTGCGAGAAATGCGCATCCTTGTGGCCGAAGCGCCGGCTGATGCCATCGATGAGCTGGCGCTGGACTTCGAGATTCTGCAGGGGCGCAATGACCTGTTACGACAAGGGCAAACCCGCGCCTTCCTGCGTCAGACCCAGGCCTCCCAAGCGCTTTATCTGCAGAGTGAACAGCTGATTGACGAGCTGGCTGTGCGGGTGGGGGATCTCGTGGCCGGGGCGCCGCTGGATAAAACGGCAAGAGCGTCACTGCGGCAGACACTGACGCAGCTGCAGGCCTCAAGTCTCGACATGTTGCTGCAGCATAAGGCTAGCGTGGCTGACATTCGCACCCGTGATACGCAGTCGTTACTGCGCCTCTATGGGGTGGTGCTGGCCTGTATCGTGTTGATCATGGGAGCTGGCACCGTATTGGTACTGGCTCTGATGCGTGAAGGGCGTGCGCACACGCTCAAGGCTGAGCTGTTGCAAGCGCAGTCTCGCGCATTGAAGGATGCGGTGGAGAGAGCCGAGAGCGCAAGCCGCGCCAAGACCGACTTCATGGCGATCATGAGTCACGAGATGCGCACGCCGTTGAGCGGCGTCATGGGTATGGCTGACCTTTTGCGGGACGAAACCCTGAGTGAGCAGGGCAAGCGCCATATCGAGGGCCTCGAGGCCAGTGCGACCGGTCTGAAAAGCGTTATCAACGATGTGCTTGATTTCACTCGTCTGGAAAGCGGGCGCATCGATGTGGAGCAGGAACCCTTTGCCCTGCGGGGAATGCTCGAGCAGGCGACGCTTGGGTATCGTTCACGCCATCAGAGCGACGTACAGTTCTTGATGCGACTGGCCCCTGACCTGCCGGATTGGGTACTTGGCGATCTGCATCGGCTGCGCCAGGTCCTGCAGAACCTGCTCAACAATGCGTTCAAGTTCACGCGCCAGGGCTTCGTGATGCTGCGCGTCAGCCGCGCTCAGGATGAGAGAATTTCGTTTGTGGTCTATGACACGGGATGCGGTATCTCGAAGCAGGATGTGGATCGCGTCTTCGAGCCCTTCGAGCAGTCTGACTCGGTCATGGCCCGACGCCACGATGGTGCCGGCCTGGGGCTTCCCATCGCCCGTAATCTGGTCCGCGCCATGGGCGGAGACCTCAAGCTGGACAGCCAGTTGGGCAGTGGCTCCCGTTTCTGGTTCGAGCTGCCATTACCTGCCTGCGATGAAGCGGCGCTGGAGGAGACCACCCATAGCGCTGCGCTAGAGGCGTTGGCACCGCATCATGTCCTGGTGGTGGATGACAATCCGCTGAATAGCGAGCTGGTGGCCAGTATGCTGGCCCGGCTGGGGCAGTCCTGCGAGCGGGTCGCCAATGGCGAGGAAGCCCTGCAAGTCTTGGCAAAACGCGAGTTTGATCTGGTCTTGATGGACTTGCAGATGCCGGTAATGGATGGATGGGAGACGACCCGAAGGTGGCGTGACAAGGAACGCGCTGGGCGTGGTGTGGATGGCGATGAAGACTACCGTCTGCCGATCATTGCAGTGACGGCCAACGTGCTGCCAGAGCATCGCAGGGCAAGTTTGGAGGCGGGCATGGACGACTTGATCGGCAAGCCCTTCACGCGCCACGACCTTGCCTGCGTGCTGGAGCGCTATCCTTCACGGGTCTACCCCTCCCTGGATGGCAAGGGCGTTATCCAACAGGGTGTTGTTCACAAGCCCGCTGATGGTTCTTTCCACGACCCCGCTGATGGCTCTCTCGGAAAAACCGCTGATGGCTCTCTCGGAAAAACCGCTGATGGCTCTTTTCACAACCCCGCTGATGGCTCTTTCCACAACCCCGCTGATGGCTCCTTTCACAGCCCCGCTGAGGGCTCTGTCGACCGCCCAGCAGTGATCGCCTCCACCACCCTTCAGGAGTTGCGTTCGATGGTCTCCGCGGATGCTTTGGAGCGCATGGTGCGTGGCTATCTCGCGCGCTTTCCGGCCCGCATCGCGCGTATGTCTCAAGCCCGTGAGGAAGGTGACCTGTCGGTGCTGGTGTCCGAGGCCAGCGAGTTACAGCATGCATCCCGTACCCTGGGATGTCTCGCGGTGGCCGAGGTTGCGCAGCGACTTCTGGACTGCGTCGGGGAGCAGCGGCTGGAGGCGGTCGCGTCCTTGATCAGCGAGCTAGAAGAGATGGGCACCCAGACTGGCCTGGCCTGGCGCCAGGCAGGTGTGTTCGACAGCTTGCGCTAAACCCGTTTTGCCGCGTGCTTGACTGACTGACCCCAAGGGTTCTGCTCTCACCGTTGTTGCTTCGTCTGTGGCTGGCGCAGGCTCTGCGAATGGCGCACGGCTGTGTGATGGGGTCGCTGTCTCCCCATCTCATTGCCGATCTTGAGGACAGTTTACGCTCTTTCGCGGCCGTTGGTGCTGTGATCAGGGTTGACCCAGAGTTTCCCTTGAGGCAGCACTGGCAGTAGCATATTGCTGATACGGCACAGTTTCACAGGAAAGCTCGGTCTTCAGCGGAGAGATTTTATGCAGCGGCAGCAGGGATGGTGCAGCAAAGCAGTACAGACGTGGCGACTCATGGCTCTGGTGATGTTGCTGATGACGACAGGCCCTTCGCTGGCTCTGGAGTCTCCACAGGAGCGTGTCATTCTCACGCTTTCCGGTCAGCTTACGTCTCCCAACGTCGAAGACGAAGCCCACTTCGATGCTCGTATGCTGGAGTCCTTGCCGCAGCATGACGTGATCACCGGTAACCCTTGGATAGACGGTCAGTCGCGGTTCTCTGGTCCTCTCCTGCGCGATGTGCTCGATGCCGCTGGTGCTGAAGGCAGTGAGCTGCGTGTGATCGCGATCAAGGATTACGAGTCGCTGATTCCGATTGAAGATGCCGAGCAGCATGACGTCATTCTGGCCATGCGCCGTGATGGCGAGCCCATGCGCATTCGCGACAAGGGGCCGCTGTTCGTGATCTACCCTTTTGACGAAGAGCCTGACCTCAAGACGAACATCTACTTCAGTCGTTCTGTCTGGCAAGTCGCTCGAATCGAGGTGCGCTGATTGGCCATGCCCCAGCTTCTGCGCATCAAGGCGCCCGCCGTTGCCGCCATCGTCTTCATCGTCGCCGTGGTGATCACGGGCGGCTTGATCTATGACCGCAGTAACTCACTTCACCACCGTGACATCGATACGGTCACCTGGACGCTCTACCAATATGATCGTGCGTTGAGGGATCTGCGGTTGGCGCTTTGGCAACGGGGCGATACGGAGTTGGATGAAACGTTGCTGGAGTTCGAGCTGCTCTACGGACGCTTCGTGTTCTTGCTCGAAGGACAGGCGGCGAACTTCCTGGCCAATCATGCAGCAGCAGGTGAACTGATCGGCGAGATAGAGGGCATCATGCAGTCCCTGGACGAGCGCTTTGCTGCGCTCGCCAATGGCCAGCTCACCTATGATGAGGACCTGAGGCGATCGCTGAACAACCGCCTGGCAGACGCCCAGGAGTTAAGTCGTCAATTGATGTTACAGCATGGCCGAGTATCCGCCGAAGAACGTAGCAGGGATATGCATGTGCTGGATCAACTCTACGTCGCCATGCTGATTGCCGTGCTACTGTCCCTGTTGGCCGGCGGTGTACTGATCTGGGCACTGGTCAAGGAGGCACGCCAGCATCGGCAGAAGACGCAGTTGCTGGAAGCTCAGTCTGAGGCGTTGCGCGAAGCCTACCATCGCATGGAGGTGGCAAACCGTGCGAAGTCCGACTTCATGGCGATCATGAGTCATGAAGTACGCACGCCCCTGAACGGAGTGCTGGGAATGGCCGACCTGCTGTGCGATGAAGCCCTCAGTGAGCAGGGGCGTCGGCAAATTGATGGGTTGCGGGACAGTGCTGCGGGACTGCGATCGGTCATTAACGATGTGTTGGACTATACCCGCATTGAGGCCGGTCACCTGGCCGTCGAGCGCCAGCCCTTCCAATTGCCCAGGATGCTCGACCAATTGGCCACGGGCTATCAAACCCAGAGTCGTAGCAATGTCCAGTTCCTGATGCGGGTCGCTCCTTCTCTTCCTGCCTGGGTGGACGGAGACGTACACCGACTTCGCCAAGTGTTGATGAACTTGCTCAACAATGCCTTCAAGTTTACCGAGAGTGGCTTCGTCATGCTGAGGGTTGCCGGCAAGGGCGATGACGTGTTGACGTTCATGGTCTACGACACCGGGTGTGGAATCGCCGAGGAAGATCAGCGGCGCATTTTCGAACCCTTCGAGCAGACAGACTCTGCATTGTCCCGGCGTCATGAAGGAGCGGGCTTGGGCTTGGCCATTTGCTCTCAGCTAGTGGCGGCCATGGGCGGCGAGCTCAAGGTGGAAAGCCAGCCAGGCTCGGGAAGCCGCTTCTGGTTTGATCTTCGTCTGCCGGTGGTGGAAGGAGTAGAAGAGGCGACCAGCCCCTCCTCACAGGCCTTGTCCTGCCGTCATATCCTGGTGGTCGAGGATAATGCTCTGAATCGAGAACTGGTGGTGGCGATGCTGTCGCGGCTGGGCCAGACCTGCGAGCTGGTGGGCAATGGCCAGCAGGCGTTGGAAGTGCTGATGCAGCGCAACTTCGATCTGGTGCTGATGGACATGCAGATGCCGGTGATGGACGGGCTGGAAACCACTCGCCGCTGGCGAGCCCACGAGCAGGCAATGGCTGATCAGGGCCACCGGGTCAGGCGACTGCCGGTTATTGCCGTCACCGCCAATGTGATGCCCGAGCACCATCGTGCCTGTCTGGATGCAGGGATGGATGATGTCATCGGGAAACCGTTCTCGCGAAGAGAGCTGGCCGAGATGTTGCGTCAGTATGTTCAACGAGACGCGCTGATAGTGAAGTCTGCCGCAGTAGCGGCAGACGGCGAAGAGGTGGCTCCGACGGTCGTGGCCCCGATGCTGGAAACCCAGATCAGTGTGGACGAGACCTTGCTGTCGGGAGACACCGTCGAGGAGCTGCGTCAGGTGCTCTCACCGCAGGCCCTCAGTCGCATGATCGCCAGCTATCTGCAGCGCTATCCGGCGCGACTGGGGGAGATGCGTGATGCACTGTCGCAGCATGACCACGGGCAGCTTGCGCAGCTGGCCCACGATATCAAGGGGATTTCGGCCTCGTTAGGCTGTCAGGCCGTCGAGGCTCAGGCTGCCCGCGTGGAACAACTCGCCCAGGAGAGACAAGTGACAGAGCTTGGTACTCAGCTGAATGTCCTGGCTCAGTTGGGGCCTGCGACAGGCAATGCACTGCGCTCCGCGGGGCTGTTGCGAGAATGATGCTGGCAGAGGGATGTCAGGGGTGCCCCAGTGGCAATTCACCTGGCGATTCACTTCGTGATACCACTGGGGCCATGCGAGTGACTTAGCACTCGCAGTGCTCTGTGCTCAGCGCTGGGATGTCCCCTTTGACTCGTCAGCGCTGGCGTAGCGTTCATCGGGGTGGACTTCGTTGGCGGGCATCACCGGGTCGTAGCCTTCGCGGCGAAGCGCTGCCAGGACGTCGCGGGTGTGCTCACTGCCGAGGGTTTCCAGGGTGGCCTCGACTTCTGTAGCTCGCAGTGAAAGGTCGGTAAAGGTGCGCTGGTGGGTGATGCTGATGACATTGGCGCGCTGCTCAGCCAGCAGCTGCGTGAGCTCGGACAAGGAGCCCGGGACATCCGAGATGCCGACGCGTACGCGCACGATCCGGCCTGACCTGACCAGTCCTCGCTGAATCACGGACGATAGCGCCTGCATGTCGATATTGCCGCCGCACAGTACCAGTCCTACCTTGCGACCACGGAAGCGCTCGGGTTGGCTCAGCACCGCGGCAAGTCCTGCGGCACCAGCGCCTTCAGCCACCGTCTTCTCGATTTCCAGCAGCATCAGGATAGCGCGCTCGATATCCGCTTCATCGACCATCAGGATGTCACCGACGTGCTGGCGGATCAGTTCCCGCGTGATCTGGCCGGGCTGCTTCACCGCAATGCCTTCTGCAATGGTGGCACGCCCGCAGTGAATCGGCTCGCCGGCCAGGGCTTGCTGCATGGCAGGAAACCGTGCGGTCTGCACGCCAAGAAGATCGATGGAGGGGTTAAGTCCCTTGGCCGCGACGGCGTTGCCTGCCATAAGCCCGCCACCGCCGATGGGAATGACCAGCGCCTCGAGTGACGGCTCGTCCTCCAGCATTTCGAGTGCGATAGTGCCCTGGCCTGAAATCACCTTCTCATCGTCGTAGGGATGGACGAAGACGTAGTCATGTTCGTCGGCCAGGCGCGCCGCGTAGGCACCTGCCTCGTCAACGCCATCTCCCTGCAGATGGACCTCGGCCCCCAGAGCACGGGTGTTGCTGACCTTCAGATTTGGGGTGTGACGCGGCATGACGATGACGGCGTGGATGCCCAGCCGCGAAGCGTGATAAGCCACGGCCTGGGCATGATTGCCGGCTGACATGGCGATGACGCCACGTTTGCGCTCCGCTTCGGTCAGGGCGAGCAGGTGGTTGAGCGCACCCCGCTCCTTGAAGGCAGCGGTGAACTGGTGATTCTCGAACTTGATATACAGCTCGCAACCGGTCAGGCGCGACAGGGTGGCAGAGTGCAGCAACGGGGTGCGCACGATATGGCTACCAATGGCGTCAGCGGCGTGTCTGACGTCTTCAAGAGTGACGCTCATCTGGGGTCTCCAGCGAGTAAAGGGCAGAAGCGACCTGTCGGCTGACAGGGCTCGGGCTGCCGTAAAGCGCAGTGTCGGTCAGATCACCGCGAGCGGTCCATGCGGTCAAGGCACGGTGTACTGCCAACGATCATCGAAAGAAGCCATGTAAGACAGGTCATCGAAGACAGTTAAGCGGCATCCGATCAGCGATAACAGGTCAAGACCTACGCTTCGAGAGCAGTTTTTCGAGAACGGTTTTCGGAGAACAGTGTGCTGAGAACAGGGCAGGGCGGCGCTCACTCAAGACAAGACGACTGAGGGGCCGCCTGGCGCATTCGCTGGCGTAACCGCTGTGCCAGTTGGAAGACGTGGGCATCGTCGCCGCCAAGGTCGCTCAGCGCATCCGCAAGGTTCAGCAGATAATCGCTGTTGGGGCCGCTGGGTCCGTGGGATCGGGCGATCTGCTGGACGATGTGATCGACCGGTGCATCACCAAGGTATGCCGGGTTGTCACTACTGGCGATATACACCAAGCCCGTTGCTGTCTGAGGTGTGGCCGAGACCTGGTGCTGGTTCCGGGGCTGATCGCCATTCGTCCCATGGTCGACGAAGTGCAGGGTGACACTGGCTCGCAGATAGCCATTCTTCTCGCGCAAATCCAGTGGGCTGAGCGCTTCGGGGCCGATCAGGTAGGCCATGCCCAGGCATGATGCGCCTTCCTCACGCACCAGGGTGGCGACCCTCCCGGGCGCGTCTGGTGTCCCCCGATGATCGTGGGATCCTTGCCAGAAGCGTCGGCTGTAGCCATGAATGAGGGCGGGACGACGCTTGCGATAGGCGATGTCGGCCTTCCAGATGAGCGAACCGTAGCCAAACAGCCAGAAGGTGTCCTGGCTGGCGAAGTGGCCCTGACGACGATTGATCTCGCGCGTATCTGCCGAGGACATCGGTGCTGCGTTGTCAGTGGGGTCCGTGTCTTGCATCTAGGTTCCTTGTCGCCGTCTCTCATCGGTGCTGGCCATGAAGAAGGCAGTGTCAGCGGTCGGCACGTGGTTGTGTGGTTCCGACCACCAGGTATCATGGCTGAGCCAGAGGGCGCTCCATGTCCCGTCATCACCACCCGAATAAAATTAACAGCTGGCCGGCTCAGAGAGAAGAGGGGTTGCGCCGTGCCCGCGAGGCCTGCCTCGGATGAGACGATGAGTGTGCTTCTTGAAACAGCCGGTCTAACCCTACAAAGGAAACGATGCAATGAGCTTTACCGTCTACCTGTCTGGAGAGATACATACCGATTGGCGTGAGGAGATCAAGCAGGGCGCCCGGGAGGCGGGGCTCGACGTCGTCTTCACCCAGCCGGTGACCGACCATGATGCCAGTGATGCAGCTGGTGATATGCTCGGCGTGCCCGGGGAGGGCTTTTGGCGGGACCATCAGTCATCGCGGGTCAATGCGATTCGCACCAGAACCCTGATCGGCGAGAGCGACCTGGTCATCGTGCGCTTTGGTGACAAGTACAAGCAATGGAATGCGGCCTTCGACGCGGGGTACTGTGCGGCGCTTGGCAAACCCTATGTCACCCTGCACGCAGAAGAGATCGTGCACCCTCTCAAGGAGGTCGACGCTGACGCTCAGGCTTGGGCGACCAGCACTGATCAGGTGGTGGAGATCCTGCGCTACGTGCTGCGCAAGTAAGCGCGCGAGTGGCCTGGCAGCATGCCGAGATGAAGGCCTAAAAGCATCGAACCCGACGCCTGTTCACAGGCGTCGGGTTCGATGTGTCAGCACTGACTCGTCTTATGCAGGCGGTGCCGTGCCGAGCGCTCGTCAGGTCGTGCTGCTCAGGCGTTCTGTTCGATGAACTGGGTCAGCTGAGACTTCGACTGAGCGCCCACCAAGGAAGCAACCTTGGCGCCTGACTTGAACAGCATGACGGTGGGTACACCGCGCACGCCCTGCTCGGCGGCGATTTCAGGGGCGTCGTCCACATTGATGCTGACCACCTTGAGGGCGCCGTCACGCTCTTCGGCGACTTCATCGACCACCGGTGCCATCACCTTGCACGGACCGCACCAGGGAGCCCAGAACTTCAGCAATACCGGGGAATCGGCCTGCAGAACTTCCTGCTCGAAGTTGGCATTGGTGACATCGACATTGTTAGCCATGTGTTTCTCCATATATGTTGCGCTTCATCGAGCGGAATGGGGGACATGTCCGCCATGTCCGGTGGCACGATGGTAGCGGTCGGCCAATACGCTGGCAAATATTGGGTCGATAGTTTCTTAGTCAGCTTACGAACCGCTGCAATCGATCTCATTATGCTATAAAGTAATCACCGCAGGGTTCTTTATGGCGCTTTGGTATGTGCCGGGCGGCGGTGGCCCCTCTTACGAACGAGTCCGTTGCCATGGCAACTATTGTACGTAAAAGGCATTTACGCCATGCCGAACATGGCTGATACCTCCATTGAGCGCCTTGCCGCATCTCTCTTGCACCAATCCGACGACTTCGGACGAGGTAAGCTCCGGCCATGAAATTACAGCAGCTGCGCTACATCTGGGAGGTTTCCCGCCACAACCTCAATGTATCGGCGACCGCCCAGAGTCTGTTCACCTCCCAGCCAGGGATCTCGAAGCAGATCCGCCTGCTCGAGGACGAGCTGGGGGTGGAAATTTTCGCGCGCAGTGGCAAGCACCTTACCCGAGTCACCCCGGCTGGCGAAGCGATCATCGAGCTGGCCGGTCAGGTGCTGCGGTTGACGGCCAATATCAAGGATGTGGCTCAGGAACATTCGGATGAGCGACGTGGAAGCCTGGCCATTGCCACTACGCACACCCAAGCCCGGTATTGTCTGCCTCCCGTGATTCAGTCGTTCACCCAGCGATATCCTGACGTGGCCTTGCACATGCAGCAGGGGACGCCCAAGCAGATCGCTCAGATGGTGAGTGAAGGGCAGTCGGACTTTGCCATCGCCACCGAATCCCTTGAACTCTTCAATGATCTGGTGCTGTTGCCCTGCTACCGCTGGAATCGCTGTGTGCTGGTGCCGCGCGATCATCCGTTGGCGGGGGTAGAGCGACTGGGCCTGGATGAACTGGCCGAACACCCCCTGGTGACCTACGTTTTTGGCTTTACCGGTCGGTCTCAGCTCGACGATGCTTTCAGGGCTCGGGGCCTGTCGCCCAATGTGGTGCTGACGGCCGCTGATGCCGATGTGATCAAGACCTATGTGCGGCTTGGCCTCGGCGTGGGCATCGTGGCGCACATGGCGGTGGATGAAGAGCTGGATCATGATCTTGTGGCGCTGGATGCCAGCCATCTGTTCGACAGTTCCACCACCAAGATCGGCATTCGTCGAGGAACCTTCATGCGTGGCTACATGTATGACTTCTTGAAACAGTTTGCCGACCACCTTGATCGAGATCTGGTGGATGCGGCGCTGGCGGCAGGGCCCCGGCATGAGCACACCCTGTTCGAGGGTATCGAGCTGCCAGTACGCTGAGGTAAGCAGCAGAAGCGTAGCCGCAGGACACCAAAAAGCGCCCCGAAGGGCGCTTTTTTTGATTCAGCTCGACGCTCGTGCCGGTGGACGCTTAATCCTTGGCGGCCACCGGGGGCAGGTTGAGGACGTGCAGACCGCACTCCTTGCCGCCCTGGTCTTCCCACCACCAGCGCCCTTCACGTTCGTGCTGACCGGGAAGGATGGGCCTGGTGCAGGGTGCGCAACCAATGCTGACGTAGCCCTGCTCATGCAGACGGTTGTAAGGCACATCGAAGGAGCGGATGTAGTTCCAGACGTCTTCACTGGACCAGTGGGTCAATGGATTGATCTTGTACAGCGGTGATGACTCACTGCCGAAGGTGGTGTCGCGTTCGGCGATCTGCAGCTGAGAGCGGGTGCCTGGGCTTTGATCGCGACGCTGCCCGGTGACCCAGACGGGGAGTCCCGCCAGGCGTTCACGCAATGGCGCTACCTTGCGAATACCGCAGCACTGCTGGTGGCCATCCTGATAGAAGCTGAACAGGCCCTTCTCGCGAACCAGGTCCTGAACTGCCTGCTGATCAGGAAAGCGGATGTCTATCTCGATGGCGTAGTGCTCGCGCACCCGCTCGATAAACTCGTAGGTTTCCGCATGCAGCCGTCCGGTATCCAGGCAGAAGACGTGCACCTTATCCTTGGGCGCTACCTTGAGGGCCAGGTCGATCAGTACCACGTCTTCGGCACCGGAGAAGGAGACTGTCAGCTGGCCGAAGGCCTCATAGGCGGCTTTCAGGATGTTCTTGGGCGTCGCCTGGTCATGTTCCAGGACGAAGGCATTGGGGTCAAAGGGCGTCACGGCGACCTCCAGTGTGTGTTTTGCCGCTACCCTACCAAAAGGCGCTAGTCCGGCCCCAATATCGATTGGTTCGGTTCTTATATAGCGTTTATCGATTAGCGATAAGGGTTCTTATTCCCATTGGTTTGGGCGGGTCAGTCCTGATGGCTGCTATCGCCCAGGGCTGACATCAGGTGGCGAATCTTGTCTCGGGTCTCAGTGTACTCAGCGTCTGCCTCGGAATCGGCCACTAGACCACCGCCTCCCCAGATATGCAGATGCTTGTCATCGGCCACCACCGTGCGAATCGCGATGGACGTGTCCATATGGCCACGAACATCGACATAGCCGAGGCTGCCGCAGTAGGCACTGCGTCTGTCTGGCTCCAGTTCGTCGATGATCTGCATGGCGCGAATCTTGGGTGCCCCGGTGATGGATCCCCCAGGGAACGCTGCCTCCATCAGGGTCAGCGGTGGCGTGTGTGGCGGCAGCTTTCCACTCACGATGCTGACCAGGTGATGCACGTTGGCGTAGCTTTCCAGACCGCACAGCTGGGGAACGTTCACACTGCCGGTTTCGCAGACTCGCCCCAGGTCATTGCGTAGCAGGTCCACGATCATGACGTTCTCGGCTTGGTCCTTGACGCTTTGCCGTAGTTCTTCAGCGAGGGCCAAGTCTTCGGCCGGCGACTGTCCACGAGGACGAGTGCCCTTGATGGGCCGTGCTTCCACGGTGCCTTCCCGGCATTCGATAAAGCGCTCTGGAGACACCGACAGGAGACCTTGTTCAGCGTGACGGCCTTGCCACGACATGAATCCGGAAAAGGGCGTTGGGGTCGCCGCTCGAAGGCACCGGTAGGCTCCCCATAGATCGCCCTGGTAGCGTGCCGAGTAGCGCTGGGCAAGATTGATCTGGTAGCAGTCTCCTGCCCGAATGTAGTGCTGAACACGCTCAAAGCGGTCGCGGTAGGACGCTTCGTCGAGGTTGGAGGTGAAGCGGGATGTCAGTGTGAAGTGACTGTCTTCGGCAGGCTCGAGCAGCCAGGCGAGGACCTGCTGACGTCGCGCCGTGTCGGCAACGAGATAGCTTCGTTGTTGCTCGTGGTCCTGAATCAAGGCCCAGTCGTAAAGGCCCAGTCGTGCCAGGGGAAGTCGGGTGCTCGCGCGTGCCGGGCCTTTGACTCCGGCGATAAGGCGACCCAGGTCATAGCTCCAATAGCCGATCAAGCCTCCGAGAAAGGGCAGCTCGGAGACCAGGTCTGTCTTCGGCAATCGGTTGAGCAGGCGTTGCTGAGCGGCGAAGGGAGAGCCCGTCACAAGGTTGCCTTCCGCATCCCACGCCTTGCCCAGCGGATCGATCTCCAGTTGATCGAGCGGATCACTGGTCAAGATATCGAACCTCCCGCCGGGAGCCTTAGGCCTGCCGCTGTCCAGCAGCACAGCACCAGGTCTCGAGCGGAGTGACTCGAAATAGCCGAGTGGCGTGGGCTGATAGGGCATTGGCGTGATGTCTAGCTGGGCGTTCATGCGGGGCCTCGGGTAGTGCAGGCTGCGTATTCTACGGCCAACGCAAACACTTGTCGTTGTTGCCGCGGGCGTTGCCTCAACGCTGCATTTGTCACCGTGCTGACACCTTGGGTTGTATTGTCTACAACCAATGGCTAAGGTTGTGGTCCTTGCCGGGCATTGACCCAGTCTTTGGCCTGTCTTACATTCCTGTTATCCATTTATTGTCGACAATCAAGCCATGACCAGCGCTGAACACGAGATAGTGGTACCCCCCGAAGTCAGGACCCTGGCAGAGCGTGTTTTCCACCAGCTGCAGGACGCCATCGTCCGTGGTGAGCTGGCGCCTGGCAGCAAGATCACCGAGCCGGGCCTGTCGAAGGCCTATGGCATATCCCGTGGTCCACTGCGAGAAGCCATGCGCCGCCTTGAAGCGCACCGCTTGATCGAGCGCGTGCCCCACGTCGGGGCGCGGGTGGTCAAGCTATCGATGAAAGAGCTGATGGAGCTTTTCGATGTACGCGAGGCGCTCGAGAGCATGGCGGCGAGAATCGCGGCCGAGCACATGACGGCCAGCGAGATAGCCGGGCTGAGAGAGGTCCTGGCCGTGCACGAGAAACAGGCGGACCTGGCCAGCGGTGAAGCCTATTACCAGCGCGAGGGCGATCTGGATTTTCACTACCGCATCGTACTAGGTAGCCACAATCGGATGCTCATGGCGTTGCTGTGTGACGACCTCTACTACCTGGTGCGCATGTATCGCACTCAGTTCAGTGCCAGCGGTGCCAGACCGCAGAAGGCGTTTGTCGAACACCACCGTATCGTCGACGCCATTGAGGCAGGGGACGCCGAGCTTGCCGAGCTGCTGATGCGACGCCATGTCAGCGCTTCCCGCGAGAACGTCATGGCCCGCTATGCCGCCTCTCTTGAAGGCCGTGATGAGCCCGATGTGGTCATCGGTGCTGATCTCGGTAGCTGATGGCCTATTTTTCGACCCCACCATGATTGGAGACTTGCATGACATCCCCTAGCTCAATGACGCCGGGCGCTCGCTTCCGCGCAGCCCTTGCCGCCCATACGCCGTTACCCATCGTCGGCACCATCAATGCCTACACCGCGATGCTGGCCGAACGTGCAGGCCACCAGGCGATTTACCTGTCCGGCGGGGGGGTTGCCAATGCGTCCTTCGGTCTGCCTGATCTGGGCATGACCACCATGAATGATGTGGTGGAAGATGCCCACCGCATCTGCGGTGCCAGTGACCTGCCACTGCTGGTGGATATCGATACTGGCTGGGGTGGGGCCTTCAACATCGCGCGCACGGTCAAGGAAATGCAGCGTGCAGGCGTGGCGGCCGTGCATCTGGAAGACCAGGTGGCGCAGAAGCGCTGTGGCCACCGTCCCAACAAGGCCATCGTGTCCCAGCAGGAGATGGTGGATCGCGTCAAGGCGGCGGCGGACGCCCGCATCGATCCGGATTTCTACTTGATCGCGCGTACCGATGCCTTTCAGAAAGAGGGGCTGGATGCTGCCATCGAGCGCGCCAATGCGTGCATCGAGGCTGGCGCTGACGCCATCTTCGCTGAAGCCGTGCATACCCTGGATGACTACCGCGCGTTTTGTGCTCGGGTTGATGCACCGATTCTCGCCAATATCACAGAGTTCGGAGCGACCCCGCTGTTCAGTCAGCAGGAGTTGGCCGAAGTGGGCTGTCGTCTGGTCCTGTATCCGCTTTCAGCCTTCCGGGCGATGAACGCAGCAGCGCTTCAGGTGTATCAGAGTATTCAAAGCAACGGCCATCAGCGCGATGTGGTGGACATGATGCAGACCCGTGAAGAGCTCTACGACGTGCTGGGCTACCACGAGTTCGAACGCAAGCTGGATGCGCTGTTCGCCGAGGGCAAGGACTGACATCACATCGGCTCGCCAGATGATGCGGTGACGCGCTTTCGCGCTCAATCACGCTTGATCATTTTTTATAACAACGTCCAACGATGACATAAGGAGCTACGCCATGGCTGACAAACCGATCGGAGGCGCTGGGTTGCGCGGTCAAAGTGCCGGTGCCACGGCATTGTGCACGGTGGGACAGAGTGGGTCGGGGCTGACCTATCGCGGCTACGATATCAAGGAGCTGGCTGACAAGGCCCGCTTCGAGGAGGTCGCTTACCTGCTGTTGAAGGGAAAGTTGCCCAACCAGCGTGAACTTGACGACTACATTGCCAAGCTCAAGAGCTTGCGGGGTCTGCCCGATGCCTTGAAGACCGTACTGGAGCAGATCCCGGCGGATGCCCACCCCATGGACGTCATGCGTACCGGCGCATCCATGCTCGGCAATCTCGAGACGGAAGCCGATTTCGGCCAGCAGCAGGATGTCGCCGACCGTCTGCTGGCGGCGCTGCCATCCATCATCTGCTACTGGTACCGCTTCAGCCATGATGGAGTGCGTATCGAGACCGAGACAGACGATGCGTCTATCGGCGGTCACTTCCTGCACTTGCTGCGCGATGCGCCCGCGTCAGAGCTGCATGCCAGAGTGATGAACGTCTCGCTGATCCTTTACGCAGAGCACGAGTTCAACGCCTCCACCTTTACTGCGCGGGTCTGTGCCTCGACCTTGTCCGACATGCACTCCTGCGTGACCGGGGCGATTGGTTCGTTGCGCGGTCCCTTGCATGGCGGTGCCAACGAGGCAGCCATGGCGATGATCGAGAACTGGCGGAGCCCGGAAGAGGCCGAGCAGGAAATCCTCGGCATGCTGGAGCGCAAGGAAAAGATCATGGGGTTCGGCCACGCCATCTACCGCGAGTCCGATCCTCGCAATGCCATCATCAAGGAGTGGTCCAAGAAGCTGTCGGAGGACGTGGGTGACAGCTTCCTGTATCCGGTGTCGGAGCGGGTTGAAGCGGTCATGTGGCGTGAGAAGAAGCTTTTCTGCAACGCCGATTTTTTCCATGCCAGCGCCTACCACTTCATGGACATTCCGACCAAGCTGTTTACACCGATCTTCGTGTGCTCGCGGGTGACCGGCTGGTGCGCTCACGTGTTTGAACAGCGTGACAATAACCGCATCATTCGTCCCAGCGCCGACTACACCGGGCCTGCACACTCTGACTGGGTGCCGATCGAGCAGCGCGATTGACGCAACACTCGCGTATCGGCCAGCAGCGGCAGGCACTCTGCCTGCCGCTTCTTCTAACAACATGTGTCATCGAGCCGCATTCGATGGTGCAAGCGACCGTGAACTCCTGCCATGAATACCGATTTCCGAAAGCCGCTCCCCGGCACTGAGCTGGACTACTTTGACACCCGGGAAGCGGTGAATGCCATCGCCGACGGCGCCTATGAGCGTTTGCCTTACACCTCCCGAGTGCTGGCGGAAAACCTGGTCAGGCGCTGTCCTCCGGAGGATCTCAGGGCATCTCTGTCACAGCTCATTGAACGCAAGCGAGATCTGGACTTCCCCTGGTTCCCGGCGCGTGTCGTGTGTCATGACATTCTGGGACAGACTGCCCTGGTAGACCTGGCAGGGTTGCGCGACGCCATCGCCGAAAAGGGCGGTGACCCGGCGAAGGTCAACCCTGTGGTGCCGACCCAGCTGATCGTCGATCACTCGCTGGCGGTGGAGCATCCGGGGTTCGAGGAGGGTGCCTTCGAAAAGAACCGCGCCGTCGAGGATCGGCGCAACGAGGACCGCTTCCACTTTATCAACTGGACCCGTGAAGCCTTCGAGAACGTCGACGTCATTCCCCCGGGCAACGGCATCATGCACCAGATCAATCTGGAGAAGATGTCGCCGGTGATTCAGGCGCGGGAGGGCGTTGCCTTCCCGGATACGCTGGTCGGCACCGACAGTCATACGCCCCATGTAGACGCACTGGGCGTCATTGCCGTCGGCGTGGGCGGCCTGGAGGCCGAGAGCGTGATGCTGGGTCGAGCCTCTTACATGCGTCTACCGGATATCGTCGGGGTAGAGCTTAGCGGCAAGCCACAGCCGGGTATCACGGCGACAGACATTGTGCTGGCCCTGACCGAATACCTGCGGTCGGAGCGGGTGGTATCCAGCTATCTGGAATTTTTCGGTGAAGGCGCCGCGCACCTGACCTTGGGTGACCGGGCTACGATCTCCAACATGACACCGGAATATGGTGCCACCGCGGCCATGTTCTACATCGATGACCAGACGCTGGACTATCTGAGGTTGACCGGACGGGAGCCTGAACAGGTCGCCCTGGTCGAAACCTATGCCAAGGAAGCGGGGCTGTGGGCGGACAGTCTGGTCGATGCCCAGTACGAACGCGTGCTGCACTTTGACCTGTCCACGGTCGAGCGCACTCTGGCCGGTCCGTCGAGTCCCCATAACCGGGTGTCCACCCGTGAGCTGGAAGCGCGGGGGATTGTGGCGCCCTATGAAGAGACGCCTGGCCAAATGCCGGATGGGGCGGTCATCATTGCCGCGATCACGAGCTGTACCAACACCTCGAACCCACGCAACGTGATCGCGGCGGGTCTGCTCGCCAAGCGCGCCAATGAGCTGGGCCTGACGCGTAAGCCATGGGTCAAGACATCGCTGGCGCCTGGGTCCAAGGCTGTACAGCTCTATCTGGAAGAATCCAGCCTGCTGAGTGAGCTGGAGCAGCTTGGTTTCGGCATCGTCGGCTTTGCCTGTACCACCTGTAACGGCATGAGCGGTGCACTGGATCCCGAGATTCAGCGAGAAGTGGTCGAGCGTGACCTGTACGCAACGGCCGTGCTGTCAGGCAATCGTAACTTCGATGGCAGGATACATCCCTATGCCAAGCAGGCATTCCTTGCCTCGCCGCCCCTTGTGGTCGCCTACGCCATCGCGGGCAGTGTGCGCTTTGATATTGAAAAAGGCGTGCTGGGTCATGACCCTGAGGGCAACCCCATCACCCTGAAGGAGCTGTGGCCAGCGGATGAAGAGATCGACGCGATCATTGCCGAGAGCGTCAAGCCGGAACACTTCCGCGATGTCTACATTCCGATGTTCGACACCACGTTTGACAGGTCCAAGGAGATCAGCCCGCTGTATGACTGGCGTGAGATGAGTACCTACATTCGCCGTCCTCCTTATTGGGAAGGCGCGCTGGCAGCCGAGCGGTCCCTGACGGGGCTGAGGGCGCTTGCAGTATTGGGTGACAACATCACGACCGATCACCTGTCGCCGTCAAACGCCATCCTGCCGACCAGTGCCGCTGGCGAATACCTCGCCAAGATGGGCTTGCCGGAAGAAGACTTCAACTCCTATGCGACCCATCGAGGAGACCATCTCACCGCCCAGCGCGCGACCTTTGCCAACCCCAAGCTGGTGAACGAGATGGCGGTGGTCGACGGTGAGGTCAAGCAGGGATCGCTGACTCGGCTCGAGCCTGAAGGTGAGGTGATGCGGATGTGGGAAGCGATCGAGACCTACATGTCGAGAAAGCAGCCGCTGATCGTGATTGCTGGTGCCGACTATGGGCAGGGGTCCTCTCGAGACTGGGCAGCCAAGGGGGTGAGGCTGGCCGGCGTTGAGGTGATCGTGGCAGAAGGGTTCGAGCGTATTCACCGTACCAACTTGATCGGCATGGGAGTGCTCCCCCTGGAGTTCCTGCCGGGAACGACACGCAAGACGCTGGGAATCGATGGCAGCGAGACCTTTGATGTCAGCGGTGATATCCAGCCCGGTGCCCGCTTGACGCTCAAGATTCAGCGAGGGAATGGAGAGGTCGAGGACGTTGCTGTCACCTGCCGCATCGATACCTTTGAAGAGCTGTCGATCTACAGTGCTGGCGGTGTCTTGCAGCGGTTTGCTCAGGATTTTCTTGAGTCGGAGGTAGCGTGACCATGGCGAACCTGCCGCAGCTTCGTATTCCCGCTGTTTACATGCGTGGTGGTACCAGCAAAGGAACGTTTTTCCGCCAGGACGACCTTCCTGAATCTGCACGTCGCCCTGGGCCAAGCCGAGACGCTTTGTTGATGCGTGTGGTGGGTAGCCCGGATCCCTACGGCAAGCACACTGATGGCATGGGGGGCGCCACCTCAAGCACCAGCAAGGTTGTCATCGTCAGTACCAGCGAATCACCAGATCACGACGTCGACTACCTGTTCGGCCAGGTGTCCATCGACAAGCCGTTCGTCGACTGGAGCGGCAATTGTGGCAACCTTTCGTCAGCCGTCGGCCCCTTCGCCATCGAGAGTGGAATGATTGCGCCCGAGCGCATTCCCCATGATGGTGAGGTCGAGGTGCGAATCTGGCAGGCCAACATCGGCAAGACGATCGTCTCCCGTGTGCCGGTGCGCAACGGCCGGGTACAGGAAACCGGCGAGTTCGTGCTGGACGGCGTCGCCTTTCCCGCCGCTGAGATTCACCTCGCCTTCAAGGATCCCGCCGATGGGGAGGGCAGCATGTTTCCCACGGGGCACGTCGTCGACGAGCTCAGCGTGCCCGACGATATCGTGGCCGGAGGGAGGATCGACGCTACCCTGATCAACGCAGGCATCCCGACGATCTTTGTCGATGCCGCGGATCTCGGTTACCGGGGAGACGAGCTCCAGGAAGACATCAATGAGGATCCTGCTGCGCTAGCCCGGCTTGAAGCGTTGCGTGCGCATGGTGCGCTCAAGATGGGGCTTATCAACCGGCTAGAGGACGCGGCAAGTCGCCAGCACACGCCTAAGCTTGCGTTCGTTGCCCCTCCCAGGAGCTACGCGGCGTCCAGCGGTAAGTCGATAGAGGCCGGCGATATCGACCTTCTGGTCAGGGCGATGTCGATGGGTAAGCTGCACCACGCCATGATGGGAACCGCTGCTGTCGCTATTGGTGTGGCTGCCGCCGTGCCTGGCACCTTGGTCAACCGCGCTGCCGGAGGCGGCAAGGAGCGAGTCTCGGTTGTCTTTGGTCATCCCTCCGGCACGCTGCGGGTAGGGGCAGGCGTCAGGCAGCAGGAGAATGAGTGGGTCGCCGAGGAGGCCACCATGAGTCGTAGCGCACGCATCCTGATGGAGGGTCTGGTGCGTGTGCCTCAGGACGGCATCGAGTAGGTTGTAGCGGCTAGTCTTCGCCTGCGTTCAGCCATCGTGAAGAAGGCTCGGACAGCGCCTGACATTTTTTAAAAATATCCCTTGCCAAGCCGGCAGTAGATCCGTAAAGTACGCATCCGCTGCCGGCGACGAGCAAACGTCACAGGCGGTAAAGAGTGGTAAAAGCAGTTGATTTGAAAAGGCTTTTTGAAGCTTCTCGGAAAAATTACTGCTTGACGAGCAACGAAAAATCGGTAAAATGCTCGCCACTTGATCGGAGTCGCCGACAGGGCATCAAAGGATGCGCTGAGGCACGCTTCGCTCTCTTTTGAAGTCTGCGAGCATCGCTTGCAGGACGCAAAAGAAAGCGCTTGACAAAACGCTTCGATTCTGTAGAATACGCCTTCCTCGCAGGGCGCTGAGCAAAGCGCTCGGCAACAGCGAGGCGCTCATTGAGCTCACTAGAGTCAAGAGCACGCTCTTTAAAAATTGATCAGGTAATTCATGTGGGCGCTTGCCGATGAGTCAGTGACAATGTCACTGAAATATCAAGGCAAGCGACTCGTCAAACGAGACGTTTGAACCTTGAGCCAAGTTTGGTCCGCTTAACGGACTATCAGACTTTAAACTGAAGAGTTTGATCATGGCTCAGATTGAACGCTGGCGGCAGGCCTAA
>NZ_JAHVKS010000013.1:0-70848 GCF_019800705.1 Halomonas sp. DP4Y7-1 | reverse complement strand
CGCCATGATCCGGCCCTGCCCGAGCGTCAGCCGCTGCCCCGGGTCGACCTGCGTCAACGCCAGATCCCGCTGGGGCCGGTGGCGGTATTCGGCGCCTCCAACTTCCCGCTGGCCTTCTCAGTGGCCGGTGGTGATACCGCCTCGGCCCTGGCCGCTGGCTGCCCGGTCATCGTCAAGGCCCACTCGGCCCACCCCGGCACTTCCGAGCTGGTCGGTCGCGCGGTGCAAAAGGCGGTGGCCCGCTGCGAGCTGCCCGAAGGCGTGTTCTCGCTGCTCTACGGCTCCGGTCGTGAAGTAGGGCAGGGCCTGGTCAGCGATCCACGGATCAAGGCCGTGGGCTTCACCGGTTCCCGCAGTGGCGGTACCGCGCTGATGCAGACCGCGCAGGCACGCCCCGAGCCAATTCCCGTCTACGCCGAGATGAGCTCGATCAATCCGGTGTTCCTGCTGCCCGAGGCCCTCAAGGCCCGTGGCCGGGAGCTGGGCGAGGCCTTTATCGGTTCATTGACCATGGGCGCCGGCCAGTTCTGCACCAATCCGGGGCTGGTCATCGCGGTCAAGGGCGAGGCGCTGGACGGCTTCGTCGAGGCCGCCGCCGAGACGATCCGGTCGGCCTCCGCCCAGACCATGCTGACCCCCGGCATTCATGACGCCTACACCCAGGGCGTGAAGACCCTGGCGGATAGCCAGAGTGCCCGGGAAGTGGCGCGCGGCCCGGCAGGCGACGGTCCCAACCAGTGTCAGGCAGGGCTGTTCGTGGCCGACGCCCAGGACTTCCTCAAGGATGACGCCCTGCAGGCGGAAGTGTTTGGCTCCACCTCCCTGGTGGTGCAGTGTGCCGACCTCGATGAGGTTAAGGCCCTGGCCGAGGGTCTGGAAGGCCAGCTGACCGCCACCCTGCAAATGGACGATGGCGACGTCGACGCCGCCCGTGGTCTGCTGCCGATCCTCGAGCGCCGTGCCGGACGAGTGATGGCCAACGGCTGGCCGACCGGTGTCGAGGTATGTCACGCCATGGTTCACGGTGGCCCTTACCCGGCGACCTCGGACTCGCGTACCACCTCCGTAGGCAGCGCTGCCATTCATCGCTTCCTGCGTCCGGTGTGCTACCAGAACCTGCCCGACAGCCTGCTGCCTGACGCGCTGAAAGACGGCAATCCGCTCAAGCTCCGTCGTCTGGTGGATGGCCAGCGAGAGGCATGATGCGGATCTAGCTGGCGCTACCCCTCATGAGGTAACCAAGGCCCGGTGATACTGTCACCGGGCTTTTTCATGGCCGATGAAGTCTCTTACCAAATATGCCGAATGGAGTAGCATGAGAAGGACAATATGCCACCTATGATACTGTGTGATGGCGAAACACTTCTGCAGTATGCAATGTGAATATTATGCACGGGGCGCTACGGTTCTCGAATTCTGATGTGTAACGTTTGAGGTGGCGGATGTGAAGGGAAAGTTTTCTTTTTTGATGGTTGTTTTTCTGTTGGCCGCTCGCGTAGATGCTGCACCTGAAGAGAGTTCATTAGAGACATTCCAGAGTGCACTGGATGAGATTATAACATTTTCGCAACGCGACAGTGGCAAGAAACTCGATAGCGTCGATATTGAGAGATTAAGTGCTCTTGTGAATGTACTGGTTGACCAAGGAATGGTGCTGGCACAGCGCTCTTCTACTGATGATTTACCTATCATTATGGAAGCTTGCAGGGGTGCCTCTGAGGCGTCGACGTTGCTCTTGATGAGAGGTCTCGAAGATAGGATTAGCTCTAGCGAAAATGTTAGTGACGAGACATTGGATTCAGTGCAGTTGATGATGAAAGAAAATGCACTGAATTATAGCGTTGTGCTAGAACCGTTAATGGTGTTTTCATTAAGATGCAATTCTTACACGATTCCCGTGCTGGAGGAATTTGTTCGGCTATTGCCCTCTCACGAAGTAACAAAGGTAAGAATGGAAGGGTTGTCAATGTTCCGTAATGGAATCTTTAATATGATAGTTGGTTCATTGAATGTTATAGCTGATGAGGAAATAAGTACCGAGCACAGGCTGGAAACCGCTTCAACGTTGGATGAAGTGGCGGCTGAATTTTCTTCAGCGATGACGATTCCATTACGTCAGCGAGCGGAAGAGCTCGTTCGTTCGGCACGTGAAGGTTCTGTACCCCCTTTTAGAGAGTACCTTGTGCGTATAGAGGAAGCTCTGAAAGACAGAGGATGTAACGCTTTGTGTGCAACGTCTCCATGAAGTAAGTAGCTGTCCTTGTTGGAGGTGTTGGGGATGTAGAACAACGGCAAGGATGTGAAATCAATTCTCAATGATGAGAATTCAGGCGCGATATTTTTACTTTCTATTCCGTGTTGTTGTTACGAGGGATGTTGTTATGTGGTCAAGGGGCTGCGTCTTTATTCTTTTTACACTGTATTCCAGTATGGCGTCGTCTGATGTTGTTTTTGGCATCAGAAATGAGGTGTTAGTGGCATCTCTTGGGGTGAGTGACATCGTCAATAGAGTCGAGGTGGATAATGCTGGTAATGTTACTGCTAAAGACCGTGACCTTTTAAATAGATATGTAGAGACATTGTCAGATACAAGGGTGATACCTATTTTGTCTAGTAGTTTTATGGACGATGGAGGTACTAGTCTGAGTGGCGTATGTTCTATGTCGAGCAGGGCAGCCTTTGATATGGCTTCTAGCGGAATTGGCAATGTTGTCGAATGGGTGGAGTTTGGTGTAGGGACTAATGATGCCTATGTCTCACAGGTCGAAAGCAATATAGCGACGTATCAGTCGGAAATACAACGCCTGATTGAGTTCACTGCTGCTTGTTTGCAGCGTATGGTAAAGGATTTTTACAGAGACCATGATATTTACGGAAAGGAAGGACTATCCGAGCGCGGAGAGAGAGAATTATACTCTTTGCGTGCTCGATTGTTATCAAATTTAATGTTTTTGGGTTATATCGTTAACTCAGGTGACGACGAATTCGGTATATTTGTTTCATCCTACTTAAAAGAGAATGGTCGCGTGTTTGCGGAGGTTATGCCACTATCGGAACGGGCTGATATGGGGGTTATGATTGGTATAGCGATGAATAAAGCATCAGATCTATATATGGATCGATTGAGCGAAGCTAGATCCAATATTCTTTTTAGAGAATGTGGTTTGCTTTGCACGATGTAAATGTGGGAAATAAACGCTTTGGTAACTAGCTGGCATAGGTGGCATGAGGCGTAACGAAAGAACGAATTACGCCACTCGTCCGCAGACCTATCTCTCTGGCTCTTACTTAGTGCGTTGGGGTTGCGAAAATGCTCACTCATTTTAGCGCATATGATAGGTAGGCAACCATGGGATCACTCGTCGCTGGATATCGACAGCAGCAAATTCCGCAGCATGTCTCTAGATCAGGCGCCAAACACTCAGCAGCAGCAACCCCAGGCTGATGGTGACGATGCTCAATAGGGTGCTGAGCATGATGATATTGGCAGCGAGGCGTTCATTGGCACCCGCGCCGCGAGCCATCACATAGGCAACGGCGGCGGTAGGACTGCCCAGAAACAGGAACAGCATGCCAAGTTCGGTATCTCGATAGCCTGCTGCCAAGGCCAGGCCAACGCCGATGGCTGGCATCAGTACAAGTTTCCACAGGCTTGCGGATAGGGCCAGGGCTCCGCTTTCCCTGGCGGCCTTGATGCTCAGGCTTCCGCCAATGCAGATCAAGGCCAGCGGCAGCGATAGAGAGGCCAGGTAGTCGCCTGACGTCATCAGCCAGCTTGGCAGATCGACGTGCAGGTAGGTCAGCGGCAGAGCAGCAGCGATACCGATGATCAGCGGATTGGTGGCGACGTCCTTGAGGATATCCAGCGGACGCGAGCTGACGACGGGGCTGTAGACGGACAGCACGATAGCTGACATGACCAGGTTTACGATAATGATGCCGCCGGCCATGATGCTGCCCAGTGATAGCCCGGTGCTGCCGTACATGTTGGCCGACAGGGCAAGACCGACGATGCCGCAGTTGCCGCGAAAGGCGCCTTGTACATAGACCCCGCGGTCCTCCCTGGGGCAGCGCCACAGGGCCCAGGCCCAGATGATAAAGAAGATGACCGCAGAGATGCCCAGATAAAACGCTACCAGCTCGAGCTTGAGGTCATCCCCCGGGGTGGCCCGCAACAGACTCAGGAACAGCAGGGTCGGCATGGTGACCCGAAATACCAGGCTTGACGCTGTGTTCACGAAGGACTGGTCGATCCAACCCAGGCGCCTGAGGGCTGCGCCGATGAATACCATGGTAAAGACCGGCAGACTGACGCCTAGGGTGCTGGACAGTAGTGGCAGATCGATGACAGGACTCCTCGTCGACAAAGTGCTTTTAAATACTATGTATGATTAATTGTCTCGGGAAAAGAGGATATCGTCCTGAGTCTTCTGGAGACCTTGCAGGGCAGGGGGGGCGTTAGGGCGTGTCGTTAGAGCGGGCTGATTGTTTGGGCGTCATGAGAGCGGGTCGCTAAGGCGAGCGTCAAGCCGCTGGCAGGAGCCCGCCGAGGCATCCAGATAAGATGCCTGGCAGGCCGGATCAATGCGCTTCAAGCGTCGTGGGTGTCAGTTGCTTTTTCGTCACTTTTTTCGCTGAGGTCATCATCCCGGGTGGTGACGGTGGTTACCGTCGCCACCGGGGTGGCTGCTGGCGGAGCTTGGGTGGTTCGCACGTCGACCCAGTGGAGCAGGGCAAGTTGTGCAAACAGCGCCGTGAAGCAGATCAGAAGGGGCTTGAACATGGGGCGTCAGTCCTGAGAAATCATATAAGGTAAATTTAACACGACTTTGGCCGCCATCGCTGCTGCTATCTCTAGCTCTCCTGGTCTCTCGGCTCTCTTAAACCTCTTCAGCCCCTTGAGCCCCTTGAGCCTCTTGATCCCTTGGGTGCCTTGGTCTTACGGGGCCGTTGGCCAGCCCCTGTTCGGCATGGTCAGCCCAGGCGCCTGCTGTAGCTGATCAGGCAAAGGCATTCAGGCACCAGGTGATGGCCGGAATGGCCACGATATCGATCAGTACCGCTCCGCATAAGGGAACGATGATGAAGGCCTTATGGGAAATGACGCGATAGTGATCGCAGACGGCGCTCATGTTGGCGACCGCGTTTGGGGTGGCCCCGAGGCCATGACCGATGAAGCCCGCCGTCAGCACGGCCGCGTCATAGTTGCGTCCAAGCAGGCGGAACAGGACAAAGATTGCCAGCATGACAATGGCCAGCGTCTGGACCAGAAGTATCAGCAGCAACGGGCCGCCCATCTCCTGCAGCTGCCAGATCTTCAGGTTCATCATCGCCATGGTCAGGAAAATGCCCAGTGCGACGTCCCCTACGCTGGACAGGGCATTGTCCGGGAGGCTGATCCATTGAAAGCGATCGTTGAGGTTACGCAGCAGGATCGCCACGAACATGGCGCCGACGTAGCTTGGCAAGATGATGCCGAGCTGACTGGACAGCAGACCCTTGAACCAGACTCCCAGCACCATGACCGGTACGACCACGGCCAGCACGTTCAACAGGACACGGCCGTCAAGCTGTCCCTGGGTCGGGCGCTCAGCTTCGGCAAGACGCTCCAGGTCATGGACGTCTTCGCTGACCAGCGGCAGTTGGCGACGGTCAATGATCCAGCGGGCGATAGGGGCGCCGATCACGCCACCGACGATCATCCCGAAGGTCGCCGACACAATCGCCGCAGTGGCAGCGCCCTGTGCACCCAGGGCTTCGGCTTCGGGACCGAAGGCAGCGGCAGCACCGAACCCGCCCTCAAGCGAAGTGGCGCCGGCCATAAGCCCGATCAGAGGGTCCAGGCCGAGCAGGCTGGCCATGCCAATACCCACCCCATTTTGCATCAGCGCCAGTAGCCAGCAAGCCACCAGATAGACACCTAGCGCCTTGCCCCCCTTTTTCAGTAGCGCAAGGCTGCCGCCCAGTCCTACGGTGGTGAAAAAGGCAATCATCAGTGGGCTCTGCATGGCGGTATCGAGCTCGAAGGTGACGATCCCCATGTCACGCAGCAGCCACGCGAGAAGGGCGAAGCCAAAGCCTCCGATGACCGGCGTGGGAACGCAAAAATGCTCTAGCCAGTTCAGACGACGCTTCAGCCCAGCGCCTGTGGCAAGTAACAGCAAGGCCAATGCTGTGGTGGCCACAGCATCGAGAGTAATGTGCATGAGTGTGCTCCAGCGGTTTTTGTGCTGCTTCGAGGCAGCGGAGTGAAGGCCGGTGGCGTTCCCTTGTCAGCGTCTGCCGGGGCGGCTGGCAGGACGTCCACCATGGCAGGGTGTTGTCTTGTCGTTTGTCGTTTCGGTATGGCGTCGTTGCGCCTTGCAGGATCGGCGCTGAGATCAGCGGGCCAGTCGCTCGATCAACCGCGCGGCGACTCGAGCGGTGCGGGAGTCGTTATCCAGGCTCGGGTTCATTTCGGCGACATCCACGACCGGCAGCTCAGTGCGGGACGACAGGTGATCGATGACGTCCTCGATGAAGGACAGTTCGATACCTCTGGCGGATGGCGCGCTGACGCCAGGAGCGACCCAGGCGGGAAGAGCGTCCAGACAAATGGTCAGATAGACCATGTCTACCTGGGACAGCAGTCGATCCAGTGCGTCCATGACGCTAGGGCTACTGATAGAACGGCAGTCCTCATCCAGGACCCAATCGACGCCCAGCGCCTCGGCACGATCAAACAGCGCCTGAGTGTTGCTCGCACGGCTCACTCCCAGGCAGGTATAGCGGAACTCGACGCCCTGCTCGGCACATAGCTCTGCGCACTGTCGAAACGGCGTACCGGAGCTGGCGACGCTGGACTGGCGCAAGTCGAGGTGTGCGTCCAGGTTGACGATGCCGATCCACGGGGGGGACTGACGCTGTTGGGCATGCTGCAGGAGTCCGGAAAAGCTGGCAAAGGCGATTTCGTGTCCTCCGCCGAGGCCAATGACCCGATGCCCTTGGTCCAGCAACTCCGTCACTTGATCAGCGAAGGCCCGCTGGGCATGTTCCAGTTCATCACCGTGGCAGCGGATGTCGCCCGCATCGTACACCGGAGTGTGGAGATGAAAGGCCAGGTTGGACAGCTGACGCCGTATGGCCAGGGGGCCCTCACTTGCTCCAGTGCGACCCTTGTTGCGGGCAACTCCCGCATCCGAGCAGAAGCCCACCAGCACTCGGCCAGGTGCTGAGGCCTCGGCGACGGGACGCACGACTTGATGCCAGCGTAGTGACTGGCCAATCTCTTCGCTGTCGATTCGCCCATGCCATGACCATGGGGTCTGTGAACACTTGCTGCTACTCGTCACTCCAGTAGTTCTCCTAGTCGAAGCGCACTATTGCGGGCCTGGTCTGCCAACCAGGCGGTCTTATGGCGAACTCGAGCCTCTGGTGCCATCAGACTGACGACAGCCTTGAGCTTGCCGCGAGCGGAGAAGACTGGGGCGCTGGCACCCCAGATGCCTCCGTCGATCTCACCTAGGCTGGTGGCGACCCCCTGGGCACGTATCTGCTCGAGTCCTGTGAGCGCGTCGCTCTGTTCCTCTGGCGTTCGTAACGCCAGCGCCATGGCTCTTTCCTCGTCACTCATGAACGCAAGCAGTGCACGGGCACTGGCGCCTTTCAGCAGGGGCTGAACCTGGCCGCGGTGGTAGCAGCAGCGTAATGGCTGTGAGCTGTCGATCATGTCGACGCACAGCGCATGATCGCGCACGGGCACCAGCAGTGCCGACCCTTCCTCAGTGAGGTCGGTCAGCTCCATCAGCACGGGGCGCGCCCACTTGAGCAAGTCGTTGCTGCGCTCAAAGCCTTGCTGCAGCCGCACAGCCTGCGGGCCTGGGGCATAGGTCCCACCTTCCCGCTCACTGACCATTCCCCAGGCCAGCAACTGACGCAGGTGACGATAAGCGGTGGACGTAGGTTGCTGAGTTTGAGCGGCTAGCGCCTTCACCGTCATGGCACCGCCTTGATTGGCGAGGCAGCAAAGCAGTGCCAGCATGCGGTCGGAAGGAGTCATGGCGTACCTCGTATTTTGATAAATGGTATATGGCAAAAGGATTACTGAAGAAACACTGTTATCAATTTATGAGAATGCCAAGCCCTAGACTTTAGTTTGACTTAGGGCGTGCAGGAGCGAGGCGAAACGCCTTCAAGGAGCAGCGACGCAGCGCAACGAAGAGGAGCGCGAGGTGTCGCCACCGGTATTGGCAGATCTGGTGCAATGCCAGCGCTGCAGTGCACCACAGGTGAACATTTCACCTGCTTTGTCTGACATTTGCTGTGCCCTGATGCTAATTATTGCTTTGATTGGAAAAGGAAAATTTCCGGGTGGCACCGTAAATGCCTAATAAGAAATACATAATTCAAGACTCTGACCTTGCTCAGGAGGTAGTAGATGAACGCCCCAGCTGTGCGTGCTTTTTCTACGGAAGACCTTGAGTCGACCCCGCCAAGTCGAGAAAGTGTGATTTCCCTTCAAGGTGTGAGGAAGACATTTCACAGCTCTGACGGTGGCGCTGTCGAAGTGATCCGAGATATTACTCTGGATATAAAAAAGGAGGAGTTTGTCAGCATCGTGGGCCCGAGTGGGTGTGGGAAAAGCACGATGTTCAATATTATATCCAGCCTTCTTGAGCCCACGGATGGTGTCATTGAACTCAGTGGGCGAGACCCTCAGTGTGGCGCACGAATCGGCTACATGCTGCAACGTGATCTTCTGTTTCCATGGCGAACTATCATCGATAACGTATGTCTTGGATTGGAAGTTCGCGGAGTGTCAAAGTCGCGTCGATATGAAATGGCCAAGGATCACTTGTCCCGCTATGGTCTGGCGGACTTTGCTGATCAATATCCGGGTACGCTTTCTGGGGGGATGCGTCAGAGGGTGGCGTTGATCCGCACGCTCATTACCGAGCCTGACCTCATTCTTCTGGATGAACCCTTTTCGGCACTCGACTACCAGACGCGGCTTGTTCTGGAGGAAGAGATCGTATCGATTCTAAAGGAACACAAGAAAACCGTGGTCCTGATTACCCATGATATTGGCGAAGCTATCGCCATGTCGGACCGCGTCGCAGTGATGACCAAGCGCCCAACATCCGTAAAAAAGGTGTATGACGTTGGGCTGTCCCGTGAGCTTGGCTCGTGCCTCAAGGCTCGCAGTGATGTTCGATACCAGACCCTTTTCGATCAGATCTGGGAGGATTTGGACATCCAGGTCGCGGGAGGTGCCGCATGAGCGATGCTCAGACCTTTACCCATAGGATTCAGGCAGGTAGCAACAAAGACATCAGTGAAGCACCGAAGAGATCGGTGCTGCTGACGGACAATCTATGGCGTGGTGCAGGGATAGCTCTGCTCGTGGCGCTGTGGCAAGTGGGAGTCAGCGTTGGCTGGATCAATCCCTTCTTGATGGGGTCGCCATCCGGGATTGCCGAAGAAGCGCTTCGTCTGCTTCAGTCAGGTCAGCTACTGGACGACACCCTGGCGACCGTGTCTGCCACGATTGCGGGGTTCTTGCTGGGTAGCGTGCTTGGCTCGATCTGTGGCTTATTGCTCTGGTTCTCGCGCACCACTGCCCGAATCATTGACCCGTTTATGGTTGCGCTGAATGGGCTGCCTAAAATCGCCTTGGCCCCGATGATCATCATCTGGTTTGGCTCCGGCATGTTTTCAAAGATCATGCTGGCATTCGTTGCCACCTTTGTCGTGGCTCTGCTGTCCGCTTATCAGGGAACCCATCAGATTGATGGAAATATGATTAATCTGATGAGATCACTAGGAGGATCCCGGCGGGAAGTGTTCACGAAAGTCGTGGCTCCGGCAACGTTGCCGTGGATCATCTCTGCCTTCCGCTTGAATATTGGTTTTGCCCTGATCGCCGAGATTGGTGGTGAGTTTATCTCATCGGACCGTGGATTGGGTCGAATGATTTTTGTAGCGGGAAATCTCTTTAACCTCAACGTGGTCTGGGTCGGCGTTATCGTACTCATGATGGTCGCCATTGCTCTTTATGTGGTGGTGTCCAAAGTGGAAAAGCGGTTGCTTCCCTGGGACCACGCGAGGTGAGGTGTGATAACGACGCAGGTCGTTGATGCTGCAGTGATACTGTTGGAAAAATAACGACAAGGAATGAAATCAGTATGAATGCTTTCTTCTGCTCCAAGAAAATGATGGTGGGTCTCGGTCTTGTTGCTGGTATGTCCTCTTTCCAGGCACACGCTCAGGAGATGGACACAATCCTCATCAACGAAGCCTTCCACTCCCTACTCTACTTGCCGGTATATGTGGCCAAGCACGAAGGACTTTTCAATGAGTACAACATTGACGTGCCTGTCGTGCGCTCAGCCGGATCGGGGCCAGCGGCATTGGCATCGGTACTGGCGGGGGAGTCTCAGTTTTCTGTTCACGGTCCAGAGCATGTTGGCTTTGCCCAGGAACAGGGAGGGAGCGGCAAAGCCATCAGTGCGGTAGCCAACAGTGCACCGGTGTGGGTACTGGCAAGTCCCGACCTCGACTATAGCTCGCCCGCAGACTTGGCCGGCAAGGAGGTCGTGGTCGGGTTGGCGCCAGGTACGTCGAATACGCTCATCAAGCGTCTGATCGAAGATGCCGGGGTGGACGGCGAGGTCCAGATAACAGAAGTACAGAATGGCTCTGAGCTTGGGCCGGTGCTGTCCGGACGCGGCGACATCGCCGTGGCGTACCAGCCCCAGGTCGAGCAGGGTATTTCCCAGGGACTGGAGATTATCCATGCCTTCACTGATGACTATCCCGAGTATGCGTTCTCGACCATCAATACCTCCCAGGAAATGATTGATGATAATCCAGATCTGGTCTTGCGCTTCGTCAATGCGATCAATGATTCGCTGGCCTTGATTCATACCGACGCTGACGTGGCCAAGGCCGTGGCGCGCGAGGAGTTCGGTGACCTGTCCGGCGAGGTGGTCGACGCGGCGGTGCAGCGCATGATCGACAACAACGTCTATCCGGAAAGCGTGACGATTACCGAAGACGCCTTTACCAACGCCATCGAGATGCAGCAGTTCGTTGGCAACATCGAAGGCGAGATGTACTACGAAGATATCGTGGATGACTCCTTCGCCGCCAAGGTCGTGAACTAGGACCAGCGGGTCGCAGCGCGGATCGCAAAAGCCCGCGCTGCGACCCACGCTGAGACAGAGGAGGGTGACATCATGCTGGCGGCCTTGTTGTTCTTCTGTGCAGTGGGTGGGGTTGCTGGGCTTGCCGCGGGACTCTTTGGCATCGGTGGAGGCGTCATCATCGTGCCTGCACTTGCCTCGGCCCTGGCGTTCAAGGGCGTTGATGAGGCTCTCATCATGCATCTCGCGATTGGCACATCGCTGGCCATCATCGTGGTGACTGGTGCCTCTTCAGCGTTTGGACACTGGAAGAAAGGGGCTGTATCGCGGGACCTGCTGGTGCTGATGCTACCTGGGCTGATATGCGGTGCGGTACTTGGCGGTTTGGTCGCCGATCACTTGGATGGTCGTCAGCTGGAGCGCTTTTTCGGTGTATTCATGCTCCTGCTTGCAGCGCACATGCTGCTTTCCAAGAGGGTAAGCGAGAAAGCCCATGTCTCGGGGAGGCCGGCAATGTTTGCTGCCGGCACCACCATCGGTACCTTCTCCGCACTGTTTGGCGTGGGTGGCGGTGTCCTGAGTGTGCCTTGGCTTGCCCGCAATGGCGCAGGGCTGACCCATGCGATTGGTACCTCGGCCGCCTGCGGGCTGCCCATTGCCCTCGTCGGCGCCTTGACCTTCATGATGACGGGTCTTGGCCATGCGGGCCTACCCGAAGGAAGTCTCGGCTATCTCTATTGGCCTGCCTTTGCAGGCGTTGCCATGTTCAGCGTGCCGGCCGCCAGGTGCGGCGCCAAGCTGGCGCATTACCTGTCGCCTGAGCGACTGCGAACGCTATTTGCCCTGGTCATGGTGGTGGTGGGGATCACCCTGGTGCTCTGACCATGCCTCAACGAGTGACTTACACTAAGGAATATCGGATGCCGACTGCACCGAAGAGCATTACCGCGTTTCACCAGAACCACCGGGGAGCTGCGGCGAGCGGACTGGACTGGTGGCATCAGTGCGTAGCGCAGATTGAGCGTGTCGAGCCCGAGGTGAGGGCCTGGGAGGCGCTGGCCACAGAACCTCCCCCACTCGACCCTACGCTGTCTGACCGGCCTTTGTTCGGTGTCCCGGTGGGCATCAAGGACATCATTGATACGAGGGACCACCCTACGGCATGGGGCACGGGGGGGTATCTTCGTTCGTCTGAATCGCTGGTTGACGCGTCTCTGGTGTCGCTGCTCAAGCAGCAGGGTGCGCTGATCATGGGCAAGACAGTGTCTACCGAATTCGCGTATTTCACCCCGGGCAAGACACGCAATCCCCATGACACCTCGCGCACGCCAGGAGGGTCTTCCAGTGGCTCGGCAGCGGCGGTGGCCGCCGGTATGGTGCCCGTCGCGTTTGGTACACAGACGGCTGGCAGCATGATTCGACCTGCGAGTTATTGCGGTGTCTACGGCTTCAAGCCCACCTTCAACACGCTCAGCACCGCCGGTGTCCGCGGCTTCGCGCCATCTTTGGACACCATCGGCTGGTTCGCGCGTAGCGTCGAGGATGTCAGCACGGTGTTCTCGAGTTTGACGGGAGCGGACAGCATCCGCCCGGCGAGCAGCCTGAAGGGGCTGCGCCTCGGGGTGTTCAGTTTGCCCTCGGCCACGACCATGAGCACGGATGTTCAGCGGGTACTCGCTGAGGCAGAAGCCATGGCGAGGCACGCAGGGGCAGAGATCGTTCCTCTGGCGCTGGGCAGCGATATCGAATGCTTGGTGGAGGAGCAGAAGGTGGTGATGGCTTACGAGTCAGCCAGGACGCTGGCAAGTGAGTATGCCGCCTTTGCGGACCAGATGGGGCCCAAGCTGGTCGAATTGATCGAGGAAGGCCGAGCTATCGGCTGGTCGCGCTACCGTGATGCCATGCGCCGCGCGGCTGCGGCTCGCCAGTCATTGTCGCGGGTGTTGACGACTCAGGTCGACGGCATTTTGGCAGCCAGTGCTACAGGCGAAGCGCCGTTGGGCATCGACGCGACAGGGGACCCCCTTTACTGCCGCGCCTGGACGCTATTGGGCGTCCCTTGCCTGAACCTGCCCATCGGACAGGGTAGCCAGGGCATGCCGATCGGGGTGCAGTTGATCACGGACCGCTGGGCGGATGAGAAGCTGCTGGCCATGGCTGGTGCGTTGGTAGCGCAAGCCAGTGCGGGTCAGCCCCATGCGCTTGAGGGCATCGCGCCAGTCTGACGGTGGCTGACGAGGTCAACGGCTTTACCACAGCGGCCGTCTCTCTGGCGGACATTGTCAGCGGGTACATGTCTGCCAGGCCGTTATCGCAACGGGAGAAAAACGCTTGCCCCGCGATGCGCCGAACGGACGATGCCTTGGGTCAGGTGCTGCAGATCCACAGGATGCGGGCGGGGGCGGGGCTTGTCGAGATGACGGCGTGTCCCATCTGGCTATCAAAGGACATGCTGTCTCCTGGTTTGAGGCGTGCCGGGGCGTAGTGTTCGGTCCACACCTCGACCTCGCCTTCCTGGACCACGATCTGTTCATGCCCGGCGTGGCGTTGAAGCTCACCAAACTCATCAATGCTGGTGTTCAACACCGTGGTCGAGAACACCAGAAAGTCCTTCGACACCATGTCGCTGCAAAGCAATTCAAAACGATAGTTGGGAGTCTCGACAATGTCTCCCTGGCCTGAGCGAGTCAGCGTACGCCAGCCACTGAGCGCACGGCGCTCGCGGTAGTAGAAGAGTTCGCCGACATCCACATTTAGTGCATTGGCCAGCTTGACGATGACTTCGTAGGTGGGCGAAAGCCTGCCGTTCTCGATCCGCGAGATGCTGGCGGCGGATGTGCCGGATACCTGGGCCATCTGAGCGATGGTCAGCTGGCGTTCGCCGCGCAGGGCTTTCAGGTTGTCACCGATGGATCCGGCCTTGCGCGCTTTCTCATGGGGCCGGGGTGGCGTGGAGGTCTCGCTCATGCAGGTCTCCGGCGGCTCCTGCCGTCCTTGATGATGGGGGAGGAGCGTTGATTGTTGGTCTTTTTCATTTATTTTGACTGAAAATTGCGTATATGCAATGCTCAATCACGATAGTGATGCTTAATACGCAGTGTCTGCCGATCGATAACAACGCCGGCTGGGCATTGCCTTGCGCTCCTGTACGCCTATAAGAAATCCAACGAGGATAACAATGTATAAGTTGAACCGACTGGCTGGCAGCGTGACTGTTGCCGCCGCCCTCGCGAGTGTCTCCCTGTCTGCGACTGCCGAACCGATGGAGTGGAAAATGGCCACCCCATGGGGTGGCGGGCCGTGGTTGGAGCGGGACGCCCAGACCTTCGCCGACTATGTCAATCAGCTGACGGCGGGTGATGTTTCCATCGAGGTGTTTCCTGGTGGCACCCTGGGTGGCGCGCTGCGGGTGACCAATACCGTCAAGGCCGGGGTCGCCGAGGTCAGCCATAATTACGTCAACTATGACTACGGCACAGATCCGACGGCGGCGTTGTTGGCCGGTCACTCCAGCGGCCTCACGCCGGAAGAATTCATGATGTGGATGTACGAGGGCGGCGGCGTGGAACTCTATGAAGAGTTTCGCCGTGATGTCTTCGATGTGGTGGCCTTCCCGTGCTCCATTCTTGGCACCGAGATCTTCCTTCACTCCAACAAGAAGGTCGAAACGCTGGAGGATTTCCAGGGCCTGCGCCTGCGCACGTCAGGGGCCTGGGCTGAGATCGCCTCACGCCTGGGTGCCTCGACGGTGGTCATGGCCGGCAGTGAGATCTACAACGCCCTGGATCGCGGCGTGATTGATGCTGCCGAGTGGGGCAGTCCGGAAATGAACAAGCCAACGGGCTTCCAGGATGTGGCTCAGTACGTGGTGCTGCCGGGCGTTCACCAGTCTGGTGGCTTCCTGGAATGTCAGGTAAACCAGGAGGCGTGGGACGCGCTGAGCGCCGAACAGCAGGAGCTGCTGCGTCTGGCCGGCAAGCTCAGTGTGTTCGACTCCTGGCTCGCGAGCTCCTATGCAGACCTGGAGGCCTACCAGGAACTGGTGGACGGTCCGAACGAGATCGTGCAGCTGGATCAAGACTTTATCGACGCCATCTACGCGGAGACCCGCAAGTGGGAAGATGAGTACGCCGAGAGCAACGAATGGTTTGCTCGAGTGCTTGAATCTCAGCGTGAGTTCAAGGCCAGCATGACCAACTGGCAGCAGTACCGTCTGCCGATCGGTGCCATGGCTCGGGACTGACATCGTTGCTGGCGGCCCGGAGGAGGGGATGGTCCCTTCCTCCGGGCCGTTTCCTGTTCTGACTTCCTACTTTCGGGCAATTCAAGATGACGCTTATTCACGCGATCGAGCGGCTGACGCGCTGGGCAGGAGGGCTGGGTGCTCTGCTGACCTTTCCGCTGATAGCGGCGCTGGTCTACGAGGTCTTCAGCCGCTATGTGTTGGGACAACCTACCTTGTGGGCCTTCGAGGTCAGCTACATGGTCATGGGGGCCATCTTCATGCTGGGCATGGCCGATACGCTGCGACAGGGGCAGCACGTCAGCGTTGATCTGATGACGCTGCGTTGGTCGAGGCGCACCAATGCCCTGGTGCAACTGATCGGCTATGCCGTGTTCTTGCCGGTTCTGGCCTGGCTGGTGTGGGAGCTTGGCCAATACGCTCACGAAGCGCTTTTATCCAATGAACGCTCAGGCAGGTCGGCCTGGAACCCGGTGATCTGGCCGGTGTTCCTGACCTGGTGGCTCGGCTTTCTGCTGCTGGCGCTGCAGGTCGTGGCCGAAGTGTTCAAGGCGATTGCTGCATGGAAAGGTCAGGCAACCGAGAGTGAGGGCGCCCAATGAGTGATTATCTTGCCCTGGTGATGTTTCCGGCGCTGATTGGCTTCATCATTGCCGGCTTCCCGATTGCCTTCTCGATGATTGTGGTAGCGACGCTGTTCGGGGTAATGCAGTTTGGCGATGCTGCTGCCTACCAGCTGTTGACCAAGATCGAAGACACGGCGTCCAACTCGATTCTCGCAGCGGTCCCGCTGTTTATCTTCATGGGTGCGATGCTCGAGCGTTCAGGCATCGCGGAGCGGCTGTTCACCGCCATTCATTTCTGGACCCGGCGCCTGCCTGGCGGACTCGGCGTGGGCGCGGTCATCATGGGCACGCTGTTTGCAGCAGCGAGTGGGGTAGTGGGCGCGACCGAGGCGGTGATCGGCCTGCTGGCCATCCCGGTGATGCTCAAGCATCAGTACAGCAAATCGCTGATGTCGGGCACCATCTGCGCCAGTGGCTCCCTGGGCACCGCGATCCCTCCCTCCATCACTGTGGTGGTACTGGGGCCTGTGGCCAGCGTGTCGGTGGGATCACTGTTCAGTGGGCTGATGTTTCCCGGATTCCTGATGGCATTGCTGTTCCTGCTGTACATCGTGCTGGTGGCGTACCTCAAGCCAGAAATGGCGCCTCGCATGTCGGCAACAGAGGGTGAGAGCGCGACCCTGGGAGAGAAGCTCAAGGTCACCTTTGGCGCGCTGCTGCCGACGATGGCACTGATCGTGACTGTGCTTGGCACGATCCTGCTGGGTATCGCGACCCCCACCGAAGCGGCAGCCTGTGGCGCGCTGGGTTCGGTGGTGCTGGCGCTGGCCTATCGCAACCTGACCCTGGACGTGCTGTGGAACTCGGCCAAGCGGACCTTGAATATTTCGGCGATGATTCTGCTGATCGTGCTGGGGGGCAACATGTTCGCCGGTGTGTTCTTCGCCGCCGGTGGCATGGCCACGGTGCAGTCGCTGCTGATGGATACCGGGCTGAGCCCCTGGATGATCCTCGGCATGATTCTGCTGATCGCCTTCCTGGCAGGGTTCGTGCTGGACATGATCTCAGTGGTACTGATCGTGATACCGGTGGCCATGCCGATCGTGCGGGCACTGGGGTTCGATGAGATATGGTTCTGTGTTGCCTTCCTGGTGGTCATGCAGACAAGTTACCTGACGCCGCCTCTGGCTCCTTCCATCTTTTATCTCAGGGCGATCACGCCACCCGAGGTTACGCTCAAGCATATGTACACCGGGGTCATTCCTTTTATCGTTGTACAGTTGATCGTGTTGGCGCTGGTTCTGGCCTTCCCTTCCTTGGCGCTGTGGTTGCCTGATCAGCTGAGTGGGCCGTCATGGAAGTAGGCCGATCATGTTCCAAGGAGAGTCGCTGATGCAGGACACTAACGCCGCCAGTTCAGAGGGGACCTACCTGACGCGGGAGGCCATGATGTCGCTATGTCGCAGCGTGTTGGCCCAGCATGGCTTCAGCGCCGCCCAGGCCGAGGCCTTGGGGGCCACTCTGGTCGCGGCGCAATGGGACGCTTGCCAGTCCCATGGGCTTTACCGCTTGCTCGGCATCGCCGCGACGGTACGTGAAGGCGCAGCTGTCGCGGATGCACAGCCGCGTGTCGAGGACCTGGCCCCGGCGGTAGTCAGGGTGGATGCTGACGGTGGATTTTCGCCGGCAGCCTTCAACCTGGGTCTGCCGCCTCTGATCGACAAGGCCAGGCAGGGTGGCATCGCGGTAATGGCCATTCAGCGTTGCGTCCATGCCACCGCCCTGTGGGTAGAGCTCGAGCAACTGACCGAGGCAGGGCTGGTGGCCATTGCCTGCAACCCGACCCAGGCGTACATGGCTCCCCATGGAGGCAAGCGTCCCCTGTTCGGCACCAACCCGCTGGCGTTTGGCTGGCCGCGGCAGGGGCAGCCACCGCTGATCTTCGACTTTGCCACCAGTGCCATTGCCCGGGGGGACATTGAGCTTCACCGTCGCTCCGGCGATACGATTCCGGAAGGCTGGGGCGTAGACCGGCATGGCCAGCCATGTACCGATCCGGCGGAAGTGCTGGATCATGGTGCGATGCTGCCCTTCGGTGGCCACAAGGGGTCGGCGCTGGCACTGATGGTCGAGCTGATCGCCGGGCCGATGATTGGTGACTTGATGAGCCTTGAGTCAACGGATCACGACGATGGGCGTGGTGGGTTGCCCTTCCACGGGGAGTTGATCATCGCCATTGATCCGGCCCGAACAGGAGCGGGAGCCGCTGACATGGGCAGGGCAGAGCAACTGTTCGAGCAGATGTTGGGACAGGGGGCTCGGTTGCCTGCCCAGCGCCGCTATCAGGAGCGTGCACGCAGCGCCCAACGCGGTGCTTGGGTGTCCCAGGCACTGCTCGACGATATCCATGCCTTGATGAACTCTTGATGAACTAGGGCTTGTACGAAAAGTGCCTGCGCTTGGTGATACGGCGTTAAAAATCGGCTCAAAGTGCTCATTTACACCTCGTAAACTGCGCTTTCTCACCGATTTTTGCCTTGTCTAACCTTCGCTCGTCGACTGTTCGGACAAAGCCTAAGCCACCAGGCATGCGGTAGCCCGCATGCCTGCCCACCTTCCGACTGACACCTATGAATCTACTGGACAAGCGAGCGCTATATCTGCACGAGGTCTGCAGTTGCGGGGGTATTCGCGCAGCGGCTGAGCATCTGCATGTCAATCCTTCTGTGATCAGCCGCCAGGTGCGAAGCCTCGAGCAGGAGTTAGGCATGGCCCTGCTGGAAAAGCAGGGCCGCCACGTGGTGCCGACAGAGGCCGGCAAGCTTGTGGAAGAGAGCTACCTGGCCCAGCGTCGGCTGCATTCGGAACTCGGTGATACGCTGTCCCGGCTGCGCAACCTTCAGCGTGGCAAGGTGGTGGTGTCGGTGGGAGATGGCTTCGTCGATAGCTTCATTCGCCATGTCATGCAGCGGGTGGCGGCGCAGTTTCCCGATGTGTTGATCGATATTCGCACGGGCATCTACTACCCCCGAGAACCACATGAAATGGTCGCCAATGATGAAGTCGACATTGCGGTCACCTATGGGCCGGTATCCGACCCCAGGCTTGTGGTGCACTCTTTCGAGCGAGGGGCGTTGTGCGCCCTGGTGGCTCCAAAGCATGCGCTGGCGCAGTACGATGCTGTCAGCGTCACACAGCTGCTTCAGCACAAGTTGATCTTCCTGCCGGACGAGTCCGGGTCCCAGCGTTTTGTCGATGCGATTTTTCGTGCGTCAGGATTGCTGGCCACGCCCTCATACCGCTGCAATCTGCATTCGATCTCTCGACGCCTGGCCTGTGCCGGGATTGGTGTCGCATTCATGACCGCTGCGGCAGCAGGCCGAGAAGTGCGAGCGGGAGAGCTGGTCGCCATTCCCATTGACCACCCCATGGCCAGGGCGAGTCAGGGGAATCTGGTGCGCAGAGCCGGCAGGCGGCTGTCGCCGGCTGCCAGCTATCTGTGGAAGGTGATGTTGGCGATGCAGTGATCAGCTTGCCATCATGTAGACCCCCGGTCCGATCGGCCAGCCCATGGTCAGCCAGAACATCAGGAAGGCGCTCCAGGTCAGCAGGAAGGTGATCGCCATGGGCAACATCGTGGCAATCAGGGTTCCCAGCCCCATATCCGGTTTGTAGCGCTGCATGTAGACCAGGGCGACCGAAAAGTAGGGACTCATCGGCGAGATGATGTTGGTGCTTGAGTCGCCAATCCGGAACATCGCCAGCACGAAGGCCGGGTCAAAGTCGATCATCATCAGCATCGGCACGAACACCGGTGCCATCAGTGCCCACTGGGCCGAGCCGCTGGTCATGAAGACGTTGAGCACGGCACTCATCAGGATGAAGGCGCCAACCAGAGGCAGGCCGGTGAAGCCTGTGCTCTGCAGGATGTTGGAGCCTTCAATGGCAATGAACTGCCCCAGCTCTGACCACTTGAAGTAGGCAATGAACTGCGAGATGGCGAAGAACAGCACCAGTGTGGGGGCCAGCTCGCTGGCCGCCTCGGCCATGCGCTGCGGGACGTCACGGCTGGTCTTGATCTTGCCCACCGCGATGCCGTAGACCAGACCGATGGCGACGAAGTAGCCGAACATCAGTGGTACCAGAGACTTCAAGAACGGTGACGGGATCAGTCCTCCCTCATCGTTGCGCAGAGGCGATGCCTCTGGCAGCACGGCCAGCAGTACCAAGGCCAGATAGACCAGCGTCGTCAGTCCCACACGCTTGAGACCGCGCTTCTCGTCGGCGCTCAGTTCGTGGGTCTCCACCTCAGCGGTAAAGTCCTTGCCAAGCGGCAGGGTCCGTTGCAGCCGCGGTTCGATCACCTTGTCGATCACCAAGGTGCCTACCGTGGCAAGTACGAACACGGAGCAGGCCACGAAGTAGTAGTTGTCCACTGGAGAGATGTACGCCTGTGGATCCACCAGTCTCGCCGCATCGGTGGTAATACCGGCGAACAGCGCATCCCCGACCGTGATGAAGAGGCTGGCGTCGAAGCCCGCCCCAGCCGCTGCATAGGCGGCGGCCGCACCGGCAATCGGATGCCGACCGACGGAGTAGTAGACCATGGCGGCCAGGGGAATCAGGATCAGGTAGTTGGCATCCGAGGCGATGCTGCCGCAGATGCCCGCCAGAAACACGCAGAAGGTGAGCAGCGACGGCGGCGCCTTGGCCACGCTGACCTGCATCAGGGTGGACATCAAGCCCACCTTGTCGGCGAGACCGATACCGAACATCACCACCAGGATCAGGCCCAGGGGCGGGAAGTTGACAAAGTTGCTGACGACGCTGGTCAGCATGAACTCCAGTCCATCTGCAGAGATCAGGCTTCGCACGTGGACCACGGCATCCGTCTGCGGGTTGACCGCCGACACGCCCAAGGTGGCGAGAATGGCAGAAACCACCACCACCACGGCAGCCAGGATGGTGAACAGAATGAAGGGATGAGGCAGTTTGTTGCCTACACGCTCAATGGAGCTGAGGACGGCTTGCATGGCTCTTGACCTTGTTATGAGGTTGTCTGAAACGTTCACTCGCGGACACAGCAACAGAATGTTGTCGATGGTGTCTGTTCTGCTACCGCCGGCACCGGTAGGGGCCGCCGTCAGTTCGCTTGCATCAGGTGTTGCGCCAACGCCACGAAGGTGCCGCCTGCGACCGGCAGGATCTGGTCGTTGAAGTCGTAGTGCTCGTTGTGCAGGTAGGCACTGTCACCGTTACCGACAAAGAAGAAGCAGCCAGGGACCTGCTGGAGATAGAACGCAAAGTCCTCTGCCCCCATGGTAGGCATGTAGTCCAGTTGCTGAATGTCGTCACTGACCTGCGCTTCCTTTGCCGCAGTAAGAACCTTCTCAGCCCATTCCGGGTCATTGACCAACGGCGGAATCTGGTGCTCGTGGAACATCTTGAAGCTGGCGCCGTGGGCGCTGCAGACTCCGTCGACCACCCGTTCGAGCTGTCCGGCCAAGGCCTCGCGGGATGAGGCGCGATCGCTGCGGATATTGACGACCAGTTCGGCTTCGCCGGGAATCACATTGGCGGCCTCTCCAGCATGAAAGGCCGCGACGGTGATGACCCCGGCCTCGAGCGGAGACTTGTGACGTCCCACCAGGCCCTGCAGCTGCTGGACAACACTGGCGCCGACGTAGATCGGGTCCACTGCGAGGTGCGGCATGGCGGCATGCCCGAAACGTCCCTTGATGGTCACGCGGAAGGTGTCATTGCCCCCCATCGCCGGTCCTGGCTTGACGAAGACTTGGCCAGCGGGGAAGCCGGGGCGATTGTGATAGCCGAAGATGGCGGACACGCGGGGATTGTCGAGGACTCCTTCCTCGATCATGCGCGCGGCACCATTGCCACCTTCCTCGGCCGGCTGAAAGATCAGCTTGAGGTGGCCGCACAGAGCGTCTCGACGCTGGATGATGGCTTCGGCCGCCAGCAGCAGGGCGGCGGTGTGGCCGTCATGGCCGCAGGCATGCATGAGGCCCGGATGGCGTGAACCGTGGTCAAAGGTGTTGGCCTCCTGGATGGGCAGTGCATCCATGTCGGCCCGAAAGGCGATCACTGGCCCGATGCGCCCGGTATCCAGTTCCGCCAGGACGCCCGTCCCGGCGATGTTCTCGGTGACCGTGTAGCCGAGCTCCTTGAGTCGCGATGCCACGATCGCGGCGGTGCGGTGCTCCTCGAACTTGAGCTCGGGATGGCGATGCAGATCCTGTCGCAGTGCCACACTCTCGTTGACCTGTTGCGCGGTGAACATGCTGGGTCCTTGTTGTTGACGATGATCCATGGACGCTTGACGTCGCTGAGCAGTGCCAAGGTAGGGGAATCAGCGTCACGGATGCAGCGGTCAACAGGCATGCAATTGTTGCTTGGTGGTCAACAGTTGTGGCGTGTCAGAAACGATCAATCACCGTAGCGCCCACCCCCTTGAACTGATCCATGCTGGTGAGCCGGGCGGGAGTGTCATCCAGCGTAATGCGATCACCCACCAGCAGCGATGGATTCAGCTGCCCCTGCTGGATCATCCCCAGCATGGCGTCATAGCGGTGAGCCTGCATGCCGTGGCTGCCGACAAGTTCAAGCTCCTCGGCGATCACCTTGTGCATGGGGATCGCCGGTGCCCGGTGCTCCCCAGCCAGCAGCCCAATCTGTACGTGCCGGCCTCGGGTACGTAGTCCCATGATCGAGTTGCTGCAGGTGACCTGAGTGCCCAGGGCATCAAAGGAAAGGTGAGCGCCGCCGGCACTGATGTCTTGAATCGCTTCCACCACATCCGATCTTTGCGAGGCATTGATCGTGGCAACGGCGCCCAGTTTCTTGGCCATCGCCAGTGCGCCGTCCGTGATGTCGATGGCGATGACTCGGGCGCCAAGCGCCGAGGCGATCATGATCGCAGACAGGCCGACGCCACCACAGCCATGCACGCTGACCCACGCACCGGCAGACACGCGCCCCTGATCCACCACTGCGCGGAAGGCTGTGGCAAAACGGCAGCCGAGACTGGCGGCGGTGGAAAATGACATGTCCTCTGGCAGCGCAACGAGGTTGAGGTCGGCGTGATGCAGGCTGGTGTATTCGGCAAAGGCCCCCCAGTGAGTGAAGCCCGGTTGAAACTGCGAGTGGCAGACTTGCTGATGGCCTGCACGACACTCGTGGCAGCGTCCGCAGCCGCTGACGAAGGGCACTGTGACACGGTCGCCCTCTTTCCATTGCGTGACGTCCTTGCCGGCGGCGACCACGACACCCGCCATCTCGTGGCCGGGGACATGGGGGAGGGTGATATCCGCATCGTGGCCCATCCAGCCATGCCAGTCACTGCGACATAGCCCAGCCGCTTCGACCTTGACGACCACGCCGTGGGGCTCTGGTGCAGGATCCTTCACCACCCGAACACTGGGTAACTGCTGGAACTTTTCAATGACAACGGCACGCATGATCGACTCTCGCAAAGGCTGAATGTGTCGTTCCATGCTAGAGCGTTGGCCAGGAATTGCTTTGCTATATTTTCTTGAGAGCCCGCAATGTGGAAAGTATCTTTTATTTTCACGATGTTTATTGGGAGGACATTGCGTGAGTGGGCTGGACAGGAAAAATCTACAGCTGCTTGATCTGTTGCAGCAGGACGGTCGAATCACCAATGCGCGTCTTGCCGAGGCGCTGTCATTGAGCGAGACACCATGCTGGCGACGGTTGAAGCGTCTTGAGCAGGACGGCGTTATCTCAGGCTATCAGGCAACGCTTGATCGCAAGCGTCTCGGGCTAGGGGTGATGGCGTTCGTTCAACTCAATTGCATGGCCCATGACGCCACCACGGTGGCGGCGTTCGAGAAGGTGGTGATCGACAGCCCGAATATTCTGTCATGCCACAATACGACCGGAGATGATGACTTCCTGCTGATGGTCGTCGCTCGAGATCTGGAGGACTACAGTGACTTCATCGAGCGCGTGTTGCGGCGCTTGCCGGGCGTCACCAACATTCGCTCCAGTCTGTCCCTGCGGGAAATCAAGTCCACCAACCGGCTGCCGCTGGGCTAGACACGGCGGAGTGCACTGGCGACCGGGCGCGTCATGCGCGCCGGACGCTGCTGCGGAGCATCGGCGTCACCGGCAGGGTCAGCTGCTGCGGAGGGGTGTCCGGGTGATCGATCTGGGCCATCAGGAGTTCGGTGGCGCGCATGATCATGGTCTGTACCGGTTGCTGCAGAGTGGTCAGAGAGTGACTGGGCCAGGCGGCCATGGGCACATCATCGAAGCCGATGATCGATACGTCCTGTGGGATGCGCAGCTGAAATTCGCTCTGCAGCACCTCCATGGCAGCGATGGCCATCAGGTCGTTGGCGGCAAACAGGGCGTCGGGCGGAGTGGGGTGGGTAAACAGGCGGCGAGTCGCCTGACAGGCGTCAGCGTACTGATAGTTGCCCACGTCGCAGGCATGCAGTGTCTGGCCTGCCGCTGCCAGACCCTCTTCCAGTCCCGCCTGCCGTTGGCAGCTGGTAGACGTGGCGGGAAGACCCGCCAGGTACGCCACGCGACGGTGGCCTTGTGAAGCGAGGTGTCGGCCCGCCCAGTAGCCCCCTTGATAGTTGTCGCAGGCCACCTGACTGATGCCGGCATAGTCCACGGTACGGTTGATGATGACCACGGGGATTTCGTAGTCGGACACCACGGCGGCTTGCTCCTCCGTCATGGTGATGGCAAGCATGAGAATGCCTTCCACCTGACTGCGCAGAATGTCTTCCAGCACGGCATCGAAGCCATCGCTGGCGGGGGCAGAAAACAGCAGCAGGTGATAGCCCTGCTGCCGAAAGAACCGTGATGCCTGTTCGAGCATAAAGCTGTAGAACGGATTCTCCAGGCTATACACCACGACGGCGATGGTCCTGCTGGAGCGAGTGATCAGTGAGCGCGCGATGGTATTGGGGCGATAGCCGAGCTCTCGAGCGGCTTCCATGACCTTCCGGCGCGTCTTTTCCGATACCTTCGCCTCGGGAGAGAAGGTGCGACTGACGGCAGACTGCGAGACACCGGCCAGGCGGGCAACATCGCGGGAGGTGACGGATTTCTTTTTCATCGAGGCATATCTTGTCGGGTGACTGTATTGCCGGCGCTCACGCCGGCTCAATACGCTCCAGAGAAGCATAGGTGGCGATCTTGTCGATATAGACCTGAGCATTGGTCTTCACCGACTCGACCTCTTCCTCGGTCAGCTCACGCACGCGTTTGGCGGGACTGCCGAGGATGAGCGATCGTGGGGGAAAACGTTTGCCGGAGGTAATCAGGGCTCCGGCGCCAACGATACTCTGCTCCCCGATCACCGCTGCGTTGAGGATGGTAGCATTCATGCCGACCAGCACCTCGTCGCCAATTCGGCAGCCGTGCAACATGGCCAGGTGACCAATGGTGACACGCTGGCCAATGGTCACCGGCTCACCGGGGTCTGTGTGGACCACGCAGCCATCCTGCAGGTTGCTGCCGGCGCCTACCAGGATGGGGGCATTGTCGCCACGCAGGACGGCGCCTGGCCAGACACTCACGTCTGCTCCCAGCTGCACGTCACCGATCAGGGTCGCCTCGTCCATCACCATGGCGTCGGCGGCGATATCGGGGGACGCGCCCCCGAGTCGATAAAGCGTCACAACCCATCTCCTTATGCGGGTGCTGATACTGTCGCAATTAACGGCGGGCCAAGCCTAGAACCCGACCTGATCCCCGCCCTTTAGTCCAAGCATCTGGCGCGCCTCGTCGGGTGTGGCCACCTCGAGAGACAGGCCTTCCAGGATCTCGCGGACCTTGGTCACCTGGCTTGCATTGGTCTCGGCCAGCTTGCCCGGCCCAAGCCACAGCGAGTCCTCGAGACCGACGCGCACGTGTCCACCCATGGCAGCGGCTTGCGCTGCAATGCGCATCTGGCTGCTGCCGGCCCCCAGCACAGACCATTCATAGTCATCGCCGAACAGGCGGTCTGCGGTGCGGCGCATGTGCATGACGTCTTCAGGATGCGGCCCGATGCCACCCAGGATACCGAACACGCTCTGGACGAAGACGCGGCCCTTGGCGACACCACGGTCGAGCAGATTGCGCAGCGAATACAGGTGGCCAATGTCGTAGCACTCGCATTCGAAGCGGGTGCCATTGGCATCGCCAAGCGTCATGGCTTTTTCGATATCAGCGAAGGTGTTCTTGAACACCAGGTCACGGCTATTGGCCAGGTGATCGCGCTCCCACTGATGGGTCAGCTCGTTGTAGCGATCGAGCATCGGGAACAGGCCGAAGTTGATCGATCCCATGTTCATGGACGCCAGCTCAGGCTTGAACTCCATGGCGGGGCGCATACGTTCTTCCACCGTCATATGGGGGCTGCCGCCGGTGGTCAGATTGATCACCGCGTCGCAGGAGCTCTTGATCCGTGGCAGGAAGCGCTCGAACATCGCCGGATCCTGGGTCGGCCTGCCATCCTTGGGGTCCCGGGCATGCAAATGCAGCACCGACGCGCCAGCCTCGGCGGCGGCGATACCTGCCTCGGCAATCTCCTCGGGGGTGACGGGAAGGTAGCGAGACATGGACGGGGTGTGAATGGCGCCGGTGACGGCGCAGGTGATGATGACCTTGCGTGTTGTAGCCATTTCCGTGAAGTCCTCTAGCAAAGTGAGCACAGCGGCGTGAACGTTGCCGCATGACGTGTGCGGTTTAGCGTGGTGTCGTAGCCTGCTGATGGGCGAGCAGTGCCATCAAGCGGCGATCACGCCAGGCCTGGCGTTCACCCAGTTCGTGTGTGGGGAGCAAGGCGCGGCGCTGCTCGTCCAGTGCCTCCAGGGTGGTGTCGAGCCAGGGGTCTTCCTGTCCGCGCTCGCGATCGATATCGCGATACAGCGGGCCGTAGCGCTTGCCGTAGTCGGCAATGCCCGCAGGCGCATTGAGGTCGATGGTCTCGAAGGGGCCCATGAAGGACCAGCGCAGGCCGAGCCCGTGTTTCATGGTCTTGTCGAGGTCCTCGGCGGACACCACGCCATCGCGGAACAGCCGCAGGGCTTCGTTGAGCAGCGCCCCTTGCAGGCGGTTGAGGACAAAGCCTGCCACCTCCTGGTGGACCAGAATCGGGACCTGGCGCGCTTGTTCCATCAGGGCCATGGCCCGCTGAACACTCTGTTCACTGGTGGCTGGCGTCGGTACCACCTCTACCAGCGGAATCAGGTAGGGCGGGTTGACCGGATGTGCCACGAGGCAGCGCTGAGGGTGCTCCAGGTGATCGGTAAAGCGCGAGGCGGCGATCCCCGAGGTGGAGCTGGCCAGCACGCAGTCACTGCTGACCACCGCCTCCAGATCGCGGTAGATCTGACGTTTCGCGGTCACGTCTTCCGGCCCGCACTCCTGGACGTAGATGGCATCCTGCATGGCCGAGACGAGGTGGCTGTCAAAACGAATTCTGGCCATGATCGCCACTGGATCATCGACCAGCCCTGCGTCAGCCAGGTCCGTCAGCGACTGCTGGATCGCTGCAGATGCCCTGTCCAGGGCATCAGCATCTACATCAAACAAGGTGACGGGCAGCTCTGCTCGAGCGAATACAATGGCCCAGGCGCGACCAATGAGTCCTGCGCCGACCACACCGATGGAAGTCGTCATGAGAGCGTCCTGAGGTCAGAGGGATTCGACGTTGGCACAGACACTGAGCGCCTGCCCCGAGATGTTGGATCCGCCTGGTGCAGCGAGGAACAGCGCCATGGCGGCGATATCCGTCGGGTCTACCATGCGGCGCATCGATATCTTTGAGAGGTTCTCGGTCTCCATCTCCTCGTAGCTGATGCCACGCTTGGCCGCTCGATCCTCAATGACCTTGGTGATCCGTGGGCCGCGCACGATGCCTGGAAGAATGGCATTCACACGCACGCCTTCCGGACCAAGCTCGCAGGCCAGGCTCTTGGTCAGGCCGACCACGGCCCATTTGCTGGCGGCATAGGGGGTGCGATAGGCGAACCCCAGGCGGCCAGCCACGGAGGCCAGATTGACCAGCAGTCCCTGACTATCACGCAGCAAGGGCGCTGCACGATGTGCGACCCGGTACTGTCCGTTGAGGTTGATATCGATGGTCTGGGTCCAGCTGGCGTGGTCGATGTCCTCGATGCCTGCCGTCGGGCCAGCAATACCGGCGTTATTGACGACCACGTCCAGGCCCCCCAGGGCCGATGCATCGTCGAACAGGCGAGCGACATCCTCGTCGTTGCTGACATCGCAATGGGTGCGTGTGATGTGTGGCGGCAGGGCATCCAGCGCCTTGTCATCGATGTCGCAGACGTGAACCCGAGCACCGGCTTCGGCAAAGGCGCTAGCAATGGCAAGGCCAATGCCCGACGCGCCGGCGGTCACCAGTACGCGCAGTCCCTGGCGGGGGCGAAGGCTTTCTACAACACTCATGGGGTCTCTCCTTGTAGGGTTACAGCGACGGCAGCCAGGTCGACAGGGCCGGCAGCAGACTGATGATGAGCAGGTTGATCAGCACGATGGCGACGAAGGGCATGACGGCCCAGGTCAGCCGCGCAATGCCGATATTGGTGATCTGAGAGGCCACGAACAGGTTGAGCCCGACCGGTGGGGTAAACATGCCCATGGCCAGGTTGACCACCATGATGATGCCGAAGTGAATCGGGTCGAAGCCGTAGCTCACGGCAATGGGCAGCAGGATGGGCACGAAGATCAGGATGGCGGCCGCCGCCTCGATGAACATGCCAGCGAGCAACAGCAGCAGGTTGGCCAGCAGGATAAACAGCAGCGGACTGTCGATGGCCGAGATCACGAAGTCGGAGATCATGTCCGGCACTCTGAGGCTCTGCAGAATGCGTCCATACAGTCCAGCGGCAGCGATGATGCTGAGAACCACCGCTGTGGTTACTGCGGATTGACGCAGAATGCCCACCAGACTGTCGAGCTTGATCTCTCGATAGATCACCGTGCCGATGACAAAGGAATAGGCCACCGCGATCACCGCTGCCTCGGTCGGTGTAAACACCCCACCGTAGATGCCGCCAAGGATGATGACCGGCATGAGGATGGCGAGGATGGCTTTCTTGCCGGCGCGCCAGACGTCGCTCAGTGAGCTTTTCTCGCCACCGCCAAGACCGTTGGCGCGGGCAAAGAAGTAGGCAAAGACCAGGAGGGTAAGGGTGACCAGAATGCCAGGCAGGATGCCGGCAATGAACATGTCGCCAACGGACACGTTGGCCGCGATGGCATAGAGGATCAAGGGAATACTGGGAGGGATAATGACCCCCAGAGCGCCCGACGCCGCCTGATTGGCCGCCGCATAGCCACCGGGATAGCCCTTGGCCAGCATCGCGGGAATCAGGATAGAGCCGATGGCCGCCGTGGTGGCTGCCCCGGATCCAGAAATCGCAGCAAAGAACAGCGACGTGACGATGGCGACCATGGCCAGCCCGCCCGTCATGCTGCCGACCAGGGTATTGGAGAAATCGACCAGGCGCTTCGAGATGCCGCCGCCCTGCATCAGGTAGCCCGCGAGGATGAAGAACGGAATCGCCATCAGCGGAAAGGAGTTGACCGAGGCAATCAGCTGCTGTGCCACGATCAGCATCGGCATCAGGTCGCCTTGCCACACCGTCAGGGCAGACGCCAGTCCCAGCGAGAAGGCAATGGGAACACCCACCACGAAAAGAGAGATAAGGGTCAAGAACAGCATGAGGGCCATGATCAGCTGACCTCCTGCAGTCGCTGGACGGGTTGTCCGAGGGCTTCATCAATCAACAGCCCCAGGCTATTGATCAGAATCACGACGCCGCCGGCAGGAATGGCCAGGTATGGCCACATCATGGAAATGCGCGTGCTTGGCGCCGTCTGGCTGGCCACTCGGCCGACCAGCTCGAGGCCATACTTGATCATGACGAACGCAAACAGTGCCGAGCACAGCACGATCACGATCCGCAGCAGCCGAGCCAGGCGCTCTCCTGCATATTCGAGCACGATGTCGACGGAGATCAGGGCGCCATGACGATAGGCGTAGCCGGCACCGATAAAGGTTAGCCAGAGCATCGAAAAGCGAGCGATTTCATCGGAGAAGAACAGCGGGCTGCCCACCACGAAGCGAGCGAACACCTGCCAAAAGATCAGTACGGTCATGATCAGCAAAAGCAGGGCGAGCCCCCAGCCGATCAACCGATTGAAGTGCCAGATCGCCGTGTTGGCGACACGCAGAAAGGAGTGCATGAAGGGCCTCGCAGAATGCAGTGCCCCCTGACCAGCTGGCTGGACAGGGGGCCGGGTACTCAGTGCTCGAAGTTGATGGCCGCGTCGACCAGGTCTTCGCCGACGGTCGGGCCCCACTTGGCGATAACCGGACGCACGGCCTCGCGGAAGGGCGCCAGGTCAGGTTCGGTGACCGTCATGCCCAGGTCAGCCAACTCGCCCTTGTAGCGTTGTTCCAGCTCCTGGCTGGCCTCCCGCTGAACTGGCAGTGCGATTTGAGCGGCCTCCAGAATCAGGGCCTGGTCGTCTTCGCTGAAGGAGTTGAACAGGTCCAGGCTCATCATCAGCGGCGCCGGTGAATAGACGTGCTGGGTGATGTTCAGGTAATCCTGAACCTCGTAGAAATTGACGTCGTAGATGGTGGCCAGAGGGTTTTCCTGGCTGTCCATGACGCCCTGTTGCAGCGCTGTGTAGACCTCGGTCCACGCCATTGGCGTGGCGTTGGCGCCCAGCGCTTCCCAGGTATCAACCTGCACGCGGCTTTCCTGCGTGCGGTGGTTGATACCTTCCAGGTCGCTGGGCTGCTCCAGCGCGCGCACGGAATTGGTGTTGTGACGGAAGCCATTCTCCATCCACGCCAGGAACTTGACGTTCATCTGGTCTTCGGCGAGTTGGGCCAGCTGGTCACCGTATTCGCTGTCGAGGAAGGCATAAGCATGCCCGTGATCCTCAAAGATGTAGGGCAGGTCGAACAGCAGGAATTCATCGACAAAGCCGCCCATGGGGCCGGTCGACGCGATGCCTGCATCGATGATGCCAAGCCCCATCCCTTCGATGACTTCACGCTCGGCCCCCAGCGCATTGTCATAGTGGGGCTCGATGGTCAGCCGGCCTTCCGACAGACGCTCCAGCTCCTCTCCGAACTTGAGCACGCCGATGCCCTGCTGGGAGTCGGGTCCCAGCGGCAGGCTGACATCGATGGTCCGCTCCTGCTGGGCGAAGGCTGCGCTGGACAGCCCGATGGCGGCGGTCAGGACGGTGAGGCGGAAAGGAAGGGAGTTGAATTGGCGCATGATGCTCTCCTGTTATCGTTGTGATGCCCTGGGGTGGGGCGGCCGCTGCCGGGAGGCGTGTCTGTGTGACGGGCAGCAAGGGGAATCACTTTTAAAGGCTTGGGAATACGTATTCAACATTAAAGTTTTTATGCCTTTGGTTTTTGTTTTTAAGCATATGAAAATAAAGAAAATATACTTTAGTAGTGCTGAGTGAATACGTAGTCTTTAATTTTTCGTAATCATGACGTGAATGTCGCGGATGAGGGTATTGGGTGTGGGCTATGGAAGGGCCCGATGACGGTCGAACAGGGCGGTCGCTCAGGATGGTCAGTCAGAGCAGTCAGTCCGGGCGGTAAGTCAGGGCGGTAAGTCAGGGCGGTAAGTCAGGGCGGTCAGTCCGGGGGGATAGACAGGCGCTGGCAAGGGGCGGTTCGGGGTGGTGGAAGAAGGGAAAAGCGAAGCCATCGTCAAGCTGTCATAGGGTGCTGATTGACTACACTGAGGACGGCCCTGGCGGGGGTCACTTTTCGGTGCGAAAAGCCGTGGCATGAGCTGGCAAATGTGGTTAGCATGCGCCGTCCGGTAGTAGGGTAGGGGCATGTCTCGAGGACGTGCCCTGTGGGCGAGGCGCCAAGCACCTCAACCGGGCCCATTAAGCGAGTCCACGTCACGGGTCGGGCCCGCTGGCTTGCTCGGAGGAGCGAGTCAGGGAGTCTGTCGAGAAGGGCTGCTCAACAGGTCTATCCATCCTCTCTATTGTCTGTGGATGGATCGTTGTATTCAGGCGGGAGCGTATCAACATGTCGAAAGTGATCATCATTGGTGCCGGCGGTGTCGGCAGTGTCGTCGCCCACAAGTGTGCCCAGCTGGACTCGGTGTTTACCGATATCCTGTTGGCCAGTCGCACCGAGTCCAAGTGCAAGGCTATCGCCGAGCAGCTGCCGCGCCCCATCCGCACGGCCCAGGTCGATGCCGACAACGTGGCTGAACTGACGGCGTTGCTCGAGGCAGAAAAGCCCGAGCTGGTCATCAATGTCGCCCTGCCTTATCAGGACCTGAGCATCATGGATGCCTGCCTGGCAGCGGGTGTTCACTACCTCGACACGGCCAATTACGAACCCCTTGATACCGCCAAGTTCGAGTACAAGTGGCAGTGGGCCTATCAGGAGCGCTTCCAGCAGGCGGGGCTGACGGCTCTGCTGGGCAGCGGCTTCGATCCGGGCGCCACCAACATGTTCACCGCCTATCTCGCCAAGCACTATTTCGACGAGATCGAAGAGCTGGACATCATCGATGTCAATGGCGGCGATCATGGTTATCCCTTCGCCACCAACTTCAACCCGGAGATCAACATCCGGGAGGTCAGTGCCGAGTGTCGTCACTATGAGAATGGCGAGTTCGTCACTACCCCGCCGATGTCCAAGATGGCGCGTTTCAGCTGCCCTGAAGAGGTCGGTGACTACAACATCTACCGTCTCTATCACGAGGAGCTTGAGTCGCTCTCGAAGCACTTCCCGAGCCTAAAGCGGGCTCAGTTCTGGATGAGCTTTGGTGACAGCTATCTCAAGCACCTTGAAGTGCTGAAGAACGTCGGTATGACGGGGATCGAGCCGGTCGACTATAACGGCCAGGAAATTGTGCCTATCCAGTTCCTTGCCAAGCTGCTGCCCGACCCTTCCACCCTGGGACCGCGCACCAAGGGCAAGACCTGCATCGGCACCGTCGTCCGCGGCAAGAAGGACGGCCAGGAAAAGGTCATGTACCTGTATAACATCTGTGACCACGAGGCTTGCTATGCCGAAGTCCAGTCCCAGGCCATTTCCTACACGACCGGTGTGCCTGCGATGATTGGCGCCAAGATGATCCTCGAGGGTCACTGGAAGCGTCCCGGTGTGTGGAACATGGAACAGTGCGATCCGGATCCGTTCATGGCCGACATGAATGCCTACGGTCTGCCGTGGAAAGTGGTCGAGCTGGATCCCTCCTTCCGTCTTGACGTACAGAAGGGCGAGGACCTGTAAGGCGTGGAGATCCTTCAGTTCACGGATATCTCGCGGCTCGATACCCGCGCGCTGCCCTCTCCCTGCTATGTGGTGGATGAGGTGGCGGTGGAGCGCAACCTGCGGATTCTCGCCGAGGTGGCCGACGCCAGCGGGGCCAAGGTGCTGTCAGCGCTCAAGGCCTTCAGCATGTGGCATTTCGCGCCGCTGGTGTCGCGCTACCTGAGCGGCACCTGTGCCAGTGGTCTGCATGAAGCCCTGCTGGGCCATGAGCACTACGAAGGCGAAGTGCATGTCTTTGGTGCTGCCTACAGCGAGGCCGATCTGATCGAGATCCTGAAGATCGCTGATCATGTGGTGTTCAACAGCTGCGCGCAGTGGCAGCGCGCGCAGCCGCTGGTGCAGGCAGCGCTGGAGCAGCGGCCTGGGATCAAGTTCGGCTTGCGCATCAATCCGGAGCACTCCGAGGGCGATGTGCCGATCTATGATCCCTGTGCTCCCGGCTCGCGTCTGGGTATTGTGCTGTCGGAGCTGGATGAAGCGACCCTGGATGGCATCACCGGTCTGCATTTTCACACCCTGTGCGAGCAGGATTTCCCGCCGCTTGAGCGAACGCTGGCGGCGGTGGAAGAGCGCTTCGGCCACCTGCTTGGTCGCATGGAGTGGGTGAACTTCGGTGGTGGCCACCACATCACCCGGCCCGACTACCAGCGCGACGACCTGGTGCGCTGCATTCGCGCTTTCGCAGAGCGTCACCAGGTTCAGGTTTACCTTGAGCCAGGAGAAGCGGTGGCGATTGGGTCCGGCGTGCTGGTCACCACGGTACTGGATACCACCTTCAATACTCTCGATCAGGCGATTCTCGATACCTCTGCCACCTGTCACATGCCGGACGTGCTGGAAATGCCCTATCGGCCTGGTCTGCTGGGGGCAGGGGAGCCTGGTGAGCGGGCTCACACCTATCGTTTGGGAGGCTTGACCTGCCTGGCCGGTGATGTGATCGGTGACTACAGCTTCGATGCCCCTCTCGAGATAGGGCAGAAACTGGTGTTCAAGGACATGGCGCACTACACCATGGTCAAGACCACCACCTTCAATGGCACGCGTCTGCCGGCCATCGCGGTGTGGAACTCGGACACCGGAGCCCTGCAGGTCATCCGCGAGTTTGGCTACCAGGACTTCCGCGAACGCCTGTCCTGAGGTTCAAACAGGAAAGGCTGAGCTGGCGATGCTGAGTTGACGACGTAAGCTGCGCCGTCTCGATCGCAGCGTCGTCGCTCCACATGACGCCCGCCCCGTTCGGCAAGACCGAGCGGGGCGGGCGTTTTCTGTTGGCGCCTTGATGGCCAGCTAGGCTAGGGTGGCTATCAAGAGGGACCGCCTAGAAACCTTCGAGCACGACCTTGCCCTTGGCCCGGCCGCTCTCGATCAGGGCATGGGCACGTTTGAGGTTGGCGGCATTGATGGTGCCAAAGGACTCAGTAGCGGTGGAGCGAAGGTGCCCGGTATCGATCAGGTGCGCCACCTTGGCGAGAATTTCTCCCTGGCGGGCGATGTCGGCGGTGGAAAACAGCGGGCGGGTGAACATCAGCTCCCAGTGGATGGACACCGCCTTGGGCTTGAACGGCACCACGTCGAGGGAGGCCGGATCGTCGATCAAGCCAAAGCGACCCTGGGGCGCAATCAGTTCTGCTATCTGGGGCGCGTAGCCCTCTGAGGCATTGGTCGAGAACACAAAAGCGGGAGCACCGAGGCCAAGGGCATCGATCTGTGCCGGCAGCGGTTGATGGTGATCGACGACATGGTGGGCCCCCAGCTCCTTCACCCACTCCTGGGTCTCTGGCCGTGACGCCGTGGCAATGACGGTGTAGTCGGTCAGTGCGCGCAGCAGCTGGATAGTGATCGAGCCGACGCCGCCGGCCCCGCCGATGACCAGCACTGCGCGAGCGGCGCCGGGGACCGGGTCGTTGATCTTGAGCCGATCAAACAGCATCTCAAAGGCGGTCAGAGCGGTGAGGGGCAGGGCAGCGGCGGCCGCGTTGTCGATGGAGCCGGGTGCCTTGCTGACGATGCGTGCGTCCACCAGGTGGTACTCACTGTTCGTGCCCGGGCGAGAAATATCCCCGGCGTACCACACTCGGTCGCCCACTTGGACAGAGGTTGCCTTGTCGCCGACAGCCACCACCTCTCCGACGGCATCCCAGCCGATCACCGCGGCCAGGCCTTGCTCGGGCGCTCGTGACTGGCGGATTTTGACGTCGACGGGATTGACCGAAACGGCCTCGACCTTGACCAGCACGTCGTGCCCGCTGGCCTGAGGCACCTCTTGCGCGAGATCCACCAGGGCGTCGTCGCGATCGATGGGGCCTGGGGCGTAGTAACCGATAGCTTTCATGGGATCTCCATGGCAGTAGGGATTGGGATATGAGCAATACCTTAGCCTGCTATGGATATTCCGAACACCGTCAAACGCTAAACACTCTTTTCGGGATGTAAGGACAATCGACGCAACGACAGTCTGGCGGTGCCCCCTGCTTCACGACGTGAGAAGCAGGGGGCATCTTGGCATTGCGGCGGCCCCGATCGGCACGGTGGCCGGGAGATGCGATCAGTCGATCAACCCCTGGTCGGCGAGAAACTGCTCGGCGACGGTTTCCACGACGTCGCGGTTGACGTCCACCTGCTCGTTGAGCCGCGTCATGACGTCATCGTCTAGCGTGGCGGCAAGTGCATTCAGCTGGGCCGCCAGCTCCGGGTGGGTGTCCAGCGCTTCCTGGCGCACCACGGGGGTCATGGCATAGGGCGGGAAGAAGCCCTTGTCGTCTTCGAGAATGCGCAGGTCGAAGGCCGACACTCGTCCATCGGTAGTCGTGACCATGGCGATGTCGACCTGGTCGTCTCTGAGAGCGGTATAGGTCAGGCCCGTATCCATGCGCTTGATATCGGAGCGGTCGAACTGAAAGCCGTAGATGTCCTGCATCGGACGCAGTCCATCGGGGCGCGCATAGAATTCGGCATTGGAGGCAAACAGCAGCTCTTCGCCTGCGTTGATCGCCGACGCCATGTCCGAAATGCTGGTGATGTCCATGGCCTCGGCATCGGCCTCACGCATGGCGATGGCATAGGTGTTGTTGACGCCGGAAGGCTCAAGCCAGGCCAGCCCCTTGTCGGCGTCCAGCGCCTTGACGCGATCATAGGTCGCCTGGGCGTCCAGCTTTTCGTCAACGCCATTGAAGACGATCAGCGAGGTGCCGGTGTACTCCCAGTAGACGTCCACCTGGCCGTTTTCCTGTGCCTGCCGCAGCACCGCGGATCCCATGCCGGCGCGTTTGTCCACGTCGTAACCCAGATGCTCCAGGTACTGGGCGGTCATGCTCGAGATGATCTGCTGTTCGGTGAAGTTCTTGCCGCCGACCACGATCTCATCGTCGGCCTGGGCGGTGGCGGTCAGGAGGGCGAACAGGCCCGTGGTAATTGTTGTTTTAGCGAAGTGTTGTAACGGCATTCTGACGTCCGGCTGGAAATTGAGCCTTGATTCTAGCCCAAGTCGACAGGCTGCCAAGGGACTGGGTACGAGTCTTCGCAATGGGGGCGATTGCCGATGTAAATGCCTGGCGCGCCGAGACATCGCTACCATGATGTGGCACATCTGCCTACGGAAGGCCTTATGGAAATTGAAGCGTTCATCAACCGCTATCGGCAGGGACTCTGCGGACTCCAAGGGATGCCCCCCGTTGACGCCCGGCGTGGCTACGAGCGTCTGTGCCAGAGCTTTCAGCTGAACAGTGCCACCATCGCCGACGAGGCCACCACCATTGCCGGGGTGCCGGTGACCAGGCTGTGGCCCCGGGACGGCCCGCGCCAGGGCGGTGGCGTTGTAGTGTACGCCCATGGTGGCGGCTGGACGCTGGGGTCCAGCCGCAGCCACCGTGGCGTCGCTGAAGCCCTGGTGCAGGCCCTGAGCCGGGAAGTGGTCAGCGTTGACTACCGCCTGTTGCCCGAGTCGTCCTACAGTGACGCTCTATCGGACGTGCTCGGCGTGTGGCAGGCCTGTGATCCTGTCGCCGCGGTGGGGGACAGCGCTGGAGGTCGGCTGGTTCTGGATGCGGCGGCGACACTGGCTCGGGAGGGCGCCGGCGTGCCGCCGCTGGGGTTGATCTATCCGGTGGTCGGCACGCCACAGGCGTCTCTCTTGGGGGCAGACGCGCCGCTGCTGAGCCGCGATGACGTCCTGGCGTTGTGGACGATGGTCGCGGCAACGGTTCCCGCCCATGATGGGTACCTGCCGCCATCGCAGCATATGCATGTGCTGGCGGCCGAGTATGATCCGCTGACGGCAATGATAGAAGGCGCCGTAGCGCAATGGTCCCGCACCTCGGCGCAGGTATCGCTGGACGTCGCTGACGGCATGGTGCACAGCGCGTTGCATGGCCTTCCCTGGCTGCCGTCCCTGCAGCTGGCCTGGGGGCGTTTCTGCTCCAGGCTCGGTGAATCCATCGAGGCCGACGGGAGCGGCAGTTAGGGAGCGCTAGCGGGAGCCGGAGGCTTCAGCTCGGAAGAGTTCAAGCGATATGTTGAGCAGCACATCGCTGAGCGACGCTGTAACGGAATTCTCGGTGCCGTGGCGGGCTTTATCGAGTGAGGTGTCGTTTACCTGCTTCCCTGGGCTAAGGGCCGTGGCTACACTTGGGCCCCTTGTGCCAGTAAAAGGATCCCTCATGGTCAGCAAGCGGCCTGGTTACGCCAGAATCAAGGAGCATTTGCTATCTCATATCGAAGAAGGGACCTTTTCTGCTGGCGATCGCATTCCCGCCGAAAATGCGCTCGCTCGGGAGTTCGGTGTCAGCCGGATGACCGCCAACAAGGCCATCAGGGACCTGGTGCAGAGCGGTCTGCTGGTCAGACGCGTCGGCTCTGGCACCTATGTCAGCCAGCGCAAGTCCGAGTCGTCCCTGTTCGATATTCGCAATATTGCTGACGAAATTCGCTCGCGAGGTGGCGAGCACTCCAGTGACATCATCGCGCTCGAGGAGGTGGAGGCGTCTGAGGAGGTGGCGGTCTTCCTTGGCGTGAAGACTGGGACCATGGTGTTCTACTCCGAGATTCTGCATCGGGAAGATGGCGTGGCCATTCAGCTCGAGCGACGCCACGTCAATCCTCGACTGGCACCGGACTACCTCAAGCACGATTTCACGCGGCAGACCCCAAACGCCATCCTGGTCGCGCGCTACCCCGTCACCGACGTGGAAAACAGCGTCGAAGCGATCAATCCGACGGCTGAAGAAACGCGTCTACTCGAGATCCCGCCTCATCAGGCCTGCCTGCTGGTCGTGCGTCGTACCTGGTCAGGAGAGCTTCTTATCAGCTATACCCAGCTTCTCCATCCTGGACATCGCTACAAGCTGAACACCTCCCGCCACGGTTGATGGCACGGCCAAACCTTTGATGCTGCTCTGCGCTGCGTCCTCATCCGCCGTGCCGATTGTCCCGCCATGCGGTCGCTTCACGCTCGCCCTTCACGGGTAGCGTCCAGGTGATGGCGTCTCGGTACAGAATGGGTCGGTGCATCAAGATGTATATACCAATTTGTGCCTGCCAAGCCATCTTCGCCTGTTCTTCCTTTGACTTTAGTCTACTTTTAGCCCCTGCCTGAATATTGGGTTTGATATTAAAAACAAGGATTTCTTTACTTTTTTGCGAGTTGGCAAAATATTGTCGCTGTGCCTCAGGCTTTTATGACGACCAAGATATGTATATACATATTGTGTGGCTCGTCGAGATCGTCGTGCCACGTCTCAATAACAAGACGCTGGAGGACTGGCACGATGAAGCCATTGGAAGGGGTCACCATTCTTGATCTGTCGAGGGTGCTGGCGGGGCCCTATTGCACCGCGATGCTGGCGGACCTGGGGGCGGACGTCATCAAGGTCGAGTCGGGCCATGGTGATGACAGTCGTCACATTGCGCCCTATGTCCAGGGGGAAAGCCTGTACTTCTCGATGCTCAATCGCGGCAAGAAGAGTGTATGTCTGGACCTCAAGGATGCCACCGATCGCGAGCGTTTCTTCACTTTATGCGAAGGGGCGGACGTACTGGTGGAAAACTTCCGTCCGGGCGTGACCGAGCGCCTGGGTATTGACGAGAAGAGTCTGGGTGAGCGCTTTCCGTCGCTGATCTACTGCTCGATCTCGGGCTTTGGTCAGACGGGCAGCATGCGGTCAAAGCCCGCCTACGACATCATTGCGCAAGCACTGTCGGGACTGATGGCTGCCACCGGTCCCGAGGGAGGACACCCCACGCGGATTGGCGAATCGCTGGGAGATGTCTGTGCTGGCATGTTTGCGAGCTGGTCAATCTGTGCCGCCCTGTTTGCACGGGAGCGGGATGGAGAACGCCTTGGCTGTCACCTTGACGTGTCGATGCTCGATTGTCTGTTTGCCATGCAGGTCACCAATCTGGCGCAGTTCATCGCTGGTGGCCCCACGCCTGCGCCTATCGGCAACCGTCATCCGCTGTCCGCTCCGTTCGATAGCTTCGAGGCCAGCGATGGCCAGGTGATTATCGCCGTCATCAATAACCCGCTGTTTGCCCGCCTTGCCGAGTGCATGGAAGCCCCTGAGCTGTTGACCGATCCGCGCTTCGCCAATGACGAGCAGCGTTGCATCCATCAGGCCGCACTCAAGGCCGAGATCGAACGCTGGACACGTCACTACTCGGTGAAAGACGTCTGTTCGCGTCTAGATGAAGCAGGGGTTCCCGCTTCCCCCATCTGGGACATTGCCCAGCTTGCCGAATCACAGCATGCCGAGGATCGCCAGCTGTTACTCGACATGGGGCAGTGGAAGTCCCCCGCCCAGCCGGTTTTCTTCAATGGTCAGCGGGTCGTCTGCCATCGCCCCGCGCCGACGCTCGGTCAGCACACCGTGGACCTCGATCAGGAGATTGACGCATGAACTTTACCTTCAATGAAGACGATATCGCGTTTCAGGATGCCGCCCATCGCGTCTGCGCCGATGTGCTGAAGACCCATGCAGCCCGTTACGACGAGACCCGGGAATTCTGCCAGGAGAGCCTGCGTGCCCTGGGCGAGTTGGGCTTCTGGAGCATGAACCTGCCTTCCGAGTACGGTGGTGTCGATATCTCCAGTATTGGCATGTCCCTGGCAGTGGAAGAAATTGCCTACCACTGTGCGGCGACCTGCTCGTCGCTGACGGCGCACTTTCTCGCCACCGACTCGGTACTGATCGGTGCCTCCGAGGCACAGCGGCAGGAGCTGCTGCCGCTGTGCGCAAGCGGGGAGAAACTCGGCGCCTTCGCGCTGACCGAACCCGGTGCCGGTTCCAACCCCGCCGAGATGCGAACCCGCGCGGTGCACACCGCTGACGGCTGGCATCTGACTGGCACCAAGCACTACATCACCAATGGCGCCTTCGCCGATTTCCTGGTGGTCTACGCCAAGACCGACCCTGACCAGGGACATCGCGGTATCTCGGCCTTCCTGGTAGATCGTCATACGCCCGGGATCAGCTTCTCCAGCCCAGAAAAGACCCTTGGTCTGCGCGGCAGCCACATCTACGAGATCGGCTTTGACTGTGTGCTTCCCGATGACGCCCTGATGGGGGAGGAGGGCGCGGGATTCGCGACCGCCATGGAAGTGCTGGACCGAGGACGTGTCGAAGTGGCGGCGATGAGCGTGGGGATTGCCCGGGCTGCCTATGACGCCTCCATCGCCTGGTCGAAGGAGCGCATCATCGCAGGCAAGCCGCTGGGCCGCCACCAGGGCATTCAGTGGATGTTGGCCGAGATGCATGCCCAGTTGGAGGCGGCACGGCTGGTCACCTACAAGGCTGCGGATGCACGCGATTCCGGGCAGCGCTTCAGCCTAGAGTCCGCGGTAGCCAAACTGGTGGCGTCCGAGGCTGCGGCCAAGGTGACCGATGCCGCGGTGCAGGTACATGGCGGGTATGGCTACATCAGCGATCTGCCGATCGAGCGCTATTACCGCGATGCGCGCATCACGCGGATCTTCGAGGGCACCTCGGAAATCCAGAAGATCATCATCGGTCGGGCCATCACGGCGTAACACCCGAACAAGGAGATATCACCATGAAAATCCTCGTCGCGGTGAAACGCGTCATCGATTACAACGTCAAGATCCGGGTCAAACCGGACCACTCCGATGTTGATCTCAGCAACGTCAAGATGGCCTTGAATCCCTTCTGTGAAATTGCGGTGGAAGAGGCCGTTCGTCTCAAGGAAGCGGGAGTCGCCAGTGAGGTCGTGGTGGCAAGCATTGGGCCTCAGGCGGTCCAAGAGCAGTTACGTACCGCACTGGCGCTGGGAGCCGACAGAGCCATCCACGTCGATGCCCCGGCGTCGCTTGATGCGTTGGTCATCGCCAAGCTGCTGCAGGCGGTGGTCGCAGCGGAAAAACCTGGTCTGGTGCTCCTGGGCAAGCAAGCGATCGACTCGGACAACAATCAGACCGGGCAGATGCTGGCTGCGCTGATGGGCGTGCCCCAGGGCACCTTTGCCTCCCAGCTGAGCATTAAGGACGATGCGCTGCGGGTCACCCGTGAGATCGATGGTGGGCTTGAGACACTGGAGCTGACGCTGCCGGCGGTCATCACTGCGGATCTGCGCCTGAATGAGCCGCGCTACGCCAAGCTTCCGGACATCATGAAGGCCAAGAAGAAGCCGCTGGATCGCTGGACGCCGGAGGAGCTGGAGGTGGTCGTGACGGCTCACCAGCGGCTGCTCAAGGTAGAGCCCCCCGCCGAGCGACAGGGAGGCATCAAGGTGAGCTCGGTCAGCGAGCTCGTGGAGCGACTCAGAAACGACGCCAAGGTGATCTCATGAAGCTACTCGTACTGGCCGAACATCATCAGGGACAACTCGCTGCGGCCACCGCCAAGGTGGTGGCTGCCGCCAGGCAGATCGCGGACTGCCAGCAGGACGCCAACGCCGAGATCGACGTTCTGGTAGCAGGCCTTCAGGTCACTGAAGTGGCGCAAGACGCTGCCGGCATCGAGGGCGTGAGTCGGGTCCTGTTGGCAGATTCATCCGTCCTTGACCATCAGCTCGCCGAGCCTATGGGCGAGCTACTTGTCACCCTTGCCGACGGCTATACCCACGTGCTGGCAGCGGCCTCGACCACGGGCAAGAACGTGTTGCCGCGTTTGGCGGCGCTCAAGGACGTGGCACAGCTTTCAGAGATCGTGGCGGTGATAGACGAGGACACGTTCAAGCGGCCGATCTATGCAGGCAATGCCATTGCCACTGTCCAGAGCCTGGACCCCATCAAGGTCATCACCGTCAGGGTCACCGCCTTTGAGGCAGCGGGCAAACGCGACCAGACCGCCCCAGTGTCGGTGCTGCCTGTCACGGCTCATAACGAGCACTCGCTCTTCGTCAGTGAGTCCCAGGCCGCCAGTGACCGGCCGGAGCTGGGCTCGGCCAGGGTCGTGATTTCCGGCGGTCGTGGAATGGGGAGTGGCGATAACTTCGCTCTGCTCGACGGTATCGCCGACGCCCTTGGCGGGGCCATTGGTGCCTCGCGGGCCGCGGTCGACGCCGGCTATGTGGCCAACGACCTGCAGGTGGGGCAGACCGGCAAGATCGTCGCGCCTGAGCTCTATATCGCCGTCGGCATCAGTGGGGCGATCCAGCACCTGGCGGGAATGAAGGATTCCAAGGTCATCGTGGCCATCAACAAGGACGAGGAGGCGCCGATCTTTCAGGTGGCCGACTACGGCCTGGTGGCCGATCTGTTCCAGGCCTTGCCGGAGTTGGAAAGCGCTTTGCAACGCCGCTAGACAGGCTGCGTAGACGACGCAGACACCAAGCGACGGGCCGGAGGATTGTCGTCCGGCCCTGTCACGGGCGCATGCCGTGACGCCTTTCGATTGCCAGCCTCCACTGGAGACACAACATGAATAATCCCAAGGTGGCATCCACATCATCTAGCGCTGGACTGATCTCGCTGGCAGGCAGCTTGATCGGTCTGGGCATCTTCTTTCTACCGCTTCCTGACGGTGACGGACAGATGACCATCCCCCTGGTCATCATGATCAACCTGCTGAAGCAGACCCTGGGGGGAGCGCTGAATTTCATCACGCTTGGACTGATCGTACTGCTGTGTGTGACATGGCTGATGTCACGTATTTCCGGGCATGAAGGACTCCGGCGTTATCATCGTCAGGACGGCACCATGACCGGCATCACCTTCCTGCTGGCGGCGGTGTTCGCTGGGCTGCTGGCGTTTGGAGTCGGCCCACAGTGGCTTTTGCATGAGGACGTCGGCGGGCTTGCCTTGTACCTTGGCGGCAGCGTCTTCCTGACCGTGACCATCGCCGGCTTCTTTGTCATCTTCCTGACCGAGTTCGGCTTTCTGGAGTTCGTCGGCACGCTGATGGAACCCTTGATGCGCCCCCTCTATCGCTTGCCTGGAAAGTCTGCGGTGGATGCGGTGGCGTCTTTCGTGGCGGCACCCGCGGTGGGCATCTTCATCACCAACAAGCTGTACATGGAAGGCCACTATACCGAGCGTGAATCTGCGGCCATTGCTACCAACTTCAGCATCTGCAGCCTGGGCTTCTTTGCCTTGCTGGCCTCCATTGGTGGCATCATGGCGTATCTGCCCCACATGATCCTGGTGTCCTTTGTCATCAACTTCACCGTGGCGGCGTTGATGGTCAGGATTCCGCCGCTGTCGCGCAAGCGCGATGTCTACTTCGCGGGTAACTCGCAGACGGCTGAAGATCTTCGGAGCACCAGTGACACCCCTATTATCGCTCGTGCCTGTGCCGCGGCAGCCGAGCGCGCCGCACAGACCCGTCTGGATGTGTTCTACAAGGGGTTTTGGGAAGCCATTACCTTCGCCCAGAAAATCGTCGCCTACATTCTGGCCATCGCCACACTGGCGCTGCTGCTGGCCACCTATACGCCTGCCTTCGACATGCTTGGCAGCGTGGTCGAGCCGCTGATTTCAGCGCTGCAACTGCCAGATGCCAGCGCCATTGCGCCTACCGTACTGGTGGCGATCGCCGAGATTGCTCTACCGGCCATCATCATCTCTGGTGCAGAGGTCGACCCGATGGCGGTGTTCTTTGTCTGCACGCTGTCGACGGTGCAGATCATCTTCTTCACCGAAAGTGCCAATGCCATGCTCGAGTCCAAGATTCCGCTGACCGTGCTGGATCTGGTCGTCGTGTTTCTGTTGCGTACCCTGGTGGCCTTGCCGATGGTGGCGCTGGCCACTCACCTGTTGTTCTAAGCCTGGTCTTCTAGGTCCTGCGTCTCGCCGGACCTTGGTCTCTCTTCATAGGCTGTGCCCATTGGCATCACGGGTGATCACCGTGGTGCCTTTTTTCCGTTGCGCCTGCCTGGCACAACACGCCAGCGCCCCGCTCGACAAGAGCGGGGCGCTGGCTGATGCGCGTCGTTGTCAGGTTCAAGCCAACACTTGCGTTATGTAGGGGCAAGAACCTTGGCGAGATGGCTTACTGAGCCGTGATGACGGCCATCACCAGGTTGCCATCCACCTTGACCGGGCCATCTTCGCTGGCGCCAAGGGTGTACTCGAAGACGCCGGTCTGGTTGCCGCCATCTTCGCCGTGGAGCATCAGCATCAGCATGTCACCATTGGCCACTTCCTCTGTCAGGATCGCGGCAATGTCAGTGTTCTCGCCAGCCTTGAGCGAAGCGTAGCCGACTACCGGACCCGGCTTGTGGCTGTCATCGGTGCGGTGAACGACCATCCAGCCGTTGTTTTCGGCAACGATGCGTTCTGCCGTCACGGTGCCCTCGGCAACGGACTGGTCGTCTGCCCACACGCCAAGATCATGGGATCCTTCCATGTCCGCATGATGGTCGGCATGGGCGCCAGCGGTGAGGAAAACTGCTGAGCTGACGAGGATGCTTGCTGTCAGTTGTTTGAACATCATTCTCTCCTGGTGCAGTTGACTGGCTTTGGCTCTCGGGCCCGTGGTGTGGCGCCGAGTCACTGTCAGATACGTAGCCTCTGGGCGCAAAGTTTCAGTGGCGAGGTTTTTTTGATCGCTGTGCCTTTGATCGTTGTACCTTTGATCGTTGTACCTTTGATAAAAAAGGCCGCCGGGAGGGCGGCCAAGCAGGGAAGTGGTGAGGCGAACAGGTGGCAGGCATGCAACGCTCACCCTCGCGGAAGACGCCCTCGCGCCGCTATGATCGCGCCGATATGGCGTGGGGCATTGCAGCGGGGGCACGCTGGTATGCCGTTAGCTGCTCGCTCGCCAGCAACAGATACGTGTCATGAACGGGAAAGGTTTCAGTCAGAAACGGGGAAAACAGCGCACTGTTGAAGTTCGCTTAAGGCGCTGCTGTCCCGGCGACTGACGTTGGGAGAACGCTGACGGAGGCACTTCGCAGGACCCCTTGGCAATAGATCAGAGGAATCCACGGGGCCTGAGCTGGTGCTGACAAAGCCGATGCGGCAGAGAGGAAGGGTTCCTCTCTGCGGCCATGGCTAGAGACGCTGGTTGCCGGGGGCCTGAGTGGGATACAGATACCCATGAATGGCGGGGCCCGTGGGCTGGCCGGTGGGTGAGCCTCCCGAGGGCTCGACACTGATACCAAAGGTGGCCCGTTTCAGCAGCTCGGGCGAGTACTGCTGCAGAGCGCTCTGGTCGATGCTCAGGTCGTCGTCCAGGACCCCCACCGACTGTGGCGTCGGCCCCAGGGAGGCTTCCTTGATCCATAGCTGGTAAGAGCGGTCTTCCATCGGCTTGGCGGTAACGGGCATGACGTGCAGGCGGCGCTGTTCAAGATTGACGCTCAACATGAAGGCGGGTTGCTGGTCGTCCTGCTGGAACACCGCGACAAACTGGGACTGGTCGGGCGATGACGTCGGTGCACCCACCAGCAAGGCTGCCAGTATCAACGCTGCGGCAGAAGAGACCCCAGCCATCCCTCGCCAGAGGGTTATACGACGGCGCAGCCGGGTAACCCGATCATCGCTATGCTGCAACGCGGCCCGAGCTTCGACAGCGTCGATACGTCGCTCGATACGCGCCAGCAGGTGGGGGCCAGGAGCAATGGACTTGACCTCATCACCCAGGGGCGCGAGCCGTGCCTCCCAGGCCTGGATCAGCTGCTCAAGCTCGCCATCTTGCTGGCGTTGCCGGTGGACCTGCTGGCGCTCGGAATCGTCGAGTGTGCCGAGTACAAACTCGGCGGCAAGGAGGTCCTTGTCAGTAAGATCGCTCATGTCGACAAGCATCCTTTCAATTGCTTGAGAGCGCGATGCAACCAGGTCTTGACGGTGTTGACGGGTTGCCCGAAATGGGTGGCCAGGTCGGCCCTCGACCAGCCGTCCAGATAGGCCAGCCGAACCATCTGGCTGCGTGTCTCCTCCAATTCCTCCAGGCACTGCGACAGGCGGTCGGAGGACTCGTCCTGGTCTCGCTGCTCGAAGGCCGAGGCCTGGGTAGCTGCGGCGTGCTCCAGGTGACTGTCTTCCTCACTCTGGTGGCGGGGTGCTCTGCGCAGGTCATCGATGGCCGCATTGCGGGCGATGGTCGCCATCCAGCCGATGACGGAGCCGCGCTGTTGATCGAAGCGATCTGCCTTTTGCCAAATGGTCACGTAAACGTCCTGAATGACATCGTCTGCCCACGTTGTGTCCTTGAGGATACGCAGCACGGTGCCAAAAAGTTTCGCCGAGGTTGCCTGGTACAGTTCGGCAAATGCCTCTCGGTCGCCCTTTTCCACTCGAGCCAACAGCATCATCAGCCTGTCTTGAGGAGACTGCGCATCACTCGGCGCGGACGTGTCAGTTTCCAGGCGTTGGACATGCGTCATTCATGGGATCTCTGTGACGGGGGCGTGTTGGGCAGCGTGACGCGGCCGGCCGGTTCGGGTCAAGTGGCACAGGACGGGGCGATTCAGGCCGGTAGCTGGTCTGGCGGGATGCCGTGAGCGCGTAGCGGCTGATCGGCCTGCACCTGCGTGGCACGTTCCTGCAGAAGGCGCCTTAATTCGGCTGCAGGGACGGGCTTGCTGAACAGGTATCCCTGGTACTCATGCCCTTGAAGCTTGCTGATAAACGCCAGCTGCTCCGAGTTCTCGATCCCCTCGGCGATGATATGCAGCCCAAGGCTTCGGGCCAGTGAGATGACGGCCCGGACGATCGCCGCGTCCTGGCTGTTGTTGGCGATGTCTTCCATGAAGCTGCGATCGATCTTCAGGCGATCGACGGGCAGGTTCTTCAACTGGGTAAGGTTCGAGTATCCGGTACCGAAATCGTCAATGGACATCAGAACCCCGAGCTCCCGCAGGGTGCCCAGGACTTCCATGGCGCGATCCGGGTTCTGCACCAGGCAGGTCTCGGTCAACTCGAGTTCCAGCAGGTTAGGCGGAAGGCCGGTATCGGTGAGCACGGTCTTGATGGTGTCGACGAAACCTCGGTGGTTCAGCTGAATTGCCGAGATATTGACGGCTACCGGCAGGGCTTGGCCGGTTTCCTCCATCCACTGACAGGAGAAGCGACAGGCCGTGCGCAGGACCCATTCACCCAGTGGCAGTATCAGCCCGCAGTCTTCCGCCAGAGGAATCGCTTCATCGGGGGCAATCTGGCCAAGCTCCTCATCGTGCCAGCGCAAGAGGGCTTCTACTCCCGCCACCTGGCCGCTGTGCACATTGATCTTGGGCTGGTAGGCCAGGGTCAGACCATCGTTGTCGAGGGCATGGCGTAGGCGCTGTTCGAGGATGCTGCGGCGGTCCGCCGCGTGGGTCATGTCGGGTGCAAAGAACTGGTAGGTGTTGCGGCCGTTCTGCTTGGCGCTGTACATGGCGGCGTCAGCATGCACCATCAAGTCGTGGCGGGACCTGCCGTTTTCCGGATGCAGGCTGATCCCCAGGCTGGTGGAAACCTTCACCATGCTCTTGTGAATCTGGAAGGGCTTGTCCAGCGCGCTCAGAATTCGGCGTGCCATGGCCTCTGCATCGCCATGTGTGATGTTGGGGCCCGCCACGATCATGAACTCGTCGCCACCGACCCGGGCGACCAGGTCGCCATCGCGCACCGCCGACTTCAACCGGGCGGCGGCGCCCTTGATCAGTTCGTCACCGGCATGGTGGCCCAGCGAATCGTTGACCTGCTTGAAGCGATCCAGGTCGACGAAAAATACCGCGAAGCTCGCAGACTCGGTGGCAATCATCGCATCCAGGTGCTCTTCGAGCTTGAGCCGGTTGGGAAGCTGCGTCAGCGCGTCCTGGTGGACCAGATCCTTCAACTCTTGATTGGCGCGTTGCAGCGAGTCGGCCAGCAGCGCATTGCGTGACGACAGGTGGGCGTCGTAGATAGAAATGAGCAGCGCCGTCACCATGATGAAGATCGACGCCAATGCCACAAGGAAGGCGAGCTGACCGTTACCCAGGCCGCCGGCATCGACGGCCATGGGCACGCGCTGATAGCTGGTAGCCGCCATACCGGTGTAGTGCATGCCAGCGATGCCGACGGCCATGATCAGCGCAGCAAGACCCCGCTGCCATAGCGGAGATCGTATGCCTTCACGATTCAGTCGAAAGGCCAGGGTGAGGGCGAGGGCTGAGGCGACAACGGCAACGGCGACCGAGGCCAGAAACAGATCGATGCGATAGCGCAGCTCGGTGATCGACAGCATGGCTTCCATGCCGATGTAGTGCATCAGGCACACGCCAGTGCCCATGATGATGGCACCGGATGTCAGCCTGGGCCAGGTGAGCCGGCCTCCCTGCACGGTCGCCAGGGCCAGTGCCGAGGCGAGCAAGGCGGCCAGCAGTGAGACAAGGGTCAGCGGGATGTTGTAGGCGGAGTGGGAAGCCGTATCCATGGCCAGCATGCCGACAAAGTGCATCGACCAGATGCCGGTGCCCATAGCAAAGGCGCCCCCGGCCAGCCAAAGCTGCCGAGCCAGTCCGCGACTGGACTTGACCCGGCCTGCCAGGTCCAGCGCGGTCAATGAGGCAATGGCGGCGATAGCGAGACTCAGCACGACGAGCGCGGGATGATAGGACGCAACGGTATGGTCCATGCAGGAGAGATCCTCAAGGAGTGATAGCGGTGTTGGCCGTAAAGGCACCTACCATACCTTTAGAAGAAACTCCGCGCTGGTTTAACTTAACGTTACGTCATATGTTTCTTATTTTTCTTAGGTATGTCAGTGGTATAGCGGCAATGCTCTAACTGTCTTTCGTACACGTCGAATGCCCTGGCGACCGACGTATCGGGGCGCAAGCATCAGTGAGCGATGTTAGGGTAGGCCTGATCCAAGGCCTGCCGGATCGTCCGGGAGGCCATCGACAGGAGGTCCCATGAACACTCGCAGTGAGGGCATCGTGATTGTTGGTGGTGGAGCCGGCGGCCTGGAACTGGCCATTCGTTTGGCCAAGGCCGGGCACAAGGACGTGTTGCTGATGGATCGCGCTGCGACCCATGTGTGGAAGCCTCGTCTGCACGAGCTGGCGGCGGGTTTCACCCGGGCAAGCGTTGATGAGCTGGATTACGCAGGTTTGGCGCAGCAGTGGGGATTTCGTTTCGAGCAGGGCGAATTGGTTGACGTAGACGCTGGCCACAAGCGTCTTACCCTGGCGCCATGGAAGGACGACAACGGGCGTGTACTGGTCGCCGAGCGACAGCTGTCGTTTGACGCACTGGTGCTGGCACTGGGGGGCGTGACCCCGGACATGGGGGTCGACGGCGTTCTCGACAATGCCTTCCTGCTCGATAGCGAGCGAGACGCAGAACGACTGTATCGCCATTTCTCGGCCGGTCTGCTGGCGCGCCGCTCCCAAGGGTGCAGCGATCCCTATCATGTCGCCATCGTGGGAACAGGGGCGACCGGCGTCGAACTGGCTGGCCTGCTGGCTACCGAGGCCAGGGCATCCAGCATGGCGCCCAAGGAGATCCAGCCCGAGGTCAAGGTCACCTTGCTGGAGGCAACCGACACCTTTATGCCTGGCATGGACGACGAAGTACGGCACGTCGTGCAGGCTCGTCTGCAGGAGGCCGGGGTCGACATTCATACCGCGCAGCAGGTCAACGCGGTCAGCGCCCAGCGTGTCACCACCGAGGGTGGTCAGTCCTTCCCCGCCGACATGACGATCTGGGCGGCCGGACGGGTTGGCCCATCGCTGGCGAGTCGAATGAAGGGGCTTGCGGTCAATGACAAGCGCCAGTGGATCGTTAGGCCGAGCCTCCAGGCCATGGACAATGACGCGGTGTTTGCACTTGGGGATTGCTCCTGGATCGAGGAAAGCCCGGCGCCTCCTACCGCTCAGGCCGCCAGCGAGCAGGCCGAACACCTGGCCCGAGAATTGCCGCGTTTTCTGGCAGGAGATGACCCGGCCCCCTTCCGCTACGAGGACAAGGGGACCCTGCTGTCCTTGGGCGAGGCGGGCAGCGTGGGTACCCTGCGCGGCGTCTTTGCTGATGACATCACGCTGCGCGGGCGCCTGGCCCGAGCCGCGTATCAGGGCCTGCAGCGACAGCATCAGTTCCTCTTGCTGGGCCCCTGGAAGGGTGCTGCCGAAGCGGTGAGCGATGCCTTCGGTCGCTCAGTGGGCCCCCGTCTCAAGGTCCACTGAGCCCGCGCCGGCTCAGGCCGGATCAATCGTCAGCAGCAGGCGTCGACCGCCCGACGCCATGGCGGGGCTGCGATGGACCAGGCCCCGCCCTTCATTGCCGGCCCAGCCATCTCCCTTCAACAGCGCCAGGTCCCCTGGTGCCAGCGCCCGAATCGCGCTGAGCTCGCGCAGCACGTCGGGCTTGTCCGGGGTCGGAGCGCCCAGTCCCTGACGATTGACGGCAAACTCCGGAAGCCATTCGCTGCCTGCGCCGACATAGGTCGTGACCATGCGCACCGGCAGCTTGTCACAATGGAAGCGCGGGCACATCGCGGCATTCATCAGGCGCAGTCTGACCCCCAGGCTGTCAGTGTCGAACAGCATTCCCATGGCCTCCGTCAGCAGCAGGACGTCGTCGATCAGTGCTGTCGCTTGCTCAGCCGCAGGCAAGCTGCGCAGCAGGGCCTGCTTCATGTCCGTATTGGCGGGACCCAGCCACTGAAAGCTCCACAGTCGCTCGCTGTGGCATTGGGCCTGAGCGCTGCTTGCCAGAACGGCAGGCAGGGCCCGTTGGAGCACGGAGATGGTGACAGTGTCTTCATAGATTCGAGGCAACACGCTGGCCTCGGTACCCATCGCCCAGTGTGGCACGTTGCTGTGAGCCTGCAGGGGCGCGGCGGCGGCCTGGGGGGAGTCGACCAGCGCGCTGCTTGCGCCAAGAGAGAGGGAAGGCGCGACGGTGCGCGGCTGAGAAAGCGACATGAAGTAAGGCTCCTGGGAGGTTTTTATATGTTATATCGTAACAATATGCCCGATGAAAGCCCCCCGCTTATCCCCCTGCATTGGCGCAGCCGACAGGACCTCGTCTCTGATATAAGCACCAAGCGGTGACGTGGTCCCTGAGTGAGGAACCCTGAGCGAGTATTGGGGGAGAGGCGACGGTATCAGGTGGCTCTGATCAGCCCTTCAAAAGGGGCGATGGTCCTGCTGTCCGGGAAGACGGTGGTATCCAGTGCGGCACGCTGCAGCCCCAGATGATCTCGCAGCACTCCCTTCAGCACGCTGCGAATATCCTGAGCGGAGACAAGGTCTCTATTGTCGCGAAGGCGAGCGAGACCCGGCCAGTCGCCGTGGACCTTGCCCCCTCGGATGGCGCCGCCAGCCAGCAGCACGCAGCTGGCGGTGCCGTGGTCGGTGCCACCGCTACCGTTGACGCGAACGGTGCGACCGAACTCGGTCATTACCACCACCGCCGTATGCCGCCAGCTAGCGCCGAGCTGCCGATGCAGCGCTGACAGGCCGTGATCCAGGTCGGCAAGTTTGCGCGCCAGTACGGCGTTCTGGCGCGCATGCGTATCCCAGCCCTGGTCATCGATCAGCGCCACACTGGCTCCCTCGGCAGGTGCCAGAAAGCGTCCCGCCGCCGGCATGATGTCCTCCAGGCGGGTACCGCCCACCACGTCATCTGACACGATGCGCTGCATCTCCAAGGCTCTAGCGAAGGCCGGACCCAGCCGCTCGTCGTGTCGATAGAGCGCGCTCATTCTGGCGGCCAGCACGCGGGTAGCGTCCGAGGTGGGGGAGGGGACCCAGCTGGTGATGGGGGCGGGCCCTCGAATCATCAAAGGGCGGTCATCCGTGAGGCTGATGCCTTGGGTGTGAGCCTGTTCGCCAATGGCTCGATTGAGCCAGCCGGTGCGACGGCCACCCGGATGGTCGGTGCCGTTCTCCAGGCAGTCCTGGGCACTGAAGTGTGAGCGTCCCCGATAGGCCTGGCCGCAGGCGTGTATGGCGGCCATGTCACCCGCCAGGAAGCATTGATGACAGAATGACAGCGCCGGATGCAGCGCAAAGGTGTCATTCAGCATAGGGGCTGTCGGGTGCAGTGCCGCCGCAAGGTCTCCGCGCAGGCTGGCGTATGCCGGATCACCGGGGCAAGGAAGTGCCGTCAGACCATCGAGGGCACCCCGCAGCAATACCACCACCAGACGAGGACGCGCCTGGTGTGTCTCGGCCATGGCGAGGGGCGGCCATAGCCACATGCTGCACCCCAGCGCCAGGCGTCCGAGAAAGTCACGTCGATTCAGCATGGCAGCCTCCGTAGCCAATCCCGAGGGTTCAGGATCGAGAGTGTCGGGAATGATAAGGTCGAAAATGAGACGGTCGAAAAGGAGGATGTCGGGCGACTAGCGCCACTGGAATTCCGGGCTTGCCAGCACCATGGCTCGGCCCATCCCAGGGGGCTGCTGGCTGATCGCGACGGCAGTCTCTTCGCGTAACCTGGGACCCAGGCAGTGCTCCGCCAGAGCCAGCGGTTCCACCGTACTATCGCGTCCATGGCGGCGTGCCAGTGCAACACGTCGATACAGCGCATCCGCGCCGATCCAGTCACGGCTGTCGTCACTCCACCCGGCGGGAGAGCCAGGCCAGAAGGGGCGCTGGCCGAGTAGACGCAGCTCCTGTTCCCACTGATTTCCCGTCGCAGGTGGGGTCTTGTCCAAGGCGCGATAAAGGGCCACCAGGAACTCCTCAGGCCGGCGAAATTTGTATGCCCCGGGCTGCCAGGCAAGAGGATGACGGAAGAGGGTACGGTAGAGTTCGGCAAGGTCGCCGTCTTGATCGCGAAAGCTCCTGGCCAAGGCGCTGACCAGCTCTGCCGGAGGATGGTCTGCCACGAAATGGCCGGCAAGCTTGCGCGCGATGAAGGTAGCTGTCGATTCATGCTGTGCCAGCAGGCGCAGCATGGCTTGACCCTGACCGGCGCCATCTGCAGAGAATCGCTGTCCCAGCAGGGTCCGTGGACCTGACTCATGGGCCGCTTCGTGAAAGACACTGCCATGGGAGCCCAGATCAGGTGGGTTCGTGGCCGGCGGCATCTCCAGCGGGGTGCGCCAGCCGGTAAGCGCCTGGGCCAGGGCGACGACATCTGCTTGGTCGTATGGCCCGTCGACGCCCAGGGTGTGAAGCTCGAGGATTTCCCGGGCCAGGTTTTCATTGAGCCCCAGAGATCGGGGGGAGGCCCGTCGGCGAGCGGCGCGAGCAACGGCCGAGGAAGGGCCGACAGAGTCTGCGTTTTCCAGGTACAGCAGCATGGTCGGGTGCTGTTCCACTGCCAGCAGCAGGTCGCTGAAGCGGGAGGTAATGTTGGGGCGGATGGCCTCGCGCTCGTAGGCGCCGGGCAGCATCACGACCTTGCCGCGATCGGCGGAAACACAGAAGTGGTTGCTCCAGAACATCACCCAGCGTTCCAGCACCGGAGCACCCGTCAGGCACTGCTGTCGTGCCCGAGCTTGTCGTTCCGCCTGCATATCGCGACCAAAGCGCTGGGACAGGCGCGGTAGCGAGGTTCCGCCAGCTGCCGTCTGCCGGGCCATGCGTCGCCGTGCCTCGGCATGGTCGCGCTGAAACTGGGCGAAGCGCTCCAGATAGTCGAGCGTGGAGGGCAGTGGCGTTCCTCCGGGGCCTAGCAGGGCCTCTTGGGGCGCATCCAGCTGGGCCAGCACCCAGCCTTGGGGATCGTGAGCAATCTGCTCGAGCTCTCCTGGCCGGGGACCCAGGCCGAACCGGCTGGCAGCGATTTCCGCCAATACCAGGGCATCAGACACCACAGCGACTCCTGAAGACGAAAGCCATACTGGCTTTGGCCGGGGAGGAGGCGCCAGGTTCCCTTATTCCTTGAGTGGCGGCTGATTCGGCAAGGTATCGAGGTTTTCGCGTGCGACGGGGTGGAGAGAAGGGTGAGAGAAGGGCGAGAGAAGAGCGAGAGAGCCGGCGAGAAACGTTGATGAACGCTTCACTGAAGTCGCTTGCTACGGGGTATGCAGGGCCAGGCTCAGCAGTACCCGTTGGCCTTTCTCGATCCGCGACACGCTGTGCTGGTAAAGGTCAGGCCGGAACAGGATGACCCGGTCGAACAGGTTGAAGATCACTCGCTCCGTCTCGAACACGCCTCCTGCCTTGGGCGCCTTGAGAATCATATTCAGCTTGAAGTATCGGCCGCCGCCCATGGGGTCATTATGACGATAGACGCTATGACCCTCCGGGTAGGTGACCAGATTGGCGGTCAGTCGCCCCCAGTCCAGCAGGGTGCGGTTGATGACGCGTGCCATGGTGATGCTCCTCATTGGCTGTCTAGCCGGTATTTAGGAGGCTATTCAAACGTATCTTGAGCAATCACTCAAATTCTTTTTGCAGCTGGCATTACCTCAGTTGACGGCAGGGTGGAGGCACAGAGCCGCAGAGCCGAGCAGCGCTACTCTGCACGCGGCCGAGCGTTACCATGGAATCGTTCTGACGCAGCAGTATTGGCACATGCGCCTCATGACGAGGCGCGTGCTCTCAGGCCTTGGATGACTGCGCCCAAAGATTGATGCCGCCATCCACCGCGTAGCGGTCGATCTCTGCGAGCTCTGCGTCGCTGAATTCTGGGTTATCCAGTGTTCTGACGCAGTCGACGACCTGTTCCGACCGGCTGGCGCCAATCAGTGCGGTGGTAACGCGGCCCTGGCGCAGGACCCAGGCAATCGCCATTTGGGCCAAGGTCTGGCCCCGTTGCGCGGCGATATCGTTGAGCGCCCTTACCCGCCTCAGATTGTCGTCCGACAGGTGGTCCTCGCGGATGGCGCCGCCCTTGGCCAGACGGCTGTCCTGGGGCACACCATCGAGATACTTGCTGGTCAACAGTCCCTGGGCGAGGGGCGAGAAGACGATTGAGCCGATGCCTTCCTCGTCGAGAACGTCGAGCAAGCCGTCATCTTCGATCCAGCGATTGATCATCGAGTAGCTGGGCTGATGAATGAGGCATGGCGTGCCCATGTCGCGCAGCAGTCTGGCGGCCTCGCGGGTGCGTTCTGGGCTGTAGGACGAAATGCCGGCATAGAGCGCCTTGCCCGAGCGCACGGCGTGGTCGAGCGCTCCCATGGTCTCTTCCAGCGGCGTCTCTGGGTCGAAGCGATGGGAATAGAAGATGTCGACGTAGTCGATGCCCATTCGCGCAAGGCTCTGGTCGAGGCTCGACAGCAGGTACTTGCGGCTACCCCATTCACCGTAGGGCCCAGGCCACATGTGGTAGCCCGCCTTGGTCGATATCACCAGCTCATCGCGATGGCCGGCAAAGTCCGAGTGCAGAATACGCCCAAACATCTGTTCGGCACTGCCGGGGGGCGGACCATAGTTGTTGGCCAGGTCGAAGTGGGTGATGCCGTGATCGAACGCCGTGCGGCAGATGTCGCGTGCATTGTGCTCGTCGGCGTTGTGACCGAAGTTGTGCCACAGGCCGAGCGACAGGGCAGGAAGCTTTAGACCACTTCGACCACAGCGCCGGTAGCGCATGCGTTCATAGCGGTCTGCTGCAGGATGGTAGGTCATGCTGATTTCCTCCGGGACAAGGGCGGACATGAGGGGCCGAGGGGATAGTGCCAGGACCTGGAGCATGCCCAGGGTTCCAGGGTGATGACGCCTGCCGGGAAGCTACACCCTGGCTGCCCTCACCCTGGCCGACCTCACTCTGGCTGCCCACACTCTAGCTAGGGCTAGCGTTCGCTAGAAGTCAGTAGCGAGAAAACATTGTTCGTTCAGGTGAACAGTAAGACCTGTCACCGATCATTCAGCAAGGGTAGAGTTTTACTGCAATCACGGCGTCATTCGTGGTGCGGACCGTCCTTTATTGGCAGGAATCTGATGATGGCAAGTCCTGATCACAAGACATTGGAGCGGATGGCACTGTTCGCCGATGTCGCCCGCACGCTGAGTTTTACCCGTGCTGCCGAACAATCCGGCGTGTCGAAAAGCTATTTGTCCGAGCAGGTCCGGCGTCTGGAGCGTGACCTCAACGTCAGTCTCTTGATTCGTTCGACCAGGAGCGTGCGGCTCACTGAAGATGGTGGGCGCGTGCTGCGGCGCATGGACCAGGTGCAGGATAGCCTGATAGAGCTGGGAAGAGAGCTCGAGCATGCTGGCGGGCGCCTGTCAGGAGAGCTGCGCATTACGGCGCCGGTGCTGTTTGCCGAGCACTACCTGATGGACATCTGTAACGACTTTCAGCGCACCCATCCCGAACTACGCCTGCACCTGGACGTCAGCTATCGCAACCATGACCTGACACGAGAGCGCTTTGATCTGGCATTTCGCTCGACCCTGGTTCCACCGGAGCGCATGATCGCGCGTCCGCTGATGCGCTACCGCGCGGTTTGCTGCGCGGCACCTTCCTATCTGGCGCGCCATGGTCAGCCCCAATCCACGGCGGAATTGCGCGAGCATCGTTGCCTGACCTTCACCCAGCAACAGCTGTGGTCGTTCGATTCGGAGGACGTCACCCTGGAGGGATGCTTGAGCATCAATGATCATCGACTGCTGCGTCAGCAGGCGTTGGCAGGTCGGGGCATCGTGCGAGTGGCAGACTATCTGGTGGCCGACGATCTGGCCAGGGGGGAGCTGGTGGAGGTGTTGCCGACGTATGCTGAGCGCACGCGTACCATTCAGATGATCTACCCGCCCAGACTTCGCCAGTCGGCCAAGCTGCGTGCCTTTATCGAGGCCCTGAGTGAGCGTCTAGAGAGCTAGCCAGCGCCGCGCTCTCGCGACACTGGCGGGGGTGGAGAGATAGAGGGGGAGAGATAGGGGGGGAGAGATGGCTGGGTCGGCCAGGGCGTGGGCCCCGGCCGGCCAGGACATTAGCTGTCTGCCTCCATGGCAGCGGGCATGGCGGCCAGGGTGGCTTCGTCAGACAGCAGGTCATGCAGGGTCTGGGAGGCCAGCTGCGAGTTGCCGTCCATCACTCCATCCAGCCATACCAGCGCTTGTTCCCGGTTGGCGTTTTCCAGGCCGTTGGCGGCAAGGTAGGCCTTGGCCAGGGCCAGCCGCGCGGTCTCGTGCCCTTGGCGAGCGGCTTGCAGCAGATAGTCGGCTCCCTGCCGAGTGTCACGCTCCAGGTTGTCACCGCGCAGATATTCGCGGCCAAGGTTGGCCTGGGCGCCGGCATGCCCCTGATCGGCTGCGCTGGTCAAAAGCTGCTCTCCTCGCTGTACGTCCTGGGCCAGTTGCTGGTCGCCGCGAATCAGCGCCGTACCCAGGGCGGAGCGGGCCGACAGGTTGCCGGCCTCGCTGGCCTGGCTGAGCCAGCGTTCGGCCTGCTCTCCATCGGCGGTGACACCCTGGCCCTCCAGATAGGCCTCACCCAGAGTCTGGGCTGCGTACTGGTTGCCTGCTTCTGCAGCCTGTTGCAGCAGCTGACGGCCTCGCTCAGGGTCAGCGTCGACCCCGTTACCGCTCAGCAGCAGCTCGCCAAGGTCTGCTCGCGCGCCGGCGTGGCCTCCCGCCACCGCCATCTTGAGCAATTCGGCGCCCTTGGCGGGATCCCTGCTGACCCCATCACCGTCCAGGTACATCCGGCCCAGGGCGGCGGCGGCGCCAGGGTGACCCTGACGAGCGGCCTGTTCCAGCCAGCGACTGGCCTCGGCGTTGTTCTGGCCAATGCCCTGACCGTCACGATAGGCGCGACCGAGATCCGCCATGGAGTTGACGTTTCCCTGGCGCGCAGAAGCGATCAGCGCCTGGATATCGCCGGCCTTGCCGCGATCCCGTTGGGTGCGCAGCAGGGCTTCAGCCGCGGAGGGATGGCCCGCCTGCTCGGCCCGTTCAAGCCAGTCTGTCGCCGCGGTCAGGTCGCGCTCGACACCGGTACCATCGCGATAGGCTCGGCCCAGCACCACCATGGCATAGGCGTCGCCCTGCTCGGCAGCTTGTGTCAGCAGACGACGACCCGCCTCGACTCTGGGGCTGACCTCCGGCTGCGCCGATGGAGTGGGAAGCCTGGTTGATGACGTGGTTGATGACATGGTCGAGGACGCGGCTGGCGTCTGCGGCTGTGAGGGTACAGAGGCCTGCTGGAGGCCTTGACCACCGGCCAGGTCGCCGGTGAGGTAGGCTTCACCCAAGCGAGTGGCCGCGCTGGTGTCGCCCGCCTCGACGGCCTGGGACAGCAAGCGCTCTGCTTCATTGGGCTGGTAGGCCAGCGGGCCGTCCTGCTGCAGGTAGGCCTCACCCAGTACCCGCAAGGCGCCGGTCTGGCCCTGCTCGATGGCCTCGCGCAGCAGGCGTTCGGCGCGGGCCGGGTTGGCGGCTACGCCACGGCCTTCGAGATACAGCTGTCCCAGCTGCTCGGTGGCGAAGGGGTGCCCCAATTCATGGCCACGCTCAAGATAGCGAGCGGCCATGATCGGCTGTGACGGCACCCGTTCGTCAGACAGGTAGACCTGGCCGAGAACCGCGAGGGCCAGAGCGTCATCGCGGTTGGCCGCTTCCTCGAGCAGGCGAATGCCTCGCTGCGGCTCGGCCGGCAATGCATCCCCTTCCAGCAGGGCACGGCCCAGCGTGACACGCGCCGTCACGGAGTCTTCGGCGATGGCCTTTTCAAGCCATGAGCGGGCTTCCATGGGACGCGCTCTGAGCCCGTCTCCCTCGAGCAGCAGTTTGCCCAGGCGCTCCATGGCATCGACATCGCCCGTCTTGGCCGCTTCACTCAGCAGCTCAGCGCCCTGGTCGGCGCGGCCGCTTTCGAGCATCTCACGGCCGGCCTTGGCGACAGCGCCAGGATCACCCGCCTGGGCGGCCTGAGTCAGCCAATGCAGGCGCTGCTCATCGTTGCCGGCAAGCAGGCCATCCGCGGCGTACAGCTCGGCCAGCTCGGTCATGGCCTTGACGTCGCCGCCACCGGCTCGCTCGCGCAGGCCTTCGGCATAGCGCTGCGCATATTGGCGTGAGCGCTCGGGGTCGTTGTCCAGCCAGCCGCCTTCAGCGTAAGCCTGGGCCAAGGCCAGAGTGGCATCGGCATTGCCGGTGTCAGCCGCTTGACGGTAAAGCGCCAGGGCACGCTGAGGGTCGGCGGCAACGCCGTCGGCACCGCGAGCCAGTAGCGATGCCATGACTACCCCCTCGTCACGGCCAATCTGCTCCTCCATGGCCTGTTCGAGCAGGTAGTAGGCGAGTACCGGGCGGTAGGGGGCACCTTCCTGCTCAAGGCTCAGCTTGGCCAGATTCAGCGATGCGTGGCCCAGTATGTAGGAAGGGGTGCGCACGGCGTCTTCATAGTAGGTGGCCGCCTTGGCGGGGTCTGCCTGGATGCCTTTACCCTGGTCCCAGATCTTGCCCAGTTCGTAGTACGCCTTGGGTATGTCCTGGGCCGCCACGGCCTTCAGTTCGAGGATCGCCTCGCGGGTCTGTCCCGCGGCGACCAGCTGCTCGGCTTTGTCGAGCGCGTTGTCATGCATCCATTCGGGATTGCGCGGCTGTTCGCCATCAAAGAAGTCCTGGTACTGCGCCGGCAACGGGTCGACCCCGGTCGACTGGAACTGCGAGCCCGGCGCGGCGCAGCCGCCCAGCCACAGGGCCATGGCGGCGGATGCGGTCAGCGGAAAGGCCTTCGACCAGCGCAGGCCTTGAGGAGTAAAGGAGCGAAAGTGGGGGAGCATCATGGGCAGGCCTCCTGGGGCTTTTTTATCGGTCACTGCGATACAGCGTCATCGGCAAGGCCTTCGAAGGCGGTCGTCTCGCGCCGGCTTTCGTCGATGACCAGGTGCTGTTGCGCCTGCGGTGACATGAAGTAGAGCGTCTGGTAGCCGCCGGCGCTGCGGTTGTAGACCGGACGGACCTGAGTCAGAAATTCCTCGATGCGGGGATCATCGAAGTGGTTCTGGTAGATCTCCATCCAGGCAAAATACTGGTTGTCCTTGAGAAAACCGGTGTACTGCTCGCGAGGAGCAAGGTCTCCAAGAGCTTCCGGGTTATTGAAGATGGTCAGGGCGAAGTCCACCGCATCGTGGATGCTGTGGCCGTCTATCTCGAGATCGAAGATGTCGTAGCCCTGACGCGCGATGACCTGCATGTTGGTGATCAGGTAGAGCAGGGCATAGTTCTGGTAGTGAGTGGCGCGACGACCCCGGTCGATTTCCAGCGGGAAGGCGCCCTGATCAGTCATGTCGGACAGTGCCGAATAGATGGCGCTGACACCGAAGCGGAATAGTTCGTCATCCTCGGTCACCACCCCGATCACGCTGGCGTAGAGGGCTCGCCGGTAGAAGTGGTTGTTGCAGCAGCTGTTACCGGGCTGCCCGGGAATCTTGGCGTGCTTGTGCGCCAGCCGGTTCAGCCACTCTTCGATGCGTTGCTTGGCCTGGGTGTGGCCCTCGACCTCGGGCCGCACCACCGAGTAGGCCATGCCGGCGGCAAAGATCATCGACTCGGTGGCGAACCACGCCTGGGGCTCCATGGGATCGTAGTGGAAGTCGGTCAAGGCATCGTGCTGCGCCCATTGATCAAGGAACGACACCAGGCACTGTGCATAGTAGTCGTCGGCTGTGGCGACGAAGGAACCAGCCAGCATCGATACGCTGTCTTCAAAGTCGAACAGCGGCTGGGAGGCCAGCTCCCACTCCTTGGGGCTGGGGTAGTAGCCTGGAATACGCAGCCGGGTCGTGATCGGCTCCTGTGCCAGCAGCTGCTGGCAGCTCGGCCCGTTGGAGAGCTGGTCGATTTCCTGCAGCAAGATGGAGTTATCGGTGCTTGCCAGCATCTGCATGCGGCTGTCCACATCGAAGTAGGAAGCGTCAGGTCGCGTCACGCGGTAGTCGCTGAGGTCGAGTTCGGCTCGCTCTTCCAGGGTCATGGCCTGGGCCGCTGTCGATACGGCTGCCAGCGCAAGGCTGCCCGCCAGCACGGCAGGTAGCGCTGTCCAGGCCGAGGCGATGATGCGAGGCGATGATCCGCGCAAGTCAGGCATGCAGGGTCTCCTTGTTGACGGCCCGTGGGCCGTCACACTCATGAACGTGGTGCGTAGAAGTGAAAGTCGGCGAAGTCGACGTGCTGGTCCCGCGGCGTGCGCCAGTCCTTGCCATGTCCACCAAAGAAGGTGGAGAACATGAGGCCGTCGATGTGAACGCTGTCGCTGGTGCGATAGGTGATATCGGTCTGCTCGATCAGTGGCTGGCCATTGACCCAGACGCGAGCGACGCCATTGGCCTGGCCGGGATCATTGAGGATGATTTCCTGTTCCAGCGTGACCCACTGTCCGGATGGAAAGCTGAAGCGCCCACGGGCAATGGAGTCACCGTAGTCGTTGTCACCGCCCACCACGTATTCGTAGAGCTCGCCTTGACCGTTCTCGCGCCACATGTAGCGCATCGAAAAACCGTTTTCGCCGGTGACGTCATCGCCGCCACTGGGGGCTTCACCGCCGAACAGACCCGGCAGCTTGCCGCCCTTGACGAAGTCGAAACCCTGCTCGAAACGGACCCGATAGCTGAGGCAGGCGTGGTCGCTGCCTGACAGTTCGGCGGGCTCGGCGTAGAAGCCGGCACCACCGACGTCGGTGTCTCCCGGTGAGGACGTTCCTTGCGGATAATGCACGCGCAGGGCGGGCGTCTCGGCGTGTCCGGCGAGCAGTTCGACGTTTTCCTCGGTGCCCCAGGTTCGGGTGGTGTCAAAGCCCTCTCGAATCGCATCGTGAGCGCTCGACTCGCCAAGCATCGGCGCCGGAGACGCTACCAGCGGAAGGCGGGTGGAGCAGGCAGCAACATCGGGCCGTCCTGGCTCGTCAGCGGCCTGGACCAGCAGCGGTTGTGCGGCCAGTACGGCGAGGACAGAAGCGGTCAGGCGCGTCGTGTTGGTCATGGCGTGTTCTCCTTGATCACTGTCATGCAGCGCTCAGGGGAGGCGCTCCCCTGACGCGTCGATGGCGAGGGCATCAGCCTGCCTGGTTGGCCTCAGGGCTTTCCTCGGCGGAAGAAAACAGTCGACTGGCCTGCTGGTAGATGCCGCGGCCGCTCTGCCAGATCCACTCGGCGGTGGCGCCCAGCAGCGCCTGTTCGGTGAAGCGCACGTCCACCGGGGTGCCGACGCTTTCGACGGGCAACGGCTTTTCCGGTACCAGCAGCACGCTGGCGACGTTCTGCTGCTGGCGCACCCAGCTGGGGAAGCCCGCGCGGGGCTGGCGCTCGATGTCGAGAGCCACACTGCGCACCCTGGCGCTGATCGTGCCTGAGGCATTGGGCAGTGACAGGTAGGCCAACTGATCCGGCTCGATGCGGTCGATGTCGTCCATATGGACCAGGGCTTCGACCATCACCTCGTCCTGGCCGGTGCGCATCAAGGTCATGATCTTTTCGCTTTCATTGATATAGGTGCCGTCAGAACTGGACAGGGCCCAGGCGACCAGGCAGTCGCAGGGGCTGTAAATCTCGTTCTGGGACTGGCGTGCCTGCAGTGCGGTGACGCGGGACGCCTGGAAGTCCCTGGCCGTCTCGAACTGGTCGATCCGGGCCTCGGCAATGGCGGGTGACACCGTCTCGAAGCTGACGGCTTCGCCGTTGCCCGGCTCAGCGGAGTTGGCCAGGCTGACCTGACCGCCGTTGGCGCTATCCAGGCTTTCCTGCAGATTCTCGATCAGTTGGCTGTTATAGCGCTGAGCCGCCTCGGCCAGAATGAGGTCGGACTCCAGGTCTACGTCCTTGACCCGCGTGAGTGCTTCGTCGCGGGTGACGCGATCACCGGCTTCCAGCTCATGGGCCATCAAGATACCGGGGCTAGGGGCTCGAATATCGATGCGTGGTGCGGTGACCGCGGCAAAGCTGGGTTCAATCAGCATGAAGTTGCGGTAGGCCGTGGCCGCCGCCACGATGGCCAGAACCGCAAAGCCCATGAACAGCGCCACGTAACGACCCAAGGGCTTGGGGGGACGCGCCGCCGGTTGCGGTGCACTGCCCGCTCCACGTCGCTTGCGGGGAGTCTGGCTGTCTTCACCCTGCAACAGCTGTTCGACGTTCAGCGGCCGTCCTGCCAGATGGGCTCGCACGACCTGGCGCAGCAGCTCCAGGTGGGAGGGGGAAATGTCGGTAATCTCGAAGCCAGCGTGATGCGTACCGGCGCGCCCCTCTTGTGCGAGGCTGTGGCGGCAGCTGGCGCCGACCGGCACCAGCAGTTCCCCGCTGGCGGTCTGGATGGCGATCTCGCCGCGAATGCGCGCATCCTTGCGCATGGCTTTCGGGCTTTCGATCGCAAACCCACCCTGTGACAGGTCGACGCCGCGAAAACGGTTGCCATCCTCGAAGCGCACTTCAAAGGTCGGCGTGACGCGGATATAGCGGCGTTCATCGCGTCGCTCGTGGGCGAGGCCTGGGCGGCTGTCACCGTTGCTGGTACTGGCGTCATGGCCAGCCTGCCCGAGGCTAGGCTCTGCCCGCTGTTGAGAGGGCGAAGAGGCAGGACGTGACGAAGGTGTCTCTTGATCGTGGTGGTCGAAGTAATCGCTCATGGCGGTATCTGAGATCCTGTGTCGAAGTTGGCCGTGTCGGGACGTATCTGGTCGTGCGTATCGATCGGGTATCGTGGGACGCTTGAATGGCGCGGCGTAGAGCCCCTAGGGAGGCGCAGCAGTGGCGGGGCTAGCGGCGGCTCCTGACTGACCAAGAATGTCGAGGGATGTGGCGTCCGGGATCTTCAGCACACCGGTTGCCAGGGTCAGCACGAACAGCATCAGGCAGACGTGGAAGGCATGCAGCAGATGCCCCATCCGCCGCTGTCGACGAACCGCCTTGGGGTTGTCCGGTTCACCCGCAGAGATTCCCTGGCGCGACCACTTCTGCCGATTGAAGCGAAAGCTCACGTAGGTCTTGAGCAGGGCGCCGTAGACCTGGTTGTAGTAGATCAGCGGAATCCACAGCAGGCTGAAGCGACCGCGCTGCCAGGCAAGAATCAACGTCGAGATGCCTCTGGTGAACAGAATCCACAGGGCATAGGCGAAGATGAACGACGGGCGCACGAACAAGGACACCAGTATCGCCACCGTCGGCCCGATCAGGGTCGTCCACATGGAGAGACGCTGGTCGATCAGGCTCCACCAGGTGAATAGCCCCATTGGGCGCGGTCCCAGGGCGATGGCTCGGCCACTGGTGCGCAGCATGTTGCCGTACCAGCGGCGCATCAGATCGGTGGTAGAAGCGAAAAAGCGCGTGCGATCAGGTAGCTCCTCGAAGCCAGAGACGTAGACGTCCGGCAGGTAGAGCATCTTCCAGCCATTTTTCAGCAGCCAGTACCAGGTCGACTTGTCGTCGCCGGACAGGAACTTGAAGGTGCCGAAGCGCCAGTGATCGACGTGGTCGTTCTCGACCATGTCAATGAAGTCAGGGTGGGTAGCGAGGTCTGCACGAAAGGCACTGTAGCGCCCAGTGAGCACCAGCAGGCGCTCTGACACAGACATCGAACTCATCACCAGGTGGCGTTGCGCGTAGCGCAGGTCGTACCACTCCTTGGTGGCATCGTTACCAGTGACGATCGCACTGTTGTTGGTCGTCAAAGCGCCAAGGTCATCACGCAGCGCAAAGAACGACAGCGAGCGCTCCAGGGTGCCGGGCTCCAGCAGAATGTCACCGTCCATGGACACCAATAGCGCGTCCGGTGCCGGTGCACGACGGGAGATCGCACGTAGCACCTCGGCCATGGCGGAGCGCTTGCCGTCGCCCTTCTGGAACATGTATCTGACTTCGATATGCCCGGGCCAGCCATGCTCCTGCAGGACGTGGGAGATGATGTCCACGTCGGTCTGGTCCGACACCGAGGCGAAGACCGTCGTCGGCACGCCGTAGCTGCGGGTTTCGCGAATCAGCGCATCGTAGACGCGATAGCAGACGTCCGGATCGATCCGAAACGAGGTGCACAGCACGTACAGCTCCGACGGCCTGCCGGCGTCACCCAAGGCATCGGCCTGTGCCCGCATCCGCGGGAAGATGCGGCGGTTGTACCACACCGAGCGCAGGGCCTGGACGAACCACCAGGAGTAGCGCCAGGCACCCACGGCACCGATGGCAAAGAAGAAGCTCTTCGACGCCGGAGAGAACACCTCTGATGGGAGTTCACTGACCAGCACGACGAGCAGGGCGAGCAGCAGAGCCAAGGTGGTCAACTCCGTGGCCTTGCTGGCCACGGAGGTGTGCTTGGGAAGTGATGACATGGTCGAGCCCTCACACCCTGGGTTGCTGGAGAGACGCTCCACGGCCCATGGCGTAGTACTCGAGCCCAGCTTGTTCCACATCCTCGGGGGAATAGAGGTTGCGGCCATCGATGACCAACGGATGGTTAAGCGTGCGAGCGATCTTGTCGAAGTCCACCGTGCGGAAGGCTTTCCATTCGGTGCAGATGACCAGCGCGTCGGCGCCTTCGAGGGCGGCATCGCGCTGTTTTGACAGGCACAGGTCCGGACGCTCACCGTAGATGCGATGACACTCGGCAGCGGCTTCGGGGTCGAAGGCCTGGACCCGTGCGCCGGCTTGCCACAGTTGCTCCATCAGCACGCGACTGGGGGCTTCGCGCATGTCGTCGGTGTTGGGCTTGAATGCCAGGCCCCAGATGGCGATGGTGCGTCCTTCCAGGTTGCCATGCAGCGCAAGTTCCAGCTTGTCGAACAGTCGCGTCTTCTGGTTGTTGTTGACGGTTTCCACCGCCTGAAGCATGCGCGCTGGTGCTCCCACTTCACTGGCCGTGCGCGCCAGTGCCTTGACGTCCTTGGGGAAGCAGGAGCCACCGTAGCCACATCCCGGGTAGATGAAGTGATAGCCGATGCGAGGATCACTGCCGATACCGTGCCTCACCTGTTCGACATCCGCTCCCAGATGCTCTGCCAGGTTGGCGATTTCATTGATGAAGCTAATTTTTGTCGCAAGCATGGCGTTCGCTGCGTACTTGGTCAGTTCGGCACTGCGGACTTCCATGAACATCAGCTTGTCGCGCTGGCGGCTATAGGGCGCATAGCATTCGCGCATCAGGCGGCGTACTCGATCGCTGTCGGTTCCCACCACGATACGAGCACCACGCGAGAAGTCCTCGATGGCGGCCCCTTCCTTCAGGAATTCCGGGTTTGAGCAGACATCGAAATCGACATCCAGCTGACGACCTTCCAGTGCGTTGGCAACGGCTTGAGTGACCTTGTCGGCTGTACCCACCGGCACGGTGGACTTGTTGATCACCACTCGATAGTCATCCATGTACTGGCCAATGGTCTGCGCCACACCCAGCACATGGGTCAGGTCAGCACTGCCATCTTCGTCAGGCGGAGTTCCGACCGCGATGAACTGAAGCAGACCATGCGCGACACCCTCTTGTGGGCTGTCGGAAAAGCGCAAACGACCGTCATCCATGTTGTGGCGGATCAGCTCTTCCAATCCTGGTTCGTAGATAGGGACTTCGCCGCGCTTGAGTCGGGCGACCTTGACCTGGTCGACGTCCACACACATGACATCGTGTCCTACGTCAGCGAGGCAGGCGCCGGTGACGAGACCCACGTAACCAGAACCGTGAATGGTGATCTTCATGAACCCTCTCCTTGCGAACGTCTGTGGTAGTGGGGGCTGCCCTGGTGCACTCACGCTGTGGTGCTGTGGCGCGGGTCAAGCCTTGTACTGGGTGTTCTTGTGCGCAAAGTCTGGGCCATGTTTCATTGATTTATATAAAAAACAGATACCTATGGCGTTTCGTCTTTGGCGTGCCTAGCCGTTCGGGCTCAGTGAAAGACGAAAGTGTCTCTCTAAAGAGACGCATGTATGTGAGCTTTGTATAAGTCCTTAAAAATCAACACCCTAGATGTTGCCCATTAGATACGCCTTGAGACTTTTTGGTATAACTAATTGAAATTATTAGTTTTTTCCTGAATCAGGAAGGCGTGCTGAATTCACCCCGGCGCTGCGGGCGGCGCGCTGGTGCTAAAGACGGTTTTTGACGACTTAGCAACGTCATGCCTGGGGGGAGGAGAAGAGACGGTGGGAGCCGGCTGTCCGGCGTGCCTCCCAAAAGAGTGAGGCACGTCTTGGGCGTCGCCCTCTAGGAAGCAGGACCACAAAAGATCGCTGATTTAACGAGTTAGCAGAAAATAACTAGATAACTAGTGTTAGAAGGTGTGTCTCAGATAGATATGGTCACGGCAGTGAGTACCAGTATTTTAATCTTAGGTAATGTGAGTTCTATATGATTTTGATGTGTGAAAATGCATCTCTAATCTAAGATTGATGCTTATAAAATTGACCAAACTGAGCGTTCTGCAACGGAATGCTCTTTGTGCCTGTACTTGAGTCCAATGCCGAGACATAAGGTGCTTCGCTAATACTGCTTCCAAATTGTGCTGGATGTGCGGGTTGTTTGCAGACTGCAGATATGTGCAACAACGGAACGCACCGACAGCTATCTGGAGATAACTAGCGGGATGCGCTGAGTCTTGGCGGGGTCATTGTGGCCACGGTACCCGGGACGGCGAGGCACACCGCGAGACAGGGGCAGGGACTCGATAATGAGCACAGCGACAGTGGTGGCGGTTCAAGGGCAAGCGTGGATTCAAAGCGAAGACGGGACGCTTCGAGAGCTTCGTCCTGGAGACCAGATCCAAGACGGCGAGAGACTGGTGACATCCCAGGGTGGTGAGGTGTCCATCGCTCCCGGCGGCACCGGTGCTCCTCAGGCGCTGACGGGGAGCGGGCAGGTAAGCCTTTGGCAATCCCCCCAGGGGGCCGTCGATGCGGTGCTGCACACCACTGAAGCCGGAGACGGTGCGGACGACGGTGCGCTGGAGTCACTCGGTGTTCCGCTTGCCGCAGGCAGCGCTGCCTTGATTGACGCCCCTGTACCCGACGGTACACAGGCGGCTTCCACGGGTGAGGGTGAGGAGCTTGCCGAACTCGCTGAGCTTGCCGATCAGGCCGATAACGTGTTGGGGGACGCAGAGCTCAATGACCTGCTCGCGGCGATCGATGCTGGAGATGGTGATCTTTTTGATAACCTCGAAGATCCGGCTGCCGGTGGCGCTGGTGGCGGTGATGATGAAGGTAGCAATTTTGTCCGTCTGCTGCGCATCGTGGAGCTGGTGGACCCGCTGGCGTTCCAGTTTGATCTTGGTGGACGTGACGAGCTCATCGACCGTGACTTCACCGGCGTCGATGCCGTCGATCCCGGTGACGATGACGAAGGTGTGACTCTGATCGGGCTCGATGGCCCTGGAGACGGCGGCACGCCGGGATCTGGTGGCCCCGGTAATCCGGGAGGTCCTGGCAGTCCCGGTAACCCGGGAGGACCTGGCGGTCCCGGGAATCCTGGAGGATCCGGCGATCTACCGGTGGGCGCGTCCAGCGCTGAACAGGTCCTCTACGAGGCCGATCTGAGTGGCGGCACCCGCGGAGATAGCACGCAGTTGATTCGCAGCGGTTCCTTTGGTTTTACCTCTCCAGATGGCTTGTCAACGCTGTCCGTCGGACCTGTCACGCTCACCTTTGCTCAGCTGAGCGCGCTGGGAACCTCGCCGGTCACTATCGTTACCAAGCACGGGCTTCTTACGTTGACCGGTTTTTCCGGTAGCGCAGCCGGTGGCACGGTCAGCTACACCTATCAGTTGACCAATAACGTGGATAACGATGCCGAAGCGGGTGCCACAGACGGTGGCTTCCTGGACAGCCTGGCGGTTCGCGCAGTGGACGTCGATGGCAGTAGTGCCGGTGGTTCGCTGGATATTCTGATCATCGATGATGCGCCTGTTGCGGTGGACGATGCCACTGTCGAAACGACAGACGATGCTGCGGTCACGCTCAACGTTGTCACCAATGCCACTGGTGCCGATACCCTCGGTGCCGATGGCGCCAGTCTCACTGCGGCCGAGCTGGTCGACGCCGATGCCGGCAGTCTGGTGTTCAATGCCGATGGCACCATTACCTATACCCCAGCCCCTGGGTTCGAGGGCACCGCTGAGATCCGTTACACCCTTACCGACAATGATGGCGACACCAGCCAGGCGACCTGGCGGGTGGTTGTCGAGGATGACGAGCCCGTTGTTCAGGTGATGCCGGATGCACCGAAAGCGTCCGGAAACAGCGAAGTCGACGAAGCCGGTCTGGACGACGGCGGCAGCCAGTCTGCCACCGACCTGGAGACCACCAGCGGCACCATCGCCATCGATACCGGCTCCGACAGCGTGGGCTCGGTGGTGATCAGCGGCGTGGACGTGACCAACGGCGGCACCGTGCAGGGCACCTACGGCACCCTGGTCGTCAGCGTGGTGAATGGGGACTACAGCTACACCTACACCCTGGACGACAACACCACCGACCATAGCAGCCAGGGCACCGGCAGCGACGGCATCCAGGACGTGTTCAGCCTGGTGGTGACCGACTCCGACGGCGACGTCAGCGATCCCGCGGCCTTGGCCGTCGACATCAAGGATGACGTGCCCGAGGCCACCGACGACGCGGCCGAGACCGACGAGAACGTGGCGATCACCGTCAACGTGCTGGACGGCAGTGCGGGCGGGGCCGACGTGGCCGGCGCCGATGGTCCGGTGACCCTGACCAACGCCGCGCTGCAGGACCCGAGCCAGGGCAGCGTGAGCTTCAATGGTGACGGCAGTGTGACCTTTACCCCGGCGACGGGTTTTGAAGGCGACGTGCTGATCGACTACACCATCACCGATACCGACGGGGATACCGCTAACGCGACCCTGACCATCACCGTGGACGCTACCCCGGTGGTGGAGGTGAACCCCGAGTCGCCCAATGCGTCTGGCAATAACGAGGTGGACGAGGCCGGTCTGGACGACGGCGGCAGCCAGTCTGCCACCGACCTGGAGACCACCAGCGGCACCATCGCCATCGATACCGGCTCCGACAGCGTGGGCTCGGTGGTGATCAGCGGCGTGGACGTGACCAACGGCGGCACCGTGCAGGGCACCTACGGCGTGCTGACGGTCACCGTCAACAGCGGCGTCTACAGCTACAGCTATACCTTGAGCGACAACACCACCGACCATAGCAGCCAGGGCTCCGGCAGCGACGGCATCCAGGACGTGTTCAGCCTGGTGGTGACCGACTCCGACGGCGACGTCAGCGACCCCGCAGCCTTGACCATCGATATCAAGGATGACGTGCCCGAGGCCACCGACGACGCGGCCGAGACCGACGAGAACGTGGCGATCACCGTCAACGTGCTGGACGGCAGTGCGGGCGGGGCCGACGTGGCCGGCGCCGATGG
>NZ_JAHVKS010000012.1:0-166065 GCF_019800705.1 Halomonas sp. DP4Y7-1 | reverse complement strand
CCCAGGGTCGTTGCCCTCAGCCCGATCCGGTCCGCCAGCAGCCTGCCCTGGGTGTTGTCGACGCGGGTGGCCGCGACATTCAGCCGAGCGGCCTCCAGCGTGCCCGAGGCGTTGGCCAGATCCTCCTGAACGGTCAGGTCCAGTGTCTCGGCGGCGCTGATCAGCCCTTGCTGCGTGTTATCGACGGTGGTGGCCGCCACGCGGATCCCATCGGCGACGAGCTGGCCCTGACGATTGTCCAGCCGACCGATATCGACAAGAGACAACTGCTGGGCCACCAGCACACCCTGGCGGTTATCCACCTGGGTGGCGTCGCTCAACTGCAGCTGTCCGTCGGTGACCTGCAGCCGTCCTCCCTGGTTGTCGAGCGCGCCGTTCAGCGCCAGATCCAGCGCCTGCGTGGCACTGATCAGCCCTCCGGCGTTATAAAGTTCCGCCAAGGTCAGCACCAGCGACTGCCCCAGCACCCGCCCCTGGGTGTTGGACAGCGACCCGGCCGTCAGGCGCAGGTCATCGGCCAGCAGCAGGCCGCCGTCGCGATTGTCGATGCCCTGGTCCAGGCCCAGGTCCAGCTGGCTGGCACTCAGGGTGCCACCACGGTTGTCCAGACGCCGTGCCGCGACCTGCAGCTCGCCCTGGTCGGCGTCGAGGACCCCGCCCTGGTTGTCGAGGGCGTCATCGATGGCCAGCGTCAGGTAGGAGGCGGTCAGGCGACCGTCCTGACGATTGTCCAGGCTTCCTGCATCCAGGCGCAGCTCGTCACCGACCAGCTGCCCCTGACGATTGTCGATGGCACCTTGCGAGGCCACGCTGAGCCGTCTGGCGACCAGGGTACCCTGCTGATTGTCGAGGCTGCCCAGGCGAGCCTCGAGGCCTCCCTCGACCACCTGAATCTGGCCCTGACGGTTGGCCAGCGCCTGGGTCACCGTCATCGCCAGAGCATCGTCGGCACTGATCATGCCCCGGGCGTTGTCCAGGGTCTGGCTGTGGATCCGCACATCGCCTGCCAGCAGCGCGCCATCACGGTTGTCGAACTGCCCTGTGGTGAGCACGACCCGCTCGGCGCCCAAGGTGCCGCCGTCGCGGTTGCCCAGGTGACCGCTCAGGGTGGCCGTCAGGTCGCCGTCGGCCACCACCTGGCCCCCTGGGTTATCGAGATGCCGGGCGACGATGGCAAGTTGCCCGGCACTGATGCGACCGTCCGCGTTATCCAGGCTTTCGCTCAGACTCACGTTCAGGGCGCCGGCGGCGTCGACCTCGCCTCCCCGATTGTCGAGGTCCTGGGCGCTGAGGCTAAGCTGGCGGGCACTGAGCCGCCCACCGTCCTGGTTGCCCACGACACCGCTCACGCTGGCCGTCAGCGCCTCTCGGGCAACGGCCTTGCCGCCCTGGTTGTCGAGTTCCGCCGCGGTCAACGTCAGCGAGCCCTGACGGGCCTGCAACGTGCCCCCGGTATTGATGATTTCCCCATCGCTGGCCAGCGCCAGCGCACCGGTCTCGGCGCTGATCAGACCACTGCGGTTATCGACCCAGGCCGCGCTCAAGGCGATGTCCTTGGCCGCCAGCTGACCCTCGGCATTGTTCCATTGACCGATGTCACCGCTGAGCGAGCCGTCCAGAACAACGCGCCCGCCCTGGTTGTCGAAGCGCTCCAGGTCGAGTCGCAGGTCCTGCCCCGGGGCGAACACCAGCGAACCGCCCAGGTTGGCCAGGCGTCGCGTCTCGAGCTCAAGGGCGCTACCGGCGGACAGGGTCGCCTGGTCGCCACGGTTGACCAGGTCCGGGGCCGACAGCGACAGCCGCTCGGCGTACAGCGTGCCCTGATTGTCGATGCGTGTGGCGCTCAGGCTGGCGTGATCGGCCTGAACACGTCCCTGCTGGTCGATGACATCCGCCGTCAGCGCGACACGCTGTCCCTCCACCAGACCCTGGTTAGTGAGCTGGGTGGCGTTCAGGGACACTCTGTCCGCCAGGATCTCTCCGCCATTGTCCAAACTCTGGCGCGACGTCAGCGCCAGCTCGCTTGCCAGCATCTGGCCGCGGTTGTGGGTCACGCCGGTGGTCGCGGCCAGACGGTCACTGGCGTCGAGTCGGCCACGGTTGTCCAGGGTGGCGGCGGTGATCGCGAGCTCAGCCCCCGCGCGTCGCTGTCCGCCGCGGACGCCGGCCACTACATCACCGGTGGTGGTCAGGCGCTGCGCTGAGAGCGTGATATCCCTGCCGCTGCTCAGCCGGCCAGAGATGTCCAGGGTATTGTCGGCCTGAATGTCGGCCCCTTGGTCGGCATGCACGTCACCCCCGAAGCTAGCGTCACTGGACTGGGTGATCAGGCGCGTCAGGGTCGAAGCGTCGGCAAGCCTCAGCTGGCCATCGGCGGTGATGCGAATGTCGCCGGCGCTGGCGGCCATGTCACCGGCCAGGCGCACGCCGACCCCGGCGTCGGTACCGACCAGGCGGATGCGCTCGGCGTACATGCCGCCGAGCGCCGAGGAATCGATGGCCAGGGCCGGGCGCGTGCCCTTGCCGGCACGCGGCGTGGTGCTGAGACTCGCGGCGTCGACATCGTTGGCGCCTGCGACGATCGTCAGGTCCTGGGCGTGCAGCTCGGCGTTGAGCGCCGCGGCCCGGGTAAGGATCTCGAACTGATCCACCTCACGGGCGTCCAGCCCCAGCCCCTCGATGGCGACCTGCCCCTGATCCACCGCGTAGTGATCCAGCCGGCCGTCCTCGATCACCGGCGCACCGGTGGTCAGGGTGACCCGGGGGCTGTTGATGAAACCGCAGCCATCGCAGGAGATGCCGTAGGGGTTGGCCACCACCACCTTGGCGGCCTGACCGGCCACTTCGGTGTAGCCCGCCAGTCGGCTCGGATTGCCGCCATTGACCTCATTGAGGATGACCTGGGCCGCCTGACCGCGCAGATTGGCATTGCCGACCACGATGCCGCCAAGCTGGGTCGACTGAGTCTTGCCGGTAGCGTTGTTGAGGATGACCCCGCGGGCATCCACGTTGTAGTCGCGAAAGCGGTTGTGGGAGAGCCCCTTGTCGTTGGGGGTGGCGATGTTGACCACCGGCACGCCGTTGCCGGCCTGATCGAGCCGGGTGTTGCCCCCCGGTGCCACCACGATGCCGTCTGCCAGCACCACCACGGGATGCCAGAACAAGGCGTTGATCATGACGATGGCAAGATGGCGAAACAGCGGACGGCGTGGGTTCATCAAACGTCCCTCCTGGAGGGCATGGCACGTATCTGGCGCGGCCACTAGAAGCGCGCCTGAACGGTGAAGTAGACGGGACTTTCGCGATGCTCGATGGCATCGGCCTGGATGACGCCCGCCTAATAGGCAAGGATGTCATCACGCCGGTCGACCAGAGCAATACCGGAGGGGGGACGTAAAACGTCGTCTTCATCCAAGAAATGTTGGCAACGGTTTGTCCCGGAATTTACACTCAGTGATCAAACGCTATAGCCATAATGTCTCTGGCATGTCGCCGATAAAAATGCGCTGTACCACTGCCTGACTACCATGTATTTTTGGAATAATATTACTCATACCTAAACTTAACTCTACTTATTACTTTGCCACTTCATACGGCGTAGCAATGGCTACCGCAAGACCTCACTCAACGGCCGTGATGCCTGGACATAATGACCCTGCTCAACGTTTCCAGACGTATATTTATCGTCACCTGCTGTCACGCCAATTGGCTGACAAGACATGCTGAGGAGACTCGATATTATCGAGATACTACCCCAAGAAAAGGAAGTGAAAAAATGCAGCAAAAATGAATGTCGTAGCGGAAAAGCACAACGATAGGAGAATTGACATAGAAAGGGTGAAGAACGGAAAGCAGTTAGGAAAAAGAGGTCATTCAACCACATCTTGAATTGTCCAATATTTCCTACAAAGAAAACTCTTATTTCCTAACCTCACCTGATAGGCAGATAGCAAGTGTAGACAGAAAGGGCTGATAGGAAGGGCTGATAGGAAGGGCTGATAAAAAGTGGGGATAGAAGGTGCCGACAGAAAGCGGGAAAAATGAGCAAAAAATCACCACGTCCTGTTTTACGATACGCTCATATGACCCAACCACGACACAGCCCCACCCTTCGAAAGGGGGTGATGCAACACGCCCAGCCCTGGCTGTGCCAGCCAGCTTCTGCCCGCCTCGGCATAAAGTATTAGCCCTGACGCATCACAAATGCTATACAAGGGGCGCTCGCTGTATAATTCTTAAGTCACTGATACTGCAGGCGTTGTAGCCATGGTCGGGAACCTCCTAGATCGGCCGGGCCCTCAGCGCCGCGGAGGGTGAGTGAGCACCGCAGGGAACAGGCGTGTGAAGGCACTACGCCGGAAGGAAACCAACCAGGACGAGACATGAACTACCGATTGATGTTCCAACTCACAGACTCCCTCAACACAAAGTCTCTCGAACCCCTGACGCTGAAACCGTCACCGCTGGACATGCCCGAACATCAGATCGATACCTTGCTGGAAGTACCCGGCACAGACGAACTGCTTGAACTGCCCTTCACCGCGGAAGAAGAAGGAAAGACAAGCCTGGTCTTCGTCCAGGGTCGTGTTGTATCGACCAAGAAGACCTACACCATCTCCGACGGTGGCGAGAGCGCCAGGTGCCTCGTCACCTGCTTTATCGAACCCAACCGCGTGGTAAAGCAAGGCACTGGCGAGCTCATCCTCGAGCCCACCGTCGACAACATCGAAGAGCTCATCTAAGCGTTACCGCTTGCACCGGGACGAGTCGAACTGTCTTGAGCTCCGGGAGACCCTGAGAGGCCCTGGGGCACAAGGAACGGGGCACAGGAAACGAGGCAAAGAACTCGACCTGCGGAACTCAGAGCACGCAGCAAAGCCCCACTACAGTGGCCTACCGAAGCGGAAGCTCAGTCCGGTCGCGACTGCGCTTCCTGCTCGCGCTTCCTGCTCGCGCTAGCAGAACCGGTCCTGCTGTTTCGTGGCAGCGGGCCACCCGCCAACGCCGCTGGCCCTGAACCGCTGAGTCCCGTCACGCTGTCTCCAGGCCATGATGCAGGAAGACCTCTTGCCTGGTGATTGATCGTGACGCCAGCTCTGGCATTATCGAACCCCCAGGCAAGCGGGCCACCAGCCCCAAGCCATCGCCCCTGGGCAACCTGACGCAGTCCTTCGCTGTTCACGTCACGGATGATGTGAAGACACCGCACAAGGAGCCATGATTCATGCTAGGTGCACTCTCCGACTTCCCCGAATACCAATACACCGATCACGTCCACGACTTCGAGGTGAAGGACGTGAGCCGCCCACACCGGCCTGCTCATGCGGTCATGTGCTACTCTGCCGGCACCTTGTTCAAGGTCATTATCGTCGGCGGCGAGGTAGGAAATGCCTTGAACCTGTGCCGCGGGCTAGGCGCACAGCGTAAAACCATGCAGGGCCAGCGCTTTACCCGCTGGATCGAATCGCACTTTCCTCTCGAGGTGTGTCATACCAACCAACGAGAGATACAGCGTGCCTTCCCGCCACCTCCAAAAGAGACCGACTAGCGCGGGTGCGAGCATTCTGTGCACGATGGCTGCGGTGCCTGATGGCTGCGGTGCATGACGACTAGGGTGCACAAGGTGCCCTTAGACATGGCAGGAGAATTCTTCAGCCCATATGGATATGACGAGGCGTAAATGCAGGACAAGGCACCGTCGGTGGTCATCACCGCACTAAAGAAGCTCGCGCAAGGTATCGCTCTCTGCTGGTTCCCCGTGCTTCTGCTGTTTCTCTTTGTCAAAAACGACTTTTCCTTCAAGGTCCTGGCCTACGGCCTGGCCATTCCTCTAGTGGTCTATCTGGTCGCCGCCCTATGCATCTGGCTGTTCTTCAGCGAACGCCAACGTCGACGTGACCCGAAGTAGCCGACGATCTGTCACAGCGTGACTGCCCGCAGATGATCCTTGGCGCTGCATCTATTAGGCTATGCCGAGACAGTCACGACGCAGGCCTCCACCACGGGCCTTCCCGCGCCGCAAAGAGAGCAAGCCATGACCGATACAGCCGCCTCCGGGATGATTGTCCTGCAGGGCAACCGCATGGAAGACCTGCGCGATCTGACGCTGAAATGGCTCGGTCGCCGTCCCCTCCATCCGCTCGCACGTACACTTTTCCTGGTGCAGAGCAACGGCATTGCACAATGGCTCAAGACCTCTATCGCCGAGCGTCAGGGCGCTCCCGGCTACGGTATCTGTCTGGGAACGGATGTGGCGCTGCCGGCGCGGCTACAGTGGCAGGCCTATCGTGCGGTCATCGAGGATGTCGAAGGACCAGGTACGGTGCCCACGACGTCGCCCTTCGACAAGAGCCGACTGCGCTGGCGTCTGATGGAGCTGTTGCCCAAGGCGTTGAAGGATCCGCTGTTCGCCCCTCTGGAACGCTATCTGCGCGACGATGATGAGCGCCGCAAGCACTACCAGCTGGCGGAACGCCTGGCCGACCTGTTCGACCAGTATCAGGTATACCGGGCAGACTGGCTGAGCGCCTGGGAAAAGGGTGACGACAGCCTGATTCTGCCCGGCAATCGCCGCATACCGGTACCAGAAGAGCAGCGCTGGCAACCCGCCCTGTGGCGCATGATCGGCGACTCCCTGGAGGACGGCCTGCGTCACACCCATCGCGGCGCCATTCATCAGCGTTTCAAGGCCGCCGCAGAGCCCCTGCAGCAGCGTCCCGACGAGCTGCCGCCGCGTATCGTGGTGTTCGGCATCTCGTCGCTGCCACAGCAGACTCTTGAAGTTCTCGCGGCTCTCTCCGGGGTCTGCGAGGTGGTGCTGTGCCTGCTCAATCCCTGCCAGTTCTACTGGGGCGAGATCATCGAGACCCAGGAAGTGCTGCGTCGCCATGTGCGTCAGCGCCGGCGTGAAGGCATGCCCGCCGACCTGCATCAGTCGCTGGAACACCTGCACCTGCACGCCCACCCATTGCTGGCGGCCTGGGGCAAGCAGGGCCGCGACTACCTGCAGCTGCTGAGCGAACATGACCATACCGATGTCGAGGCCATGAGCGCCCTGCTCGATGGCGCCGTCGACCTGTTTCTCGAACCGCCTACCGAGCACCTACTGGGCCAGTTGCAGGACGACATCCTCAACCTGCGGCCACTGTCCGAGACCCAGCAGACATGGCCGGCACTGGATCCTGAGCAAGATGGCTCGATCCGCTTTCACATCTGCCACAGCCCTCAGCGCGAGCTCGAAGTCCTGCACGATCAGCTGCTGGCAAGCTTTGCCGCAGACCCGACGCTAGAGCCCCGTGACATCATGGTCATGGTGCCGGACATCAACGACTACGCCCCTTACATCGACGCCGTCTTTGGGCAATTCGCCCCGGGCGAACGTCGTCATCTGCCCTACCACGTCGCCGACCAGCAGCAGCGTCATCGGGAGCCCTTGCTGGTCGCCCTGGAAACGCTGTTGTCGCTTCCGCGCATGCGTTTCCGTGCCAGCGAGATTCTTGACCTGCTCGACATCCCGGCGGTGCGCGAGCGCTTTGGCCTGAGTGAAGGCGACCTGCCCACCCTGCAGCGCTGGATCCGCGAGGCCAACGTGCGCTGGGGCCTGGACGCCGCCCAGCGGGCCGAACTGGGACTGCCGGAGCACGACGAACTGCATACCTGGCGTTTTGGTCTTGAACGCATGCTGATGGGCTACGCCGTCGGCGAGGCCGAGGATAGTGGCGACGACTGGCTCGAGGTGGTGCCCTACGACGAGGTGGCAGGCCTTGACGCGGCGCTGGTCGGCCCCCTGTACCGGCTGATCATGACCCTGAGTGAGCTGCGCCAGTTGCTGTCCGCACCCCGTCCGGCGGCGGACTGGGACCGCGTGCTATCGACCATGCTCGAACGCACCCTGACCCCCAGCACCAGCGCGGAGCAGACCCTGATGGGTCGCATCCAGGCCTCCCTCGAGACCTGGCAGGAAGAGATCACTTCGGCAGCGGTGACCACCGACCTGCCCCTGGCCGTGGTGCGCGAAAGCTGGCTATCGCGCATCGATGACCCGCAGCTGTCCCAGAGCTTCATGATGGGGCGCATCACCTTCGCCACCCTGATGCCGATGCGTGCCATTCCGTTCCGGCAGGTGGTGCTGCTGGGCATGAATGACGGCGCCTACCCGCGCCAGGCCACCGCCATGGACTTCGACCTGATGGCCATGCGCGGTCACTATCGCGCCGGAGATCGCTCACGCCGAGACGATGACCGCTACCTGTTTCTGGAGGCCTTGTTGTCCGCACGGGAGCGACTGACCATCAGCTGGTGCGGTCGCAGCCCACAGGACAACGGTGAAAAGCCCCCCAGCGTGCTGGTGGGCCAGTTGCGCGACCACCTGGCCAAAGGCTGGCGCCTCCCTGATCAGCCGCCTCACGCGCAGCGCAGCCTGGCCGACGATGCCAAGATGGCCGACGCCCTGCTCGAAGCGCTGACGGCCCAGCACCCGTTGCAGCCCTTTGGCGCCGCCTACTTCCAGGCGGATTCCCGGCTGTTCACCTACGCCGACGAGTGGCAGGACTTGCACGCCGCCTCTGGCAGTACCATGGACACTGCCGCTGGGACCGCTACTGGCGCGACCGCTGACTCGCCGCGGGCGGCAGTCGACTCGACGGATCCGCACGGGCCGCATGGAGCAGATTCCGCGACCAACGGCCTGGGCCCATGGCAACCGGAAGGCCCCCTTCAGCTGTCGCACCTGGCCGAGCTGTTGCGTGACCCGGTCGAAGCGCTGTTTCAGCAGCGCCTGTCCACCAGCATGCGCGATGACAACGTGCTGAATGACGACGACGAGCCCTTTGGCTTTGCGGGTTTGGCCGCCTGGCAACAGCGCGAGGCCCTGGTCCAGCCCATTGGTCAGCAATTGGCGCACCGGCCAGACGACGCCGCCTCACTGAGCGAGTTGATCGACCGCCAGGTCCTGCGCCAGCAGCGCGCCGGCCACTATCCACCGGCCCCGGTGGGCCCGGTCATTCGACAGCGCCTGCTGGAGCGGATTCCCGCTGCCCTGGAGGCCTATCGGGCGCTGCTCGCCCGCTATCCCCATGCCCTGGAGATCGCCCCACGGGTCAGCCACGACAGCGGGCTTACGCTGGATGCAAGCCGACTGGCCGCTGATGACGACACGCAGGCGCTCACCCTGCGGCTGGAAGACACCCTGACCCAGATGCACGCCGACCGGCCCCTCTCACTGGGCGAAAGACAGGGAGAGAAACTGGGAGAAAAGGCCAGCGCAGATGCCTCTGCCGAGGTGGCCCGCATCGTGCTGTTGACCAGTCAGATCCACCAGGGCGAGCACTTCAACTGGCGCCAGATCCTGCGCCACTGGCCTGCTCACCTGGCGCTGCAAACCCTTTATCCGGGCGCCGTCACTCACCTGGTATCGCCCAGCGGCCAGCTCACCATACCGGGCATGACCCGAGCCCAGGCCGAACAGCGGCTGAACCGGCTGATGGAGCGGTGGCAGCATGCCATGCAGCATGCCACCCCGACCCATCCCGATATCGCCTTCAACGCCCTCGAGGCCTATCCCGCGGCGGATGACCCTGGCTGGCCACCGCCTGACCTGGCGTCCGATCCCAAGCTTCGCGCCTCATGGGAAGACCGCTGGGAACGCCTGGCCGAACGCAGCCCGCTGATGTTGCGGGAGTTCCCTACCCTGGAAGCACTGGTCACCGCCCCAGACTTTGCCGACGCCACCCGGGAGCTGTATGCCGACCTGCACACCTGGATCAGCCGCGCGCGTCAGTCTCCCCTTGCGGTTGCCCCTGCAACGCAAGGCAACCGTCACTCCGCCAAGGGGGCCAAAGCATGAGCTCAGCCAAGACCACCGCTGACGGCCCCCTGGTGTCAGACGCACATCAACCTCCGTCAACCAAGGCGCTACCGCTGGCCCTGCCACTGACCGGCTGCCAGTTGATCGAGGCCAGTGCCGGGACCGGCAAGACCTTTACCATCGCCCTGCTCTACGTGCGCCTGGTATTGGGCCATGGCCAGCCGGGGCGCAGCGACTGTCGCGCGGACAACGGCTTTTCACAGCCGCTGGTGCCCCCCGACATCCTTGTGGTGACCTTCACCGAAGCCGCCAGCCAGGAGCTGCGAGAGCGCATCCGGGCGCGCCTGGTACAGGCCGCCGAGGCCTTTCGCGCTGATCCCGCCCACGACGACGACCTGGCCGGCCGCGACCCGCTATTGGCCGAGCTGCGCAACGACTTCGTCCCGGAAGCCTGGCCGGTCTGCGCCCGCCGCCTGATACTGGCCGCCGAATGGATGGATGATGCCGCCATCTCCACCATTCACAGCTGGTGTCAGCGGATGCTGAAGGAACACGCCTTCGATAGCGGCAAGCTGTTTCGTCAGGAAGTCATTCAGGACATGAGTGAGCTGACCCAGGAGGCCGTCAACGACTACTGGCGCACCCGGGTCTACCCCCTCAGCGAGCCGCTGGCGGCTTCGGTGGTCGAGCTGTTCTCATCGCCTCAGGGGTTGTACAGCAACGTCCGTAACCTGCTCGCCCGGGATGACGCCGCGCTGATGTTCTGCGGCGAGCCGCTGGTCAGCACCGACCTGACCGCTACCCTGACCACCTTCAGTGACCATCGCGCCAAGGCCGACAGCCTGGAAGCGCAGGCGCGCCAGCGCTACCTGGACGAAGCGCAGGAGGTGCGTGACGCTCTGCAAGCGCTGCGCCCAAGCCTCAACGGCAACAGCTTTCGCGGCAAGGACAACGACGAGACCTTTGCCGGCTGGCTGGAAGAGCTCGACCACTGGGCCCAGGGCGGCATCGCCACCGGCGACACGAAGTTCGTGCAGAAGCTGGCACGCTCCCGCTTGAAGGTGAAGAAAGGCGTAGAGGTCCCGGACATCGCCCTGTTTGATGCCCTGGAGGAGTGGGGCACCTATCAGCAGCACGCCGATGACCTCAAGCGTGAGCTGCTCCCCCAGTTTCTTGCCGATGCCAGCCGCTGGATCAGCCAGCGCCTGCGCGAGCAGCTTGAGGCCAGCGCCCTGATGGGCTTCAACGACATGATTACCGGGCTTGCCGAGGCCCTCGACGGCGAAGGCGGAGACGTGCTGGCGCGGCGGATTCGCCAGCAATTCCCGGTGGCGATGATCGACGAATTTCAGGATACCGATCCGGCCCAGTACCGCATCTTTGAAGGTATCTACCGCATCGACCAGGCCAACGCGAAGGCGACCGAGGACGCCAGCATCGACGACGCTGACGACCCTAGTGCGCTGGTCCTGATCGGGGACCCCAAGCAGGCGATCTACGGCTTTCGCGGTGGCGACATCTATACCTACCTGGCGGCCCGCCAGGCCACCCTGGGTCATCACCACAGCCTGGACACCAACTTCCGCTCAAGTCATGCCGCCGTCGACTCGGTGAACCAGCTGTTCGCCTTCGCCGAGCAGCACCATGAGCGGGGGGCCTTTCGCTTTGCCGACGCCACCGGGCAGGCCACCAATCCGCTTCCCTTTGTCACGGTCAAGGCCAACGGCCGCAAGGAAACCCTGATGCTGGATGGCCAGCCCGCCACGGCCCTGACCGGCTGGCTGGTCAGCGATGACGACAGCGACAGCGGCTGCCTGAACAAGGAACGCTATCTGCGCGAGGCCGCCCATCACTGCGCCAACCGCATCGCCGAATGGCTCAACCAGTCCCATCCTGAGGGTGGCGAGCCCCGCGCCGGCTTCGCCCGCCCGGGCGACGACCGCCTGACGCCCTTGAACGCCAGTGACATTGCCATTCTGGTGCGTGACCGGGTCGAGGCCACCGCCATTCGCCGGGCGCTCAGCCAGCGCGGCGTTGCCAGCGTCTACCTGTCTGACCGGGACAGCGTCTTCGCCACCGCAGAAGCCCGTGACATGCTCTACTGGCTGAAGGCCATCGCCCACCCCGAGTCCGTGTCCACCCTGCGCACCGCCCTGGCCACCGCCACTCTGGGGCTCAGTCTGGTGGAGCTGGATCACCTGCAGCGCGACGAAAGCGCCTGGGAGCACGTTCAAGAGCGCTTCATGGCCTACCGCCAGCGCTGGCAGCGGCGCGGCGTTCTGCCGGCACTGCGCAAGCTGATGCACGACTATCGCATCCCTGCCCGCCTGCTGAATGCCGACCAGGGCCAGCGGCGGCTGACCAACCTGCTGCACCTGGCAGAATGGGCCCAGCAGGCCAGTGACACCCTGGATGGCGACCACGCCTTGATCCGCCTGTTATCGGAGCATGTGCAGGAGCCCGCCGACGACGAACAGATTCTGCGCCTGGAAAGCGATGCCGAGCTCATCCAGGTAGTCACCATCTTCAAGTCCAAGGGCCTGGAGTATCCGGTGGTATGCCTGCCCTTCCTGTGCACCTACAAGGAAGTCAGCGGCAAGACCGGGACCCCGCTCTACCACCTTGACGACCGCCCGGTGCTGGAACTGGCGCCCAAGAAGGAGATGGCCAAGGAAGGCTTCGAGCTGGCCGATGATGAACGGCTGTCCGAGGAAGTCCGACTTATCTATGTGGCCCTGACCCGTGCCCGTCACGCCAGCTTTATCGGCCTCGCGCCCCTCAAGTACGGCAATGGCAAGGCCGCGACCCTGCACAAGTCGGCCCTTGGCCACCTGCTGGCCGGTGGCGCGAATATTCCGGACGAACAGAGCCTGCGTGCCTGCTGGCAACAGATGCAGGGGGACAGTGGCGACGTCCTGCTGGAGACCGCCCCTTCAAGCGTGGCTTCTCCCATCATCAACGTCGTGCCCCGGCAGTCGACGCGAGCCCACAAGCCGGCGCTTTCCGCCGCCCACCAGGCCTTTGCCCCCTGGTGGATTGCCAGCTATTCGGCACTGGCCCAGAAGGGCGCGGCGGCACCAGAAACACCTGCCGCCGAAGTGCTGGAAGAAGAAGACAGCGACCAGCGTCCGGCAGTGAGTCGCGCCGACACCCGCCAGCCCGAGCCCGGTAGCCTGCATGCCTTTCCCCGTGGACCAGGGCCCGGCACCTTCCTCCACGGCGTGCTAGAAGCCATGGCCGAGCATGGTTTTGCCGCCGCCGTGGGCGACACCACGCTGCAGGCGCGCATGGCACAGCGCTGCCGACGGCGAGGCTGGGACGACCACATCGACGCCCTGACCCAAGGTATGCAGCGCTGGCTGACCACCCCCCTGTCACCTGCGGCCATGGAACCCCCGGGTGCCACCTTGCCCACCGCTGAGGTGGCGGCTGAAGTGACGACTGGACTCACAGACGGACTGACGCTGTGCGAGCTATCGCGCTACCGGGCGGAACCCGACTTCTGGTTCGCCACCCACAATGCGATTACCCCAGCGATGGACCGGCTCACCCGGGACCATCTTTTCCCTGGCGCCCCACGGCCGCAGCTCGGCTTCCAGCGCCTCAACGGGCTGCTCAAGGGGTTTATCGACCTGCTGGCGGAACACGATGGACGCTTCTACGTCATCGACTGGAAGTCCAATTGGCTGGGCCCCGACGACGCTGCCTATCACCCCGATGCCATGCGCGACGCCATGCTCGACAAACGCTACGACATGCAGCTCGCCCTCTACCTGGTGGCGTTGCATCGGCACCTGCGCCAGACGCTGCCGGACTATGATTACGAGCAGCACGTGGGCGGCGCCATGCTGGTGTTTCTGCGCGGTATCGATGCCCCCTCACGAGGCGTTGCCGCAATCAAGCCACCGCTGGCCTTCATCGAGGCGCTGGATCGCTGCCTGGCCGGGGAACGCCAAGAGGAGAGTCCGGCATGAACGAGACGCTGCCCCATGACCGCCCTGACGCGGATACCGCCTCAGACAGCCCCAGCGTCAGCGAGGCCCTGGCCGATCCCCAGGCCATGTTGCGCCTGCAGTTCGCCTGGGCCGAACACGACTGGATTCGTGACCTCGACGCCGCCCTGGCCCATCGTCTTGCCGCGCTGGCACCGGACGCTGATGCCTGCTGCCTGGTCGCCGCGATGCTGGTCAGCCACCAGGTCGGCCAGGGCCATCTGCTGGTGGACCTCGACCAGGCCAGGCGGCACCCTCAGACGCTGATCGCGGTGGAACCCGACGACACCGCCCCAGCCCCACCGGATGAGGTGCTGGCCGCCATCGGCGACGACTGGGCCCAGCGCCTCGGGCAGTGGTCCGCGGTGGGCCGGGGCCCCGGCAGCACTCCGCTGGTACTGGACGGCAACCGCCTGTATCTGCGCCGCTACTGGCGTCACGAGCGCCGGGTCGCCGATGCCATCTCTGATCGATTGGCAGCGGCCTATCCCGCCCATCCCAGCACGAATCAGAGCAGCACGGATCAGACCAGCGTTAGCGGCGCTGTCCCCCAGGCCAGCCAGCTACGCCCGGTACTGGACAGCCTCTTTCCGCCACAGGACCCCCGTGCGCAGCAGGCACAGTCCCAGAAACTCGCCTGCGCCCTGGGCGCGCGGACGCCCTTCTCGGTCATCACCGGCGGTCCCGGCACCGGCAAGACCACCACCGTCATCCGCCTGCTGGCGCTGCTGCAGGCCCAGGCCATCGCCACACGAGGCGTGCCGCTGACCATCCGCCTGGCTGCCCCCACCGGCAAGGCCGCCGCTCGCCTGAGTGAATCCATCCGCGACCAGATCGCCGCCCTGGCATCCCTCGACCTGCCCAACGCCGAGCAGGTCCGCGAGTCGATCCCCGCCGAGGTCACAACCCTGCACCGTCTGCTCGGGGCGCGCCCGGATACCCGTCACTTCCGGCATCATCGCCTTAATCCGCTGCCGCTGGACATGGTGGCGGTGGATGAGGCCTCGATGGTGGACATCGACATGATGGCGGCACTGCTGGAGGCACTGCCCCCCAAGGCGCGTCTGGTCCTGCTCGGCGACAAGGACCAGCTGGCCTCTGTCGAGGCCGGGGCCGTGCTGGGCAACCTGTGTGCGCGGGCGGAGGAAGGCCACTATCAGCCGGACACCGCCCAGTGGTTGCAGGACGCCACCGGTATCGAGCTGCCGCCAGCGCTCTGCCTCCCCCCGGAACAGGCCAGCAGTGGACGCCCGCTGGATCAGTCCATCGCCATGCTGCGCCACTCGTTCCGCTTCGATGACCAGAGCGGCATCGGCCAGCTGGCTCGCGCCATCAATTCGGGAGACAGTCGACGGGCCATGGCGGTACTGGATGCCCCCTCCTTTACTGAGGCCCAGCGCCTGAGTCTACGCCGTAACGATGAACGGGCCCTGATGGCGCTGGTGCTCGACGGCCGTGGCCACGACAACGCCTGGGGCTACCGCTACTACCTTGACGCCATTCGTCCCCGTGAAGCGCGCAGCGACGCAGGACCCAACGCCGCCAGCGGTGGCCGCGAACGCCCAGCGACAGCGGCCGACCGCAGCGAGTGGGACCAGTGGGCAGCAGAGATTCTAAAGGCCCACGCCCAGTTCCAGCTGCTGACACCGCTGCGCAGTGGTCACCATGGGGTCGAGACACTGAACCAGCGCATCGAGCAGGCGCTGGCACGCCACGGCCTGATCGACAAGCCCGACCTGTATACCCATTGGTACGAAGGCCGCCCGGTGCTGGTCACCGGCAACGACTACGCCTTGAAGCTGATGAACGGAGATATCGGCATCGCCCTGCAGGTACCGGCGGAATTCGGCAATGCTGAAGCCGGCACCATCTTGCGCGTGGCGTTTCCTGCGGGTGACGGCCAGGGCGGCATTCGCTGGGTGCTGCCCAGTCGTCTGCAGCGGGTCGAAACGGTCTTCGCCATGACGGTGCACAAGTCCCAGGGCTCCGAGTTCGTGCATACCGCGCTGGTGATGCCCGACACCCTCTCGCCTATCCTGACACGAGAGCTGGTCTATACCGCCGTCACGCGAGCCAAGAAGACCTTTACCCTGGCCAGCGCCAACGACCAGGTGCTGGCCCGCGCCATCGAACGCCGGATTCAGCGCCAGAGCCGGCTGTTTCAGTAGGCCAGCAGGTAACCACACAGACACCGCCTAAACCGCCCGCAGCCGGAGAGCCCATGTCGACACAGCGAACCCGCTCACTCATCCTCGAGCGCGCCCACCTGGCGTGGGACCTGGCGATCATCGTCCTGGTGGTGATCAACCTGGGACTGCTGCTGTTCGACAGCCTCTACCTGCTACCGCCCTTGAATGCCGCCTTCGAGGGTATCGCTCCTGGCCTGCACGCCGCCTACGACCGCTACATCCACGCCAATTTCTTTACGATCGACCTGGCCTTCGTCACGGTCTTCCTCTTGGATGTGCTGCTGGGCTGGGCAGTCGCCATCGCCGAGCGTCGCTACCATCGCTGGTTCTTCTACCCCTTTGTGCACTGGTATGACGTGCTTGGTTGTATTCCGCTGGGGGGCTTTCGCCTGCTGCGTGTGCTGCGGGTCATCTCGCTGCTGCACCGGCTCCAACGTCTCGGCCTGATCGATGTGCGCCGCTGGTATGTCTACAGCGTTGTCGCCAAGTACGTCGACATCCTGATGGAAGAGCTGACCGACCGTATCGCCATTCGCCTGCTCGACAATGTCCAGCGCGAACTGACCAGCGGCGAGGGACTGGCCTCACCCGCCATCGACAAGATCATCACGCCGCGCAAGGAGGCGCTGGTACGGGAAATCAGCCAGCGCCTGGAGAATATGGTGGGCGATATCGCCTACCGTAACCGCTTCGAAACCCTGGCCTACGTGCGCGGACTGGTGGCCCGCACCCTGGCAGAGACCCCAGAACTGCAGCGCCTCAAACGCCTGCCCATGGGCAGCCAGCTGACCCAGGGCCTGGAAACCTCCCTGTCCGACCTCGCCTGCCATATCGTCGACGAAGCCCTCGCCGGCCTGCGCTCCCCCCAGTTCTCGACCCTCGTCGAACATATGGCCGAAAGCGGCCTCGACGCCTGGCTGCGTACCGACCCGGAGACCGAGCAGATCACCGAACAGGTACTGGTCGATATGCTGGAACTGTTGAAGGAACGCATCGCCATCAAGCGCTGGCAGGAAAGGTATGAGTGAGGGGGCATAGATGAAACGGGTGCAGCTAGAGCGGTGCAGGCGCATATGGTGAGCGAGATATGCCCCTCTCGCCGCTGCCCCCTGCACTGCCTACGTCGCCCTCTGTGCCCCCCAACTATATTGGCACAGACCGCGTGAGCGAAGTTGACGCTGAAGATGGTGAAAGTTACCAGTGCTTATCAGTCCTCACACTGTATTCGCCCCTAGGCCCCCGAATGAGTCAACTCTGTCTACGGCTATAGGGCGTTACAAAATTCAATCGACTAGAGCTACAGTGCAAGGTCGAATGATATTGCTTTAGAGGTACTGCCATAACAAAAACCGTCGATCACGCCGCCTAAGCGGCGTAATGACTGCTATCGGCCATTAACGGACCTTCATTATAAATCCTAGTGCCGCGGCACAGCCCGCCCTGAGCAGCCATTCATCGACTATGTTTTAACTGCGGTGGTTTTCTCCGCAAGAATCTCCCGCCAATTGATGGGTTGGTCGATCTTTAGATGAGATTCGAACTGCTGCAAGCCTCCATGACCAGGATGACATTCAACTGCCTCTGCAATGAGTTTTCTACACTGATCGTCATGGCCATCCTGCCTATATCGCTCCGCCAAGACGGGTGCTGCAGCAGCTTCAAAGATGCGAGGTGCATGCAACCCAGACTTCGTTAGACGTTCACTCCAGTATTGGTCGTACGCCACTTTATGCGTTGCGAGAGACCAGTCGTCTGTCGACCCAAGTAGGGTCCGGCCAATCAGAACATCTCCAGATGGTGCCTCAGCTACTGCTGCATGCCTTTCCTTAAAAAGCTGCCAGTCGGGTCGCTGTGATTCTTTGGAAGCCACAGCGTTAAAGGTGACATAAAGCACGTAAAGAGCCGGCTTCACACTATCACGAGCTTGCGGGAACAACTTCTCTATGTCACCCAACAGCTCTCTAAGATCAGTAAGCACCGCTTGGCATCTCCGCTCTCAAAAGCCGCCAATTGACCGAGAAATCCTTCGAGTCGTCTTCGAGCTTATAGAGCATCCGTGAGCGGGCGCCCGACCCAGTATTGAGGTGCCACCTGCATGCTGACAACACCCGCGCGTTCTAAGCTGTAGTCATACTCTTCGATTTCAACTTTCGGCCCGTCAGCAATAAAGCGTCGAATGGTGTGTCGAGTGACCCTTGCGAGACCTTGTATTGTAAGTACCGGTCTGCGTTCGATTTCAACAACTTCTCTGTGGCCATGCGGCATGGTCAACGCGTCCGGCAATGGCATTGCGGAGTGTATGTACTGAGAACGCAGTCCATAAGCCTGCCGTAGAGCAAAAGGCAGCTCGCACCGGGATACCGCACGATTGGAGGAGGCACCGACAGTCCGAAAATACGAAGCTCCAATTTTGGACATGATGAACTCACGATAACGCCGTACCATCGCATTGTGCTCGGCTTTCATAATCGCAGCGCGGACCGCTTCCGCTGTCTCGGTTGATGCGTTTAAGAGAGCTGTGTCCACGGCAATTCTTTTTCGTTGATCGACATCGGACCAATTAGACTGAAAACCATCGAAATACGTTATAAGGGTTTCAACGGCTGAGACCATTAATGTATACGATAATCCTAGATCATCCGGGATGCTGTGAAGCGCCGCGACGTAGGTCTTGATTGCTCGCGTCGCTGCGAAAAAATACCGTCTTTCGAGAGACAGAAGACTATCCACTAGATCGGCAAACTCTTCACATTCATCGGGACCAGCGACCACTTGAGGGTCAAAGAACCGGCTAACGAAATCCTTGGGTGGGCTGTACGATGAAGATCCGAACTGACTGTTTGTGAGACTTCGAACCACATTTACATCTGTTGATACGATGAGGTTTAATCCAAAAGAGGCCAGAACTGCAAAGTCACGCAGGTAAGGGCTGACGCCGTGCGAGACTAGAACGCCAGGATCCACTTTTGCTTCCTCGATCCGTTCTTCCAGCTCATAGACCACTGCAAGATCGCCGCGCTCTCCTCCAGTAGCACGAAGCGTTCCGGCTGCCGTTTCAACATCATTAAGCTGAAACCATCCGTTAGAATACAGTACCCCTCGCAGAGCGTTGGTGCGCCCTACGCCACGGGCAAACAACTTGCCAGTATTGACCTGAAGCATATGTAATGGGTCTCCATTCATTACCGACTACTGCAACTTCTGGTGGATTAACTGAAGGTAAATCGGACTTTTTTCCCGACACATTAACTAAAATAAAATTCTACATAACAGCGGTCGAGTTCATTGTGCGATATCACTCGAAACGCTGTTCGCGTTCCTCATCTCTTTGTCTGTCTCGCATCCGTTCGCGTTCGATTTCCATGGTCAGTAGAGCGGACACTGATCCAGCGGCCTTGGCTATCTCTTCCCGCCTGTGCTGTGTCAGTTCGGCAATGGCATCGGTCCTCGGCTGCATGACATCTGCACGGCTCCCAGACCAAGACGATGGTGTGACTCGAGCCGCGTAGGCGTGAAGGACTGGCTCGGGCTCTGGGGCGGCTTCAAGAAACTCAACAGCGGATGACGTTATGGATGAGCTATCCCTGTTCCCATCGCCGTTCTCCCAAAGCCTGATACCTGACGCGACCAAACACCAGACATCGGCTTCATTCCGTTGCTGGCACCACTCAATCAGGTCGGCCACATCGATCTTGGAGAGCGGGCAGAGCCGAATATCCCCGTGACGAATGAAAAAGTTGCGTCGATGCTGCTGGTCCTGTGTCCCTTGGAAAACACGATTCAGAAATGCCTTGGGCATCAGTCCTGCTGTAGTGGCAATCGCTTCCTCGAACGAATGAATGTAGCCGTAGCACTCGTCCACGAAAGAAAATATGGTATCCACCCACTCTATCTTTTCTGCGTCGTTGCCGTCGAAGCTAAGTGCGGCCATGATGACATTTTCCATGCAGTAGTCTTTACTGCCAGCAGAGTCACTGTGATCGTCCAACAGGGATTTGGTTGCCGCCTTCAAACCAATTTTTCTTAGTTCAGGTCCTAACGTATCGTCCTCAGGGCTTGTCCCATGCAGTTTCATACTGAGCGCTTCGAGTAGTGTGCCGCCACCGTCCGACTTGGTCAGTAGCTTCTGTGCAAGCACCAGCAAACTTTCGGACGGAAGGTGAGCGTAGTTATCCCGCCAAAGGATAGGACCGAACATCCAGGCCCCTGTTTCTTCATTGTCGAGCAGGGCCATGCACCGATCCAGATCGCTCTCTGTGAAGTCATCCCATGGATGCAGATCTACAAGGACTTTCCGAAGTTCCGAGTGTTCAGCACATTCATCCAAGAGTTCTCTCGAAAGCGCATTGTCATTGGCGGCAACCTCTTCGATGAAGCCTCCAATCACGGCAAAGTCGTAGTTCGAACCGGATGACCGAGCGAGGTGTTCCAGCAAGCTTTGCCAACCTTCACGATAATTATGTGACCCCTTAGCAAGGCCGATCCCGAACGCCCTGCGATAGGGCATCCATTCTCTGGAAAACAATTCAGAACCCAACTCATCGAGTTCATGATCAGAGGCTGCAAAGCCCTCACCTAAATCTGTTGCCTTTGTGGCTAACCGATCTTCAGCATCCCTATACTTATCATCGCTGCCGTCGTCGAACTCGTCATCCAGTGCCCAGTAGTCATGCCCTTTCCCCAGAACGTATGTCTTGATCTTTGTAATCAGGTTGCGAGGTTCCAGGTCCCGATCTAGGTCGGCGAGGTCTTGGGGAAGCGGTTCTGTTTCAGGTTCGTCTTTTTGTCTTGTGTGATCGAAATAGATGATCGAGCGAACGGCCTTCCAGCCTTCGCCCCATGGCTGGTGATCATTGACTGCCCGTGCTGCTGCGACAAGTTCCTTCCGTATTGCTTCATGGTGCCATAGACCGCGAAACTCATTCGCCAGAACCAATCGTGCACGGCTCTTGATGTCCTCGCCGTCTGAATTTGCCAGCCGCACCGCCAAATTCATGAAAGCAGTGCGCCACTCAACGAGTTGATCATGGGTCGGACGGTAGCCGTAGTCTCTGGGACGAGCCCCGAACTCGTTGAGCCCAAAGCCTGTCCAAGGTGGCCCATCCAATGCTGTTGAAAGCAACTTGATACCCAACGAACGCCGCCCCTGATCTTCAGAGCCCAGGCATTCTTCAACAATGGCAATACGTTGCTGCATCGAAGCGTGTGTGCCGGAGAGATAGGGTTGGAAGAACCCCGTAATCGTGTCCCTAACCGCATCGTAATTGTTGCTCTCGTCTTCATGGTCCGCAACGCGGATCAGAAGTGACATGCAGCGGTCAAATGCATGTGCCTCGTATGCCAACGATCTAAGTAGGCTTAGAATAGTGGTCCTTCGAGGGTTATGCATTGGCTCCATTCCCTGAAAGCCTGGAGCGGTGAATTCGGCTTCGATCCGGTCAAGCAGTGTATCTGGTGCGACTGGTCCGATATAGTTCAGTATCCTCGTTCCATTCTCCTCGAGCTCCGAAATGCGACCCAAGAGGTCGTCTGGCTGAAGCCATGCCTCTACAATTTCCCGTGCCACGGGGTGATCGTGCATTAGACCAAGTCTATGTGCGAATGACATGAGAAGCCGACTGTTTCCAGGCGCTTCAAATGTTGATCTCAAGGTCTCTACAGAAACGCTCTCAAGCGCGGAGCTTGCCAGCCTGTTTGCTACAGCATGGGGGAGTATAGCCCTCCAAGAAGCTCTCTTTTGCACAACATGGCGGTCCGCCAGCTTCTTCGTGGCTCGGAACAGTTGCGCTTTTGTGTATCCTGAAATTGAGCCCAAGACTTCTAGTTCATCCTGACCAACCTCAGAATCAGAAAGCGAAAACGAATACACGAGAGACAGAGTTTCGGCTTTTTCGCGAAGATCACCATCTTGCCCCTTCCGTTGCTGGAAAAGACGATCAAACAACTCGGCGTCGGAAAGTTCAGCCAAGCTTTCACCTTGTTCAACCCGTTCTGCAATAGCCAAGGCTACCCTGGAATTACCGTCGGCAAACTCAGCTACTCGCCGAGCATTGCCTTGTCCAATTGTGGGGAATCGCCGCAGCAGAAGTTCTTCGGCAACTTCTGGCCCGTTGGCCTCAATGTGTATTACTTCTGTAGTTTGCGGTTTGTCGTCCCTGATATCATATTCGACTGTGATCAGGCTGACATCACCTCTTGCAGCCGACACCTTGCTTGCCAATGCCGAATGCAGATCGGATGGACAGTTATCGAGGATCATTACCGCGCGACGCCCCTCGGCAATAAGCCGGTCAAGCATTGCAGATGCGGAGGGATTAGGGTCTTGTCCTGTGTCCACATAGACGGCGACTGTCCTGTCGAGAGGATCATCTCCTACGGTTTCGTCAAAGAGTGCTTGAACAATCCGTGTCTTACCAACACCGGAAAGCCCCGTGATGCGGGTCGCTTTGTCCGAGGTGCGGATGAGACGCCGCATGGGTTCAATGGCGTCTTCGATTAAAAGTTGCTGACCTCGAACTGTCGGCACATGGACTGTGACGCCTGGGGCAGAGATTAGCGTGTCAGATGATCCCTTTGGAGGGTTGCTCCACGCCCCATATGGTTGCCAGCCCGAATAACCTTGACCGAGCTTGCTTTTCACCCAGAGCAACACCGATGGGTGCTGTCGCAGCCATTGAACCAACTTGGAACGGTCGAAGAAGTCGAGGTGAATGTTATCTTTGTTGGGATCATTTGCGACAGCCGCCTGCATGGCGTCGAGTCGGCCCTTTTTCATTGGTGGCGAACAATCGTCGGAAAGGCTCACAATGATAAAGCTACCGCCGATCTTCGCTTGGTCTGCCAGTATTGGGTTCAGGTTGCCATCTTTTTTCATCTCTGCAGAGATCGCAGATTTAGGCATAGAGTCCTTTTTGGACTGAAGAATCGTATCTGAACGGGTTAAGAAGCCTGTGTCGATTTCGGAATCATTTACCTGCACATGAATGTCGATACCTTCATCCGGAGCCTTGATCGACCCCGACCAACTGACGCTCGCTGGGCTATACCCGTTTGCTGCAACCTCCGCCTCAGCAAGACGTGCAATGAGCTCTTCTAGAAGAGTATCGGACAAGCGAAGTAGGTCATCTTTCTCGATTTCAAAGATCGTCATCGTATCACCGCAGCATAATATATTGCATGTCCATATTATTGATCACACGATATTTAGTAATACCGATGCATCACTCAATAGCTAGATCGCGATGTAAGTTTCCAAAATATCAATGTCGGCTTTTTACCCTGTACTATGTCGGAATAGCCACTGCATCGAACGGAAGCTTCCCGCCCTTCTTGTCGGTGCGCCAGACAAGAAGGTCCTCTTAGGGTTGAAAGCGATCACCTTGCACCGCTCGCTCATCTGTATCTCAGCCCGCATGCGTCTGGGTCCCCTAGCAACCTAATTACCAGTCAACCACTACATGCCTCTAGCCAGCCTACCCGGTACAAACACACCACCAAAAACAGCACAATTTATTGAAGACTACTGCGAAACAAGCCATGTCGCCAGTTTTCGCCCCCTTCCTTTTGTCTAATTACGACGACAAACTTCGATGCACTAAGAACGTTAAAATCTCGTTTGTTTACGGTACACACATGCGGCCTCCAGTTATATCGCTTCTCACAGTCTTAATTCTGGGAAAAACGCCGCGAAACAATCACCTTCACAAGTAAGTAGTCGCTTATCCAACACCTCCGGTCTCGACATCAGTTCAGATAATTCCTACCGCTACCTCTTCCACCTTCTCCTGTCGCCCTTCCCTCTCGCTCTTCTCTCCAACCGCCCCGCCGGGACACGCTAGGCGGCCACCAAGCCAACTTTGGTCCGGGCGCTGCCTGGCTGGCGGAGGCTTTCTGCTGCTGATACTGTACATACGAACAGTATCTATCCGTTGCGGGAGGCACCATGCACCACATCAACCTTGTTGCTCGTTTGGCTATACCGATGAGGGCGGAACCATGACGGTGCATCTCGAGGTGCTGGGTCGGGTGGATGAGCGGGCGCCGGGGGCTCCGCTGCCGTTGGCGGCTGGCGAGGTTCGCGCGGGTTTTCCATCGCCGGCGGACGACTATCTGGAAGGCCAGCTCGATCTGGTGGCGCACCTGGTGCCCCACCCCAGCTCGACCTTCTATCTGCGCGCCAAGGGCGAGTCGATGAAGGAACTCGGCATCTTCGACGGCGACCTGCTGATCGTCGACCGGTCGCTGGAGCCGCGCCAGGGCGCGGTGCTGATCGCCAGCGTGGACGGTGAGCTGACCTGCAAGCAGCTGGGCAAGCTGGGCGACCGGCCCTATCTGTTGGCGGCCAACGAGGCCTACCCGCCGATTGCCCTGAACGGCCACGACTGCGATGTGTGGGGAGTGGTGACGCACAGCATCCATGCGCTGCCGCAAGGGACGTCCCGCCGTCATGCCGGCTCGGCCTACCAGGGCACGCCGTCATGATCGCGCTGGTCGACTGCAACAATTTCTACGTCAGCTGCGAGCGGGTGTTTGATCCGCGCCTGCGCGGCAAGCCGGTGGCGGTACTGTCGAACAATGATGGCTGTGTCATCGCTCGCAGTCAGGAAATCAAGGACCTCGGCGTACCCATGGGCATCCCCGCCTTTGAGATCGACCAGCGCCTGAAGCGCCAATGCGTCCTGCTGTCGAGCAACTACACCTTGTACGGGGACATGTCACGACGGGTGGTCGAGACCCTGAACACCTTCTGCCCCCAGGTAGAGGTCTACAGCATCGATGAGTCCTTCCTGGACTTTGAGGGCTTCGCCAGCGATCGCCTGATCGGCCACTGCGTTGAATTGAGACGCACGGTGCAGCGGCATACCGGGATACCGGTAGGCGTGGGTCTTGCCAGCAGCCGCACCCTGGCCAAGATTGCCAACCATCGCGCCAAGAAGGACCCCAACGGCCATGGCGTCTGCCTGATGGAAGCAGACAGCACAGACACCCAACGCTGGCTGGAGCACTTGCCGGTGGCCGAGGTGTGGGGTGTGGCCGGCCGCAGTGCCGCGCGCTTGGCAACGCTTGGCATCCACACGGCCTGGCAGTTGCGAGAAGCAGACCCGAAGCACGTGCGCCGCCACTTCAGCGTGGTGATGGAGCGCACCGTGCGCGAGCTACGAGGAGAGTCTTGCCTGGCCCCGGAAGACAGCGATGTCCCCAGGGAGCGCATCATGACCAGCCGTTCCTTCGGGCGCCCTACCGGGGACCTGGAGCAGCTGCGCCAGGCCGTGCGCGCCCACGCCACGCGCGGTGCTGAAAAGCTTCGCCGCCAGGGCAGCGTTGCCCGAGCGGTGCAGGTCTTTCTGCGTACCAATCGCCATCGCCCCGACCAGCCCCAGCATCATCCGTCGCTGGTGGTGCCACTCCCTACCGCCAGCGACGACAGCCTGGCCATTGTGGCCACCGCGACCCAGGCGCTGGCACGCATGCATCGCCAGGGCCACCAGTACATGAAGGCGGGGGTGATGCTCCTCGACCTGCAGGACAAGGCCACCCTGCAGCATGACCTCTTCGCCAGCGAAAGCGCCGATACCCAGCGCAATGAACGCCTGATGGACACCCTGGACGCGATCAACCGCAAGCACGGACGCGGCGCACTGAGCCTCGGCAAGGCCAGTGACAACGCCGCCTGGCAACTGAAGTGCGAGCACCGCACACCCCGCTACACCACCCGCTGGGACGAGCTGCCGGTCGCCAGGCTATAGGCAGTCCCAGGGGCAGAACACAAGCGGGCCAGGCCTGTTATGGCCTGGCCCGAACGTGCGGCGACAGCGATGTTGGCTTACGCCACCGGTGGAATCACCCGCTCCGCGATCAAGCGGTCGAACAGGTCGAGGAAGACCGCCCGGGTCTCGCGATGCTCGTGGAAGCCAAACTCGCGGCTCTTGTTGATGTCGTTCACGCATTCCTGGGTGCGGCCAAGGTCGCCGTCGGTGTGCCACCAGGACACCAGCTTGCTGACATCGTCCTGGACCAGGTCATGGCGCTTGGCAATGTCCTTCCAGGTGTCCTCGATACCGGCCATCTGCTCGGCCAGAGGCTGTGGGGTCTGGGGGCAATCACCCACCTCGAGGCCGAAGTACTCGCCAATCTCCCGCCACATCCGGCGCCAGCGAAAGGTGTCACCGTTGACCGTGTTGAAGGCCTGGTTGGCCGCTCCCGGCGCCAGCGCGGCCCATTCCATCTGGCGGGCCAACAGCAGGGCATCGGTCAGGTCCGTCAGGTAGTTCCACTGCTGCTGTGACCCCGGGAAGATGAACGGCCGACCGGTGGCCCGACAGATCGAGGCATACACCGCAAGCGTGGTGCCCATGTTCATGAGGTTGCCGGAGGCGTAGCCGATCACCGTATGGGGACGGTGTACGTTCCAGCGGATGCCGTAGCGTTCCGCCACCTCCAGCATGATGTCTTCCAGGGTGTAGTAGAAGTTGGGACCCGGCACCCGCTCAGCGGACTCGCGAAACGGCGTCTCCACCTGGCCGCTGCCATAGGCTTCGAAGGATCCCAGGTACTGCTTGGTGCCCGTCACCAGAGACACGTGCTCGAGGCGCGCAGGGTCCAGCGCGGCGAACAGGTGATTCATCATGGCGCCATTGGCCTCGACGTTTTCCCGCTCCGTGCTGCGCTGTGTCCAGGTGCAGTAGAACACGTGGCTGATCGGCAGCCCTGCCAGGGCGTCGGCGGTGGCCTGCGGATCGAGCAGGTCAGCCGCGACCGGGATGACGCCGCTGGTGGTGGTGCCACTGCGCGACATGCCGTAGACGGTCCAGCCACTGGCGACGAGGTACTGGGCGAGGTTGCCACCGGTGATGCCGGTCGCACCGACAACAAGTGCGTTGCCTTTCTGCATGAAGATATCCCTAGACGGTAGCCGTCGTTGTGGATTGACGGTGTCCCATTGTGGACCTATAAACACTTGCGACAATCGCTATGATGGCAAAGGTTTATTGCATGAAAGGCAACGTTGACCTGAACGCGCTACGCACCTTCCGGCTGGTCGTGGATGCTGGCGGCTTCACCGCCGCGGCACACCGCAGCCATCGTGCGGTGTCATCCATTTCACGGCAGATTCAGACGCTGGAGCGCAGCCTGGGGCAAGCCCTGTTCCACCGTCACACCCGCGCGGTGGAGCTAACCGAGGCAGGCAAGCACTACATCGAGGCGATTCGTCCTGTGCTTGCCGACCTGGACGCGGCCACGGAGAACATCACCGCGGCCAAGGATGAACCGGCCGGCACGCTGACCATCAACGCCCCGGTCGCCTTTGGCGAGCGCCAAGTCGTGCCGTTGATTCGTGGCTTCTCCCGGCGCTACCCCAAGATCACGACAGAACTACGCCTGACCGACCAGTTCGTCGACCCGGTGCGCAGCGCAGCCGACGTGACCTTTCGCGTCGGCCCATTGACCGACTCCAACCTGGTCGCACGCACGCTGGCGCCCATGCGCTATATCGTGGCGGCGTCTCCTGACTATCTTGCGACAGCTGGCACCCCGACATCTCCGGCCGCCCTGCTCGACCACGACTGCCTGCGCTACCAAGGTGAGTACGGCCGCCAGCGCTGGTTCTGGCGCCAACCTGACGCGGCGGACTTTCAGCGCCTGGACGTGGACGGCTCGCTGCACAGTGACGATGCGCCGAGCCTTCGCCACGCCGCGGTACTGGGCCAGGGCATCGTGCTGTTTCCATCCTGGATGATCGCCAAGGAGCTGGATGAAGGCAGCCTGGTAGCGCTGCTTAACGAATGGCAGTGGGAGGTGGCCCCGGAAGAGCGGTCCATTCACCTGCTTTACGCCGCGTCTCGCCTGGGGCCGCGCAAGGTGGCGCTGTTCGTCGACTACATCACAGAACAGGTCGGGGACCCGCCACTATGGGACCGCCGTCCGTTGTCCCAGGACCCGTAGGGCTCGTCTGAAAAGTGCCTGCGCTCGGTAATACAGCGTTAAAAATAGGCTGGTGCGCCAGCCCGGTCAAAATGCTCATTTACACCCCGTAAACTGCGCTTTTTCACCGATTTTTGCCTTGTCTAACCTTCGCTCGCCGACTTTTCGGACATCGCCTAGCCATAGCACGGAATTGCGCATCTTCCGCGAGCAACGCTCGTTTGACGACAGTTAAAAGCCTTCATGGCCGCCATTCTTGCCTAAGATTTACCTGAACTAAGCGCCTGTCGAGCACAGTTTGACGGGCAGCCCCAGGAGCAGGCCGAGGAAGAGGCACCCCTATGAAGACACCCGTCGTAATGACAGCGCTGCTGCTCTCGGTTTCCCTGCCGACCATGGCCAAGGAAGTGACCGGGGGCGTCTACGTCGCCACCAACCATCAGCAACAGAACTCGCTGGTGGCCTGGCGTCAGTTTGATGACGGCACCCTGGAAAAGATCGGCGAATACCCCACCGGTGGCGCTGGCAACGGCATGGATGGCGGCCTTGATCCGCTGGGATCGGCCTATGGCGTCTGGCGCTCCGCCGACGACCGCAACGTGCTGGTGGCCAACATCGGCGATGGCACCCTGTCATCGCTGCACGTACAAGACGACCTGACGCTTACCCTCAACAACGTGGTTGACGCTGGCGGGGCCAAGCCCAAGGCCATCGATGGCCATGCCGGGCTGGTGTACGTCGCCAGCACCAATGGGGCCAACGACGAGCCCGGCGTGATCAAGGGCTTCACCATCGATGGAAACGGCCAGCTGACGGAGCTGGCCAACTCACTGCGGGCACTGGACGACTCACCGGTCAGCATGGAATTTACCGAGGACGGCAAGTACCTCACCGTGGTGGGCTTTCTTACCGGTATGGTGCACGTCTACGCGGTCGACGACGATGGCCTGCTGTCGCAGACGCCAGTATCCAGCCTGCCGTCGCCGCACCTGTCGGAAGACCGCTTCTTCGCGCTGCCCATCGGCACCAAGCTGATCACTCGGCCCGATGGCCACAGTACCCTGCTGGTTACCGAGACCCGCTATATCACCCAGGGTTATCAGTTCCATCCCTCCTCGGATGAGAGCAAGGCCAAGTACCCCTTTCTGCATGAGTACGAGGGCCAGACGGGCTCGATGTCATCCTATGACATCGACGCCGACGGCAAGCTCACCATGGTGTCGGCGGATGTGATGACGGGAACCGACATCTGGGGTGGCGAGCAGGCCGCCTGCTGGGTCACCACCTCGGCGGACGGACGCTACGCCTGGACCACGAACTCCCACACGTCCAGCCTGTCGACCTACAGCATCGACCCGGAAGATGGCAGCATCGCCCTGCTCGAGGAAGCGGCCTATCGGGCCGAGGACTACAACGAGTACTTCGCCGACATGGACCTGAGCGCCGACGGCCACTATGTCAACGTCATCAGCGGTAACACCGGCAAGACCTGGGTGTTCGAGATCGACCACGACGATGGCAGCCTGTCGGTGGTCGACGCCTATCCGGGCAGTGCCGAGGTGCACTCCTACGGGCTGGTGACCATACCGGTACCGGGCGAAGAGACGCTGGCCAGCAATGAGTAGATTGGCGCAGAGGCCAACTGCCTGACGCCAGCGAGACGTGACGAACGACACTATCGACACACTATCGAATAGGGTCGGATGGGGTCGGAAAGGGTCGGATAGGGGGCCGTAGAGGTACGGCCCCCTATCTGCACGCGTAGGCTGGCCAGGCGATGGGCGTCTTAAGCAGGATGCCAAGAGCGTCAGCGGCGTTTATCCACTAACACTCACCCACTCAGCCGCTAACACTCAACCACCCAACCACTAACACTCAATCACTCATAGTCCGCCGAGAAAGCTCAGCCCTGATCGTCGTCGCCGCGACTGGATACCGCCGGCCACAGATCCAGCAATCGATGCAGCACGGCCATGGCCACCAAGGTCGCCATCAGGGCGACGCACATCGAGCTGAACCGGTACAGCGCATCCACCACCAGGTCCTGGTTGGGGCGAAGATACTGGCCAAACAGGATGCCCAGCGTCGTCAGCCCGCCAAAGCCGATACCCGACCCGGCCTTTTCGATAACGTGCTCGCGAGCAAACAGCAGCAGGCCAATGCCGTAGGCCACCAGCACCAGCGGCAGGTGACTGCTCTTGGTGAACAGAATCAACTGCAGCAACAGCGCCAGGTTACAGCCCAGCAAGGTCCCTATCGCCCGACGATGAGCAGACGCCTTGGCGCCGTGATAGCCAAGGGCGAACAGAATCAGGATGGTCGCCATCTGCGCCGACAGGGAGTCGCGCAGATCGAGCAACTGAAACACCAGAAACGACAGCGTCGCGGTAATCGCGCCAATCAATGCCTGATGACGCTGCAGCGACACGCTCTTGAGCTGGGGCGGAGGCGGCTGGCGCGGGTCAACGTCAGGAAAGACGCTATGCATCAGCGCCGCGATCGCCACCGCCAACAGGCTGGCTACGGTATTGCTGGTCAGCAGGTCAAACAGGTCGAGATCGGGATAGCTGGAAAAATGCAGCATGATGCTGAGGGTCAGTACCCCATTGGCACCAAACACGAACAGCGGCCCGCGCGCCATCAAGGTGAAGCGCCCCAGAAACATCAGGAACACCAGGCCGGTCATCACCGCGGGAAGGTGCTGGGTCAGGCCCACCACCAAGCTGATCTCCACCACGTTGAGACAGGCATTGCCCAGGAACTGACGCACCACATGGGCATTGAACACGGGGATGATGCCCAGCAGAAACATCGGAAACACGGTAAAGAAGACGCCGTAGTTCCAATGCATCAACTGGCTGACCAGAAAACCGATCCAGGCGCCTACCGCGATGCGCAGGCACTGGCGCAAGTCGTTGCGGCTGAGTTTCGACGGCCGCGGTGCGGGCTTGTCGCTCGGCACGGGCGTATCAGACGACCGTGCACTGTCAGAGGATCGAGAGCGATCAATAGACATAGTGAAGCCAGGACATCAGCCGCACTTGCAAGGCCCCCAGCGGATGGGCGATGGGGTGGTCACCGGGAAACAGCTGCACGGTGGCACGAGCCCCTGTCGGCAGCCGTTGAGGCACATCATCGGTCAGCGTCAGATGCAGGCGCAGACGCTGCGCATCGCGCAGCCAACGGTCGGTGGTCGGTATGTCCGCCAGGTTGCCATCGGCGCTGACCTGGCCATCGCGGACACCGGCATCACGCTGTTCGACCCGGGCACTGAACACCTGGCCGGGCAGGCCATCAAACACGATCCTGGCATCATCACCGGCCGCGACCTTGCGCAGACTCTTTTCGCGAAAGTCAGCGATCACGTCCAGCTCATCGGAAATCAGCGCCACCAGCGGCTGCCCCTGGGTGGCGTAGTCGCCCACTTCCAGCTGCAGGTTACTGATGACGCCGGAATGCTGGGCGCGCACCACGGTGTGCTCCAGGTCCAGGCGGGCCTGATCCACCGCGTTACGCGCCTGCCGCAGGCGCAGGTTGGCGTCGCCTTCAGCCCCCAGCTCCACCTCAAGGCGCGCCACTTCCGCTTCGGCTGCCTTGACCTCTGCCTGCGCCTGTCGATCGGTGGCCACCAGGCCATCCAGCCGCTGCCGCGAGATACTGCCCTGGCCAATCAAACGCTCACCGCGACTGCGCTCCTGGCGGCTCTCCTGTGCTCGCGCCCTGGCGGCATCCAAGGTCGCTCTGGCGGAGGCGATGCTCGCGCTCAGGGTGTCATTTTCCTGGCGCGCGGCCTCCCGCTCTAGCTGCGCCTGCTCCAGCGCCAGCTCGAACGGCGCGGGATCCAGGCGAAACAGCACATCGCCAGCCTCGACATGGACATTGTTGGACACGTCGACACGGGCCACCGGGCCACTGACTTCCGGCGCAATACGCACGACCGGACGCATGACTCGCGCTTCCGGGGTCATCGGCATGTAGGTATCGGCCACCACAAAATAGCCAAACATCAGGACAAACAGGCCCAAGGCCAGGCGCACTAGCCACTTGAAGCGCTGATCGGGGGTCATGGGGTTCCTCTTGCTCTAAATCGCTCACTTCGCCGTCATCCTTCCCTGGGGGGCGGCGGTGATGCGCCATGCACAGGTCAACGTGCCCAATGCTTCGCTTGATGAGCGCCCAGGGCGGCCGCGAAGACTAGCATTTAATTAGCATGGTAACAATAACAGACACATTTGCCCCGCCATCCTTCCCCGCCATCTTTCCTACGACACCTTTCCCCTTCGCTGCCTTTCCCCTTCGCTGCCTTCCCCACGGATCTATCGACGCATCGGCTGCTGGCGGTCACCGCGTCGACGATCTTCCCATCGGTGAACCTTTGCTGATTCGAGCAGTCGTAGCGCTGGATGCTCGGGTCCTGCCTGGCCCGTACCGCGCACTTCACAGCAGCCACCTGCTGACACGGCATTTGCTCACCACAAGGATGATGGACATGCAGCGACGTGATTTTCTGAAGGCCGCCACCGCGCTAAGCGCCTATGCCCTGCCGATTTCCCCCCTGCTCGCGGCGATGGACCAGCGCCTGAACACCACCGGCGACAAGGTGGCCTTTGACTACGCCTGGCTCAAGGGCTTTGCTCGGCACCTGTCACAGCAGCCCCACGACGATCACGAGGGCGAACTGCCTGAACAGCTGAAGTCGCTGTCCTGGGACGATTACCAGTCCATCGGCTATCGCGCCGACCACGCCCTGTGGAAGGACAGCAATGGCCCCTACACGGGACAGCTGTTTCATCTGGGCAGGGGCTTTACCACGCCGGTGAGGATCTACCAGGTCAGCGAGGGGCAGGCCCAGGAGCTGGCCTACGACCCCGAGCTGTTTCGCTTTGGCGGTGAAAACGACAGCCCGGTCGTCGATACCGACGCGCTGTCGCCGCAGCTCGGGTTTGCGGGATTCCGCCTGCACCATCATCAGGACCCGGAGCGCGATATTGCCTCGTTCCTTGGCGCCAGCTATTTCCGCGCGGTCAGCCAGAGCATGCAATACGGCTTGTCGGCCCGCGGCCTGGCCATCGATACCGCCCGCGATACGCCGGAGGAGTTCCCGGACTTCACCCGCTTCTGGCTGGAGCAGCCCGACGGCGACAACAGCGTGATCGTCTATGCGCTGCTCGAGTCGGAAAGCACCACCGGGGCCTACCGCTTCGACATCCGCCGCAATGTTGAAGGTGTGGTGATGGATGTCGCCGCCACGCTGTATCCACGCAAGGCCATCGAACGACTGGGCATCGCACCACTGACCAGCATGTACCTGGTCGGCGAGAACGACCGCGACGTCAACTACGACTGGCGCCCCGAGATCCATGATTCCGACGGCTTGAGCATTCACACCGGCGACGGCGAATGGCTGTGGCGTCCCCTGGTCAACCCCTCCAGCCTGCGCTACAACGCCTACGCCGCCACCGATGTTCAGGGCTTTGGCCTCGCCCAGCGCGATCACGACTTCGACCACTATCAGGATGACGGCGTCTACTACGATCGCCGTCCCAGCGTCTGGGTCGAGCCCACCGAAGGCTGGGGGGAAGGCAGCATCGACCTGGTGGAGTTGCCGGCCAAGGACGAAACCTTCGACAACATCGTGGCCTACTGGCGCCCACAGACACCGGTGGAGCCGGGCCAGGAGCTGCGCTACTCCTACCGCCTCAGCTGGTATGACCTGCCCGCCCGCCAGCCCAGCCTGGCCCGCTGCGTCGCCACCCGCACAGGGCTTGGGGGCGTCGTCGGCCAGCTGCGCGAGTACTTCAGCTGGCGGTTTGCCGTCGACTTCCGTGGCGGGCCTTTCCCCTTCGACGACGACCAGGAGGTGGACGTGGAGGCCGTGATCGAGGCCAGCGCCGGCGAGATCGAAATCACCTCGGCCCGCCCGCTGGCTGCGATCCAAGGCTACCGCGCCATGTTCGACGTCGTACCACCGGACGACGGCAGCGAGCCGATCAACCTGCGCCTGTACCTGCGTGACAAGGACGGCAATCCCCTGACCGAGACCTGGATCTATCAGTGGACACCGCCCCCCGCGGATCAGCGTGAACTGCACAACGCCGATCACCTCAAGGGCTGATGGCACCTCTCCCCCCGAATTGACCGCGTGGCGCCGCTTCCGGCATGATTCCTTGTGGCTGAAGACCTTCAGCCTCTAAATAAAAGCCCTTAAAAATCAAGGTGCGTTATCTTCCCGTCCGAATCATCTCGATGATTCGGCTCGGGATGAGGCGCCCTGCTTCGCTGAACACGACTCCAAGGAAGTGTCATGACACGCCATCTCGCGTCACGCCGGTCCTCGCCCTTCGCCCTCGCTACGCTCACCGCTGCCATCGCTGCGGGTTCTGTGCTCGCCGCCCCTGTCGCCCTGGCGGACGACTTCGCCGACATGGACCCGATCACTCTGCGCCTGGCCCACGTGGTCAACGAGCAGGATGGCTTTCACCTGGCCGCCACCAAGTTCGAGGAACTGGTAGAAGCCGGTACCGATGGCAAGGTCGATGTAGAGATTTTTGCCAACGCCACCCTGGGTGATGAGCGCACGCTGCTGGAAGGCATGCAGATCGGCACCGTCGACATGGGCGTGATCACCAATGGTCCGGTCGCCAACTTTGTCGAGCCCATGGCCGTGTTTGAACTGCCGTTCCTGTTCGCGTCACCGGAAGAAGCCTACTCGGTGCTGGACGGACCGATCGGCAAGGAGCTGCTCGACAAGCTGGCCGACGTCAATCTCAAGGGCCTGGCCTACGCTGAGCGTGGTTTCCGCAACCTGACCAACTCCGAGCGTCCGGTGAAGACCCCAGAAGACATCGAAGGCCTGCGCATCCGCGTGATGGAAAACCCGGTCTACGTCGACACCTTCCGCGAGCTGGGTGCCAACGCCGTGCCCATGGCCTGGACCGAAGCCCTGACGGCCATGCAGCAAGGCACCATCGACGGCCAGGAAAACCCGATCAACGTGGTCCACTCGTTCAAGCTCAACGAGACCCAGGACTACATGACGCTGTCACGCCACACCTATGCCCCCGCCATCTTCGTGATGGGCATGCCCAGCTGGCAGAAGCTGCCCGAGGCCGCCCAGGAAGTGGTGGCATCGGCCGCGCAGCAGGCAGCAGAATACGAGCGCGAACAGAACGCGGCCATGGCGGAACAGCAGTTGGCCGAGCTGCGCGAGGCAGGCATGACCATCGAGGAATCGCCGGATATCGCCGCCTTCCAGCAGGCGGTAACGCCAGTATACGAGACCTACGGCGACCAGTTCGGTGACTACCTGCCGCGCATTCAGGAAGCGCTGGGGCAGTCTGCACAGGCGCAACAGGAGTCAAACTAAGTGCTGTCCCTGCTCGAACGTCTTGAGCAGGGACTCGACGCCGTCACGCGCCCCGTGGTGTTTATCGCCATGGCGGCGCTGATTGGCGTCATTTCCCTGCAGATCGTCTCACGGGTGGCCTTCACCGCCGTCGGCTGGACCGAAGAGGTCGCCCGCTTCCTACTGGTCTGGATCACCTTCCTGGCCGCCACCCTGGCCTATCGCTCCGGCCGCCACATCGCCGTCACTTTCGTTGTGGATGCCCTGCCCGGCGTCAGCGGCAAGGCGGCTCGCCTGTGCGCGCACCTGTGCGTCTTGGTGTTCCTGGTGGCGCTGGCCATCATCGGCTGGAACTACATGCAACTTCAGAGCTTTCAGAAGTCAGCCTCACTGCGCCTGTCGATGACCTGGGTGTATGCGGTGATGCCGCTGACGGCGGTGCTGATGGCGTGGACCACCCTTGTCGCGATACTCAACGAGATCGCCGGACGGACGACCGCCCACCATGGGGGTGACGCCTGATGCTGCTATTGCTCATTGCCTTCTTCGTGTTGATGCTGCTGGGCGTGCCCATCGCCTTCACCATCGGTGCCAGCACCCTGGCCACGCTGGTCATGCAGGGCACGCCGCTGGCCGTCGTGCCGCAACAGATGTTCCAGGGCATCAATACCTTTGCGCTGGTGGCGGTGCCGATGTTCATCCTGACCGGTGACCTGATGGCACAGGGCGCGGTCAGTCGCAAGCTGGTGGACTTCGCCGACAGCCTGTTCGGTTTCCTCAAGGGCGGTTTGTCCCTGGTCTCGGTACTCGCCGGCATGTTCTTCGCCGCCATCTCTGGCTCAGGTGCTGCCACCACCGCAGCGGTGGGATCCAGCCTGGTGCCCGAACTCAAGCGCAAGGGCTACGATCCGGCCTCTGCGGCCAGTCTGATCGCGGCCAGCGGCACCATCGGGGTGGTCATCCCGCCATCGGTTCCGATGATCATCTATGCGGTGATCGCCCAGGAGTCGGTGTCCGATCTGTTTCTGGCGGGCTTCCTGCCAGGACTGGCGATGGGGCTCGGACTCGGCGGGATTGCTCTGGTCCAGGCCCATCGACGTCAGTATCCCCACGGTAGTCCGCTGTCACTGGCGACCATTGCACGCACCTTGCGCGCCGCCAGCTGGGGACTGATGACACCGGTCATCATCCTGGGTGGCATCTTCTCGGGCATCTTCACTCCCAGCGAGGCGGCGGTCGTCGCGGTGGTCTATGCGCTGCTGGTGTCGCTGTTCGTCTATCGCGACCTCAGTCTCAAGGACGTCTACCGCGTGATGATCCAGTCGGCCATCACCACCTCGGTGATCATGCTGGTCATCGCCACCTCCGCGGTGCTCAGCTGGACACTGTCGAGTGCGCAGATTCCGGCTCAGATCGCGTCATCGGTGCTGTCGCTGTCGACCAATCCCTACATCGTGCTGCTGCTGGTCGTGGCGGTCATCCTGCTGACGGGGGTGTTTATCGAGACCGCCAGCGCCTTGATCATCCTGACACCGGTACTGCTGCCGTTGGTCACACAACTCGGCATCGACCCGGTGCACTTCGGCCTGATCATCGTGGTGGGGCTGGCCATTGGCATGATCACGCCCCCGGTGGCGATCAATCTATATGTCGCATCGTCGGTGACGCAGCTACCGCTTGAGCGCATAACTCGGGCGATTCTGCCCTATCTGCTGGGGTTGATCGGCGTGCTGCTGCTGGTGGTCTATGTACCGCTGCTGATCTAGCCCTCAGCAGGTATACTGATGCATCACGAGCCGTCCCAAGGCCTCGTCGCCTCTGACAGGGAGTCAACATGCCCGATTTCACACCGCTTCACCTGGCCAGGTCAGGCCGCACGCCTGCAGCGCAAGGCCGTAGCGCGCGGCTGGTGCTGTCCTGCTCGTTGCTGGCCTGCGTGCTGCTGGCCAGTCTGAGCGGGTGCACCACCTACTCCTACGATGACGGCCGCAAGGAAACCGTCTGGGGGGTGCCGCCAGTGGATGAGCACAAGTCCGAGCAGGAGCGCCAGCGTGAAGGGGTGATCTACCGGGAGCCCGGGGTGGTACCGGATAACTGAGCAGCGCCTCAGGTACTGCCCCCTTCCACCAGGGTGAAGCCCAGGTCCCGCACAGGCTCCGCTGGTGTCATTCCCTCCAGTCGCTGCAGCAATAGCTCGGCTGCCTGTCGTCCCATGTCACTGCGCGCCACCGCCAGTGTCGTAAGTGGGGGCGACAGGTGCTCGGCCAACGGCAGTCCCAGATAGCCCCCTACCGCCAGCTCGTCCGGAATACGGATGCCCTGCTTGCTCGCCGCCAGCAAGATGCCGCTCGCCAGGATGTCGTTGGAACAGGCCACCGCGTCCGGCCGGGGAGTCATCGCCAGCAGGTCTGCCAGCGCCCTCGCCCCCACCGCGTAGGACGCAGGCTCGGCGTATTCAAGTACCGGCCCTTTGGACAGGCCCGCCTCAGCCAGCGCCTGCTGGTGTCCCTCGAGTCTCTGGGCTGCACGATAGTCATGCCCCAGATGGGACCCAGCAAATACGATCCGGCGATAGCCCTTGTCCAGCAGGTGGCGCGCCATGGCACGCCCCAGCGCCAGTCCATCGACGCCCACGTTCATGTCGATGGGATCTTCCCCCACCTCCATGATTTCGACCACCGGACGCCCCCATTCCTTGAGGCGGGTGATCACCCGAGGGTGATGGCGCAATCCGGTCAGGATGACACCCGAGGGTGAATAGCCCAGCACGGTGTCGACCAGCCCTGCCTCGCGATCCAGATCCCAGTCGGTGGTGGCCAGCAGCATCTGATAGCCGGCGGCCTCGAGCCGTTTCTGGATGGCGTCGATGACTTCGATAAAGGTCAGGATGGCCAGCGATGGCACGATCACCGGAATCACCCGGGTACCCGCGGCGGCCAGCCCCCCCGCAATAAGGTTCGGTACATAGCCAAGAGCCTCTACCGCCGCATCCACCCGCGCCTTTACCGCTTCTGAGACCCGCCCCGGCGTGTTCAGCGCTCGCGATACGGTGATGGGCGCCACGCCAGCCTGGCGCGCCACATCCGCCAGGGTGACGCGGCCCTGACCACGATGACGCTTGCGTGAACGACCTTCCTGTCTGTCCATGGGGTTCCTCGATCTCGCTTGTCGTGCCCGCGACCGTCCGCTTTGCGGGAAAGCGGCCTCGGGCTGTAAAACACATAAGGACATCATCCCCGTCCTGCTGCGCAGTGTAACCCAAGACCAAAGTATGGGTAGCGCTACCATCAAAATGGTAGCGCTACCCAAAGTCCATCGACTACCTTGGTGGATGACGCCAGGGCATACCCTCGTTTGCCCGACTTTCCCGCTGAGCCGTCACGCCGCTCACGTTCCGAGGAGATAATCACAATGAACCCACGCCGCCTCACCCCACTTGCGCTTGTCACCGCCATTTCTCTGGCTTCCGCCGGCACCGCCGCAGCCGAGGATCTGGCTATCGCCATCCATACCGATCCTTCCCATGCGATGTTCAAGATCGGTGAACGCTTGAAGGACACCATCGAGTCCAATACCGATGGTGAGCTGACCGTCACCTTGCTGGGTACCGAGGTGGGCGGTGAACGGGACCACCTCGAGGGAGCCAGCTACGGCGAGTACGCCATTGCCCTGGGCGGTTCCATGCCCATGACGCTGTACGCCCCCGAGTTCGCTGCCGCCGACCTGCCCTTCGTCTATGACTCCAGCGACCAGGCGCGCAAGATCTATGAGGGAGAGATGGGCGAGGCGCTCAACCAGAGTCTGATCGCCAAGGGCAACATGCGCCTGGTCGGCCTGTCTGCCCGCAACCCTCGCAACCTGACCGCCAAGACAGCGGTCGAGACCCCGGAGGATGTCAGCGGCGTGCGCATGCGCGTGCCGGAGATTGCTCCCTGGGTCGCGGTGTGGGGTGAGATCGGTGCCCTGCCCAGCCCCATCGCCTGGCCAGAGGTGTACACCTCACTGCAGACCGGCGTCATCGAGATGCAGGAGAACCCGGTCGACAACATCTACGCCGGTAAGCTCTACGAGGTGCAGGACTACGTCAGTCGCACCGAGCACGTTTATTCCTTCTTCCACTGGCTGATGAACGAAGACCTGTATCAGGAGCTGTCCGACGAGCATCGCCAGGTAGTACTGGATGCGGTTGCCGATGCCACCGCCTGGGGCGACCAGCTGGTGGCCGATGGCCAGGCCGAGCTGTATCAGAAGCTTGAGGAAGAAGGCATGCAGATCGTGGAGCCGGATGTGGCCGCATTCCGCCAGGCGGCACGACCAGCGGTCGAGCAGATCGCCCAGGAGTACGACCCCGCCGTGCGTGACTACGTGCTCTCGCTGATCCAGTAATCGGGGCAGCGGCCGTCTCGCCCCGGCACCTGAAGGCTGCCAAGGCCTGGGGCGGGACGGCTGATGCACCGCCTGCTGCCGCTGTCATTCGTCAGCGGCCCACGGAGATATCCATGACGACCAATTCGACCCTGGCCAAGGCGCTAGGAGCCTTCTGGTGGCTGTTGACCGCTGTCGTGGTCGGCGCCTTCGGCCTGATGCTGCTGGTCATGGGCATTCAGGTCATCTCCCGCTACGCCCTCGGCGTGGCCGTGCCCTGGACCGACGAAGTCTCGCGCTACCTGTTCCTGGCCGAAATCTTCCTCGGCTCGGTACTGGCCCTGCGCTATCAGGAGCACATTCGCATCACCATCGTCACGGACCTGCTCTCAGCCAGGGCGAAACGCGTGGCGGCGATGCTTGCCGACATCGTCAGCATCCTGGTGCTGGCCATGATCATGGGCGGCGCCTTCAACATGATGGAGCGTACCGCCGGCGTGTTCGCCAGTACCTTCGACATGAGTTTTTCCTACCTCTACCTGATGCAACTGATCGCCGCCGGACTGATGGTACTGCTGCTGGTAGAGGACTTTATCGAGCGTCTGACGACACCTGACCCTCGCGACGGCGACAAGGAGTAAGCACCATGGAAATTTTCGCCATCATGTTCATCGGCTTGATCGTGCTGCTGATGCTCGGCGTGCCGGTGGCCTTCGCGATGATTGCCTCCTCGGCTGCGGTGCTCGCCTACACCCGTGGCTTCACCGAGATTCCGCTGGAAATGATCGCCCAGCGCACCCTGTATGGGGTCAACAGTTTCACCCTGCTGGCCATTCCGGCGTTTCTGCTGATCGGCAGACTAATGAACTCGGCCGGCATCTCGGACCGGGTGTTTGACGTCGCTCGCTGTGCCGTCGGCCATCTGAAAGGCGGCCTGGGCCACGTCAACGTGCTCGCCAGCATGCTGTTCGCGGGCATGTCGGGCTCGGCGGTGGCCGATGCCGGTGGCCTGGGCGCCGTCGAGATCAAGGCCATGGAAGACGATGGCTTTCCTACCGACTTCAGCGCCGCGGTCACCGCCAGTTCCGCGACCATCGGGCCGATCATTCCGCCCAGCATTCCTGCGGTCATCTATGGGGCGCTGGCCAATGCCTCCATTGCTGCGATCTTCCTTGGCTCGATTCTGCCGGGGCTGTTCATGGGAGCGGGCCTGATGGTCATGGTCGCGGTGATCTCACACCGCCGCGGCTACCCGACCCGCGCCCGCGCTACCCTGGCGGAGTTCATGCGCGCGCTGTCCCGTGGACTGCTGCCGATGCTGACGCCGGTGATCATCCTGGTGGGCATCCTGTCTGGCCTGTTTACCCCGACCGAGGCGTCGGTGGTGGCGCTGCTGTACTGCCTGATCATCTCGTTCTGCGTCTACCGCTCGATCAGCCTGCGCGAGTTTTTCCAGATCCTTCGCGATACGGCCATCGATACCTCGGTGCTGCTGCTGATCATCGCCGGCAGTGCCTTGTACAGCTGGATCCTGGCGCGCTATCAGGTCACCGCGCTGGTGGCGGACTTCCTGCTGGCCACGGTCAGTGACCCGGTGGTGCTGTTACTGCTGCTGAGCCTGTTCATTCTGCTTATCGGCCTGTTCATCGACTCGGTACCGGCGCTGTTCCTGCTGACGCCGCTGCTGGTGCCGGTGGTGGTCCAGTACGGCATCGATCCGGTGCACTTTGGTGTGGTGATGATCTTCAACCTGATGATCGGACTGATCACGCCACCGGTGGGCACGGTGCTGTTCGCCATCCAGAAGATCACCGACCTGCCCTTTACCGCCCTGGTGCGCGCCACCTTGCCGTTCTACATCCCGCTGGTGGCGGTGCTCATCATCATCACGCTGTTCCCGTCCATCGTGATGTTCCTGCCCAACCTGATGCTGCAATGAGTCAGCCTCGGGCCTGGCCTGTGGCCTGACCGGTCACGGGTCGCCGCCCTGGCCTCAGTTCTGGTTTCAGTTCTGGCTTCAGTTCTGGCCTCAGCCTTCAACCTCATTCATCACCCCCAGTCCGCACCTTTGCGAAGGAGTTCTGTCATGGCTGTTTTGATCACCGGTGGCCTCGGTCACGTCGGTTCCTGGGTCGCCACCCTGCTCGCCCGTCGCGGCACCAAGGTCATCATCTGCGACATGGCCGCCCCCCACGTTGACCGTATGGGCCTCGACTATCTGGATGACGTTCGCGACAACATTCACTTCGAGGCGGTGGATGTGCTGGATACGCACACACTGTTCGAGACCTTCCTGCGCTACAAGGATGAGCTGGAAGGCGTCATCCACGGCGTTTCCGTCATCGCCGGCCCGTTCTTCCAGACTCGTCCGTTCAAGCATCTATCGATCAATGCCATGGGCACCCTCAACGTCTACGAGACCTGTCGGCTACTGGGCATCAACAAGGTCGTCAACATGAGCTCCGGCGCTGTCTACGGAGACGCTGCAGGCCCCCAGGTCGAGACCATGCCCTACAAGGCCACGGACCTGTACGGCGCCACCAAGATCTCCGGCGAACTCTACGGTGACCAGTACAGCGAAACCTTCGGCATGGACATTCGCCAAGCCAGGCTGTTCTTTGTCTATGGGCCCGGCAAGCGTCCCTCGCACATGCATGCGGTCTACCAGGCCATGTTTGGCCCGCTGGAGGGGCTCAGCAACGTTACCCCTGCCAATGGACGCGACCAGACCACCGACTGGACCCATGTGGAAGATACCGCCAGCGGCATCCTGGCGCTGTTCGACGCCCCCAGCGTGCCGCACCGCCACTACAATATTTCCTGTGGTGTGCCGGTGGCTCACCAGCAGATTGTCGATACGGTTACAGAGATGCTGGGGCACGACAGCGGCATGCGCCTGGGGCCTGGCCCGTTCGTGGTGCGTGGAAGCCCGCTGGATATCACCCGCGCCCGGCAGGACCTTGGCTTCGAGCCCCGCTTCACCGACATCCGCGAAGGCCTCGAGGACTACCACCGATGGCTCAACAACGCGGGTTGAAACGACGCTTGCGCTGCGCGGACTGACCCGCATTGTGAGCGATTCATGACATCTGAACGTGACGAAGCCACCGCGTAGGTGGCCTCGTCTGTCACTGCCCTCGGCTGACGCGGGCGCTTAACCCCGCCGGAAGACCAGCGCCAGGTTGTTGGCCGGCAACGAATGAAGCCCCTCACGGCTCAGCCCTGCACTCGCGGCCAGCTCAGTCACCGCTTCAAGGTCGCGAATCCCCCACTCGGGATTGCGCCGCTTGAGGTCCTCATCGAAGGCGACGTTGCTCGGCGCCGTGTGCTCGCCATGAAGCCGATAAGGGCCATACAGCAACAGCACGCCACCCGTGGCCAGATGAAGAGTCGCCTTCTCCATCAGCGCAGCCGTTACCACCCACGGCGAAATATGGATCAGGTTGATCGCCACCATGGCGTCAAATTGCTGCTCTGGCCATTCACTCAAGACGTCACGGCGCTGCGCCGCCAGCAGGTTGTCACGACCATCGGTCAGCGATTCACGCCAGGCCTCGATGGACGCCAGCGCCGGCTCGGAAATATCGGTTGGCTGCCACATCCAGCCAGGCCGGCGCTGGGTCATGTACAGGGCATGCTCGCCAGTGCCGCTGGCCAGTTCAAGTACCCGCGCCTGTGGGCCAAGGTAGTCCTTGAGCACCTCGAAGATGGGTTCACGATTGCGCAGGGCAGCCGGGCTGGAGAGCCGAGCATCGGTCATGCAGAGATACCTCAGAGAAAATCGATGACAGGTACGCAGGATGTACGAAGGCCGGTGCCAACGAGGCCCTGCCTCGGTACACTAACGCCATGTACTCTTGTTCACCACCAAGGACGGCACATGGCGCGTAACCAGCCCCGCTACCTCGAGATTCAACAGCACATTCTCGCCAAGATCCAGCGGGGCGAATGGCCAACGGATCATCGCATCCCCGGCGAAGAGCAGCTGGCATTGGATTTCAATGTCAGCCGCATGACCGCCAACAAGGCCATTCGCGAGCTGGTCCAGCGCGGTTACCTGACGCGCCAGCCCGGTGCCGGCACCTTTGTCACCGAGCGCAAGGCCGAGTCCTCGCTGATGGAAGTCCACAACATTGCCGAGGAGGTACAGGGTCGCGGCCATCGCTACCATGCTCGGGTAGAGGCGGCGGAGGCCATCGACGCCAGCGAAGATGTGGCGCTTCAGCTGGGCATGCGCCATGGCAGCAAGGTGTTTCACACTCGCATCGTCCACCATGAAAATGACGTGCCGATCCAATTGGAGGAGCGCTTCGTCAATCCACGCCATGTCCCCGACTATCTGGCCACCGACTTTACTCGGCTGACGCCTCACCAGGTGCTGATACAGGCCTGGCCGATCACCGATATCGAGCACGTGGTAGAAGCGGTGTTGGCGACGCCCGATCAGGCGGCCGCCCTGTCCATTACCACCCAGGAGCCCTGCCTGCGCCTGCGCCGTCGCACCTGGTCCAACGAGCTGTTGATCAGCTACGCCGTGCTGATCCATCCAGGGGACCGCTACACGCTGCGCTCTGCCTGGAAGGACTAGCCACCACCTGAACCATTGGCGCTCATGCAAAATTCAATGCAGGCCTCAACCTGGCCCAGACGCTGCTGGCCAGCTCGTCGTCACGGGCGTGCGGGAACTCACCAGACAATACGTATCTTGTTCATACAGCCCCCGGCAGCGAAAACGCGACCGGGGGCTGTGCTTGGACTCTTACCCAACTCAGCGTGTCAGCTACCGCGATAGGTTGAGTAGGCGTACGGACTCAGCAGCAGCGGAATGTGGTAGTGCTGGTCGACATTATCGACCTCGAAAGGAACGGTTATTTCAGGGAAGAAGGTCGAGATGTCCTGCTCTTTGTACCAGTCACCGGTTTCAAAAACCGCCCGATACACACCCGGCTCAAACGTGTCGCCCTCGGGGAACAGCGCCGAAATACGTCCATCTTCACTGGTCGTAGCAGTGGCGACGGTGACCCAGCCATTGTCCGTCTGCTGTTCCAGCTTGACCTCGACATTCGATGAGGGCGTGCCCGTCTGGGTATTGAGTACGTGAACGCTGATCGGGTTGCTGGCCGCCATCGCCAGCGTCGAGACACCGCTGACCAGCACGGCAGCGCCTAAGGTTCTCAGAGTCTTCATGTCGTTCTCCTGTTATTGGTCCTGTGGCAGGGTCCGGTTGATTCCCTCGAGTGCACATCCCTCATCGGTCGCTGAGCCACCGGCACCGGCCACACCGACGGCACCGATAACCTCACCGTTACTCCTGATAGGAACGCCACCGCCCAACAAGAGCAGGTCGCTGACGGTGGCCAAGTTTTGCGATTCGGGATGGTTGCGCGCAGACTCTGCAAGTTCACGAGTCGGCGTTTTCGTGGAAAGCGCCGTAAAGGCCTTGCGCTGGGCAGCCTGCGTATTGTGGGGACCGATATTGTCATCCCGCTGCAGCGCTACAAGATTGCCACCGCGATCGACTACGGCGACCACCGCTGTATGCTGATCGGCATGACAGGCGTCGAGGGTGGCCTCCACGACCTGCTTGGCCAGCGCCAGAGAGACATCGGGATGCATGTCTATGTCGGTCGATTGCGCCAGCGCTGCACTTGTACACAGTGCACCCAGCAGCAACGACCATCGAGCCTTGTGAATCACGTCAATCGTCTCCTACAGCGTTGTCCTCGTTGGGGTGGCCAATATCGTCCACATGACCGGCCAATACCATTACTGCCGGATGACAGATTTGTAATGGTACCCAGCGGAAAAAACGCCGAAGATGAACCGCGATAAACACAGGGGATGACGGTGCGTATTCTGGTCGTAGAAGATGAAATCAAGACGGCAGACTATTTACACAAGGGCCTGAGCGAGTCCGGTTACCGCGTGGATGTCGCGCATGATGGGCTTGCAGGACAGCAGCGAATCCGCAGTGAACATTTCGATCTGATTATTCTCGACGTCATGCTACCGGGCATGAACGGATGGCAGCTGCTTCAGTTCATCCGCAGCCGCTGGCAGACACCGGTGCTTTTTCTCACGGCTCGTGACGCTGTGGAGTATCGCGTCAAGGGGCTTGAGCTTGGCGCTGATGACTATCTGGTAAAACCCTTTTCCTACGTAGAGCTTCTGGCCCGAGTTCGCACGTTGTTGCGGCGAGGCCCGCCCCGTGAGACACAGTTGTTCAGTGTGGGTGATCTGTCTCTGGATCTCGTTCAGCACCGTGCCATGCGCCAGGGTCAGTCGATTCATCTCACCCAAAAGGAATTCGCGCTGCTGCACCTGTTGATCAGTCACGAAAACGAGGTTCTTTCACGTACCTATATCGCCTCACAGGTGTGGAACATGAACTTCGAGAGCGACACGAATGTTGTCGATGTGGCCATTCGCCGCCTGCGCGCCAAGGTAGACGAGCCCTGGCCTCATCGCTTGATTCATACGGTACGTGGCATAGGCTACGTGCTGGGTCTTGAACCATGAGCCGAATCACTGGCTCTTTGACGCTCCGGTTGGCGTCTTTATTTGCACTGGTCGTCGGATTGCTGCTGAGCGCTCTCGGCCTCTATCTCTATCACTCCCTGTCTAACGAGATTAGCTGGCGTGACGATCAGATGCTGCGAGGTCGCCTTGAGCGAATGCTCGTGCTACTGGACAACAGTGCCAGCATCGAGGCACTTCGTCAGCGCCCCAGGCTATATGCCAACATGCTGGATAATCGTGAAAGCGTGCTCTGGGTGCTGACGGATGACGGCCACCCTTTGATTGAAGTCAATCCGATGCATCAGGCGGTGCCTGAACTGACAGGTCGTGATGAGGTGCAGCTACGCACCGTCGACAACGGGGTCCCGGCAAGACTTGCCTGGGTCGCAGCCCGCCTTGATGGCCGACAGGTCACGCTAATCGCCGGCAAACGTCTTGCCGAGCGTAACCGTATGCTGACGAGCTACCGTGGCAAACTGTGGCTGTCACTGGCAGGAGGGTGTCTGGCGGCCTTCTTGCTTGGCTGGATCGTAACACGGCGCGGACTGGCCCCTGTCCGACGCTTGGCGGCACGCGCGGCCACCATCGATACCGAGCATCTCCATCATCGATTGCCCGTACACTCGGACGTCAGCGAGCTGCGTGACTTGAGTATGGCGCTGAACGGCATGTTGACGCGACTCGAGGCCGGTTTTCTGCAGCTTTCACGTTTCTCAGAGGATCTCGCCCATGAGATGCGAACTCCCCTGACCAATCTCATGGGGCAGACACAGCAGCGGCTACGTCATGACCGGACCGGAGAGGAATACAAAGAGATACTGATTTCCAATCTGGAGGAGTTTGAAAGGCTCGCCCGCATGATCGACAGCATGCTCTTGCTGGCCCGCAACGAGCAGCCTGGTGCAACCCTTGATCGACGGGCGGTCGAGCTTCACGACATGGTCGAACAGCTATGCGAGTACTTCGAAGGCATGGCCGAAGAACGCAGTATGAGGTTGATCAATCGGGCTCAGGGTCGCCTCGCTGCCGATCCGGATCTGCTCCGGCGGGCGCTGGCCAACCTGATCGCCAATGCTCTGCGTTACGGCCAGGAGCACACCTCCATCATCATCGATCACCAGCAGATCGATGGCCTGCACCATATCAGTGTCTTCAACCAAGGAGCGCCGATTCCAGAGGTTCATCTGCCGCTGTTGTTCGAGCGCTTCTACCGTGTGGATGCGTCGCGCCATACCCCAGGCGACTCCGGCGGATTGGGACTGGCGATCGTGCGCTCCATTGCTCAGCTTCACGGCGGTCTGGCGAGAGTCAGCAATGAACCAATGGGAGTGCGCTTCACGTTATGTCTCCCGCTATCGGCTCCCTCCTGAATAGAGCAGAGCAAGAAATCAGTGCAGGCGAGCAGGCAGCCGCGTATACCGATGCCCGCCTCTGCTCAGAAAAATAGAAATGTTCATGACAGGTCATGTGCAACACGACTTTCTAAGACGCTGAATCGCGCTTGCCAGGGGAGCGTTGGCGGCCAGTGGCGAAAGCTTTGGTTGTTGGCGCTTCGGTATGGCTACATCTGGCGAAAAAAAGCCGCTACAAGAATTCCCCCGGCAATCGCGATCAAGGGCTTTTTCACCGTAAGCATCATCACGGCGGTGGTCAGCAGTGCCAGCCGGGCACCATGGTCACCGGTGACCGCCAGCGGTGCGAGCAGTGCCACCAGCACAGAGCCAGACATGGCATGGATGAACCGTTCGATGCGATAGCCAATGGGTACAAAGGACATGATAAAGACGCCGCCCCATCGGGTCGCCAGCGTCACCACTGCCATGATCAGGATGATAACGAATGCGCTCAGGCTGCCTGTCTCAATGCTCATGGTCATGACGCTCCCCACCGAGGCCAGCCAGGCCGCCGGCAATAGCCCCTACGACCACATGGGTGTTTTCGGGCAGGTAGCGGTAAGCCAGTAGTGAAGCACATGCCGCCACCGTCCAGATCACCAGCATCCGCAGGTTCTTCTCACCGCTTACCACCATGGCGAGAAGAAAGCAGCCCATCACCATGTCCAGGCCCAGGCTCGCGGGGTCGCTTATCGCGTTGCCAAAGTACAGCCCTAGCCAGGTGCCGAGGACCCAGAAGCCCCACAGGGCGACGCCTCCACCCAACAGCAGTCCCAGCCCCGGTCGGCCCTGGCTGAATGCCTGCATGGCCATGGCCCAGTTGGCGTCGGAGGCCACCAGCATCACGCCGTAACGCTTCGCTGGCTTGAGCGGCTGCAACCAGGGGTAAAGCGTCGCCCCCATCAGCAGGTGGCGGGCATTGATCGCGAATACGGTGAGAATCATCGTAAAGAGTGGCAGCTGCGCGCCCCACAGCTCCAAGGTCGCGAACTGCGCATAGCCGGCAAACACCAGGGCACTCATGGCGATGATGGAGGTGTCGTTCAATCCAGCCTGAGTCGCCGCGAGGCCAAAGGCGGCACCAAAGACGATGACAAATAGCGAAATGGGCAACAGTTGCAAGAACCCTTGCCAGGCTAGCTCCCCGTCCAGACGATGCAGCGCCACCTCATGTGTCGTCATCTCATTGACCATGCCGTGCTCCTCCTGTTGCGGGGCATGGCCGTCACTATGCTGCCGCCCATCTGTTGATGAAAGCGAATGATTTTGCTACTTAGTATTCGAATATCGAATACGAGTGACAACCTATGGCCTATCAGGATCTGCAGATTGACTGGCTCAAGTGCTTCGTCGCGGTGGTGGATGCCGGCTCGTTGTCTGCCGCCGCGCCGGCGGTGCATCGCTCCCAGTCGGCGGTCAGCATGCAGCTCAAGAAGCTGGAGGCGGCATTGGGCCATCGCCTGCTGGAACGGGGGCCACGGGCACAGCAACTGACTCCGGAAGGTCAGCGGCTACTGGGTTATGCTCGACGGATGCTCGATCTGCACACCGAGACCCAGGCAGCATTTCACGGCCGAGCACTCACCGGGCGTGTTCGCCTCGGCGTGCCGGATGACTATGCGGCTAAGTATTTGACTCCGGTGTTAAAACGCTTCGCACCGCAGCACGGCGCCGTCGAGATAGAGCTGAGCTGCGAGCAGTCGACCGCGCTGATTCCCCGGGTGGAACGCGGCGATCTGGATCTCGCGTTGGTCTCGCGGGACCAACCACGCCACGGCACCCTGCTGTTCCACGAGCCGATGGTATGGGTCGGCTCGCCTCAATTCCCCACCTGGCGGCGTGATCCTCTGCCCATCGCCGTCTACGAGAGCGAAAGCCTGGCCAAGCGCACCGCCATCAATGCCCTGGCCCTGCAGGGGCGTCGCTACAAAGTGGTCTATAACAGCTCAAGCCTGGCGGGACAGATCGCCGCGGTGGAGAGCGGACTCGCCGTGGCCGTGCTGACCCAGTGCAGTGCCCCACCCCATCTGGAGATCCTTGGCGGCAAGCAGGGCCTGGGCCCGCTGGACCCTATGGAGGTAGCGGCCTATCGCAGCCCGGCCTCGCAGGGCGCCGAAGCCGTCGACAGCCTCTACCAGCTGATGGTCAGGACCCTGCGCAGCACGGTGATGTGAGCCGCCCACCATTTTGTCACCCCAAGGCCGGATGCATGGCATCCGGCCTTCGTCATTTTTGAGCTACACCCTTGATTGACGACTACTGAAGCAACATGCCCATAGGGATGGCCAGCACCAGCGTCAGAGCCACGCGAATGGCCCATACGACCACCAGTTGCCACAGGGTGATGGGAATGCGGGTCGCCACCACGCAGGGAATCGACGCAGAGAAGAACAAAATGGACGAGATCGAGACCACGCCGGCGGCAAAGCGCGCGACGAAATCGATCCCGGCGTCGCCACCCAGCAGCAGCGCCGGCAGGAACATTTCAGCAAGTCCTGCGGCGCTGGCCTGGGCCAGTTCCTGGGCATGCTCGATGCCGAACAGGGCAACGATCGGATAGAACAACCAGCCCAGCCACTCGAAGACGGGGGTGTACTTGGCGACCAGCAGGCCAAGCAGTCCCACCGACATGATCGACGGCAGGATGCTGATCGCCATCACCAGCCCTTCTGCCAGGTTCTTGCGCACGCTGGCGCTCAGCCGCGGAGCCTGCTCAGCCACCTTGATCCCGGTGCGCCAGGCAAGACCCAGGCGGTCGCCCTTCTGGGCCTCCGGTTCGCCATCGGAGGCGTGATTGTCCATGCGCGACAGCGGCCAGAGCCTTGCGGTCACCGCCGATACGATGAAGGTGATGACCAGCGTCAGCCAGAAAAAGGCGTTCCACACCTCCATCAGTCCCAGGGTCTTGGCCACGATGATCATGAAGGGTGCCGATACCGTGGAAAAGCCGGTCGCAATGATCGCTGCCTCCCGGGCGGAATACTGCCCGCTGGCATAAGCGCGACTAGTAATCAGCAGTCCAATGGAGTAGCTGCCGACAAAGGACGCCACCGCATCAATGGCGCTGCGTCCAGGCGTCCGCCACAGCGGTCGCATGACCGGCTGGACCAGGATGCCGATCAACTCCAGCAAGCCATAGCTGAGCAGCAGCGCCAGAAAGATCGCGCCAATGGGTACGATCAACCCGACCGGAATGACCAGCTTGTCATACAGGAACGGCAGCATGTCCGGCTGATGCAGCATCGCGGGGCCAGCGGAGGTCATGGTCAGCACCGCCGCCACGACGCCCAGGAGCTTGAGCACGGTGAACACAATATCGGTCGCGCTGCGCCGCCACTCGCCCTTGATCAACGGATAGGCGGCGCCAGCCACAATCAGCGCCAGCGCATAGTACCTCGCCCCATCACCGAGACCCGCGCGAGCCGCCGTCACCAGATGATCCAGCGGTATGGTTGAGCGCCCTGCCCAGGTCACCGGAATGAAGAAGATGAAGATGCCGATGGCACTGGGTACCAGCAGCTTGAACAGCAACAGCCCGGGCGATTGCCGGCTGGCTGAAGAGTGTGGAGTCGTCGCCATGGAGGAAGCCTCGCAGGAGTGTCGTCGACGTCGCGATGCGTCACGTAGTTTGTATATACAGATATGACGCTATAGTGGCAAAACACCACCAGAGACCGCCTTTAGACTATAGTCCAATAAGATCCATAAGACGCCCATGATTCACGTCCTCTCCTAGCGTTCTTGCGCCGTTATGGCGCCGCTTCTGCCCTGCCGATGACTCGCCCCGCAGCAACCGTTTTTTGGCTCTAGACCATGGTCTAAGCCAACCCGGAAGGGGCAGCGATACCCCCTTCCAGAGCCCGCCTTTCTCTCACCATTTCCGTGGCTTAGCACTCAACTCCCAGCCAATGGACAAGGTCGGGTGGGCGAACGCCTGGCTTGACGAAAGGCTCCGGACCGCTTATTTGTATATACATTACGACACGGGAGCTCTTCATGGCTACTACATCCCAACCCCAACACCCTTCACGCCTGTGGCGCGACCTCAGCCTGTTTGATGGCCTGACCACCCAGCCAGGACGCTGTTGGGTCAAGGTCGAGGACGGACGCATCGCTGCCATGGGCGCCATGGATAGCCTGGATCAGGCACAACAGGCTGACTGCATCGACATGGGCAGTGGCGGTGTGATGACGCCAGGCCTGATCGACTGCCACACCCATCTGGTCTACGGCGGCCAGCGTAGCGACGAGTTCGAGCTGCGCCTTGAAGGCGCTTCCTATGAGGACATCTCGCGACGTGGCGGCGGTATCCTTGGCACCGTACAGGCCACCCGAGACGCCGATGAAGCGGCACTGTTCACGACAGCCGCAACGCGCCTTGGCGCCATGATCGACGACGGTGTAACCAGCGTGGAGATCAAGTCCGGCTACGGACTGTCGACCGACGACGAGCTGAAAATGCTGCGGGTCGCTCGCCGCCTTGGCCGCGAACTGCCGGTACGGGTGAGCACCACGCTGCTGGCGGCCCACGCCCTGCCGCCGGAATATCACGGCAATGCCGACGGCTACATCGACCTGGTATGCAACGAGATTCTGCCCGCGGCCCACGCCGAAGGCCTGGTCGATGCAGTGGATGTCTTCTGCGAGCGTATCGCCTTCTCGCGGGAGCAGTGTCTGCGCGTGTTCGAGGCGGCTCGGGCACTCGGCCTGCCGGTCAAGGCTCATGCAGAACAGCTATCGCTGTCGGGCGGCGCATCCCTGGTCGCCGAACACCACGGCCTGTCTGCCGACCACATTGAATACCTGGACGACGCCGGCATCGCCGCCATGGCCGAGGCCGGCACGGTGGGCGTCCTGCTGCCGGGAGCGTTCTACACGCTACGTGAGACCCAGCAGCCGCCCATCGATGCCATGCGCCGCGCGGGCGTTGCCATGGCGGTGGCATCGGATGCCAATCCTGGCACCTCCCCCATCATGCTGCCGACCTTGATGCTCAACATGGCCTGCACGCTGCTGCGGCTGACACCCCAGGAAGCCCTGGCCGGCATGACCGCCCACGCCGCCACGGCGATCGGCACAGCGGGTCTTGGGCGTATCACCGTTGGGGCCATCGCCGACCTGTGCGTGTGGGACGTACAACGACCCGCGGAACTGGCCTACGCCGTTCAGCCAGGAAGACTCAGGCATCGCGTGCTGGAAGGAGTGCTGACCCATGGATGAGCAAGCTGCCGTGATCAAGCCAGCCCATGCCACGCCGGACATGAGCCTGTGGCAAGGGCGTATCGACCCGGAGCCGGATAGCGAGCGCTGGCACCAGCGGATAACCGCCTATCACACGGATGCCGCTGCGGGCACCGTACTGACCGGCTTTGCCAGCGACGCCGGGGTGGCGCGCAACAAAGGCCGTATCGGCGCAGCAGCAGGCCCGACCGCCATTCGCCAGGCGCTGGGCCCCATGGCCTGGCACCATGACACTCCCGTCTACGATGCCGGCGACGTGGCCTGCCACGGCGACGGGCTGGAGCGTGCCCAGCAGCGCATGGGAGAGCACCTGACCGAGCTGCTTGACCGAGGCCATCTGCCGGTCGTGCTGGGCGGTGGTCATGAGGTGGCCTACGCCAGCTGGCGTGGGCTGTCGGATCATCTGGCACAGCAGCAGCGTCGGTCCTGCGTGGCGATCATCAATCTCGACGCTCACTTTGACCTGCGCGATCCCAGCGAGCTGACGTCCTCGGGCACCCCGTTCGCCCAGATCGCCGCCGATTGCGCCAGCCGTCGATGGCCATTTCGCTACGCCTGCCTTGGCGTCAGCCAGGCTGCCAACACCCGCGCCCTGTTCCATACGGCGTCTCGCCTGAAGACGCTGGTGGTGGAAGACCGCGAATTTCGCGATAGCCGTATTGCCTTCATCAAGCGCGATGTCCAGCGCCTGGTCGCCGACTGCGATCACGTCTACCTGAGCATCGACATGGATGTGTTCCCGGCCAGCGATGCTCCCGGGGTCAGTGCTCCCGCCTCACGCGGGGTGATTCTGACCCACCTGGAACCGATCCTCGAATTCCTGCGCCGCTCACGCAAGCTCCGCCTGATCGATATCGCGGAGGTCAACCCGGCGTATGACATTGACCAGCGCACCGCACGCCTTGCCGCACGACTGGTCCACCAGCTGACCCGGTCGGACCACTGACCGAGCCATCGTTTCCCCCTATCTGTCCACATTCAAGGTGACCCCATGAACCAGATCACACCCCCCAAGAACGATCGTCACGACCCGACCCGCAAGATCGCCGCGCCCACCGGCACCGAGCTGTCCTGCAAGAGCTGGCTGACCGAAGCGGCGCTGCGCATGCTGATGAACAACCTGCATCCGGACGTGGCAGAGCGTCCTGAAGACCTGGTGGTCTACGGTGGCATTGGTCGCGCGGCACGTACCTGGGAGTGCTTCGACAAGATCGTCGAGGTGCTCAAGCGCCTGGAGAACGACCAGACCCTGCTGATCCAGTCCGGCAAGCCGGTGGCGGTCATTCCGACCCACAAGGATGCCCCACGTGTCCTGATCGCCAACTCCAACCTGGTGCCGGCATGGGCCAACTGGGAGCACTTCAACGAGCTCGATAAGAAAGGCCTGATGATGTACGGCCAGATGACCGCGGGCTCGTGGATCTACATCGGCTCCCAGGGCATCGTCCAGGGCACCTACGAAACCTTCGTCGAGGCAGGCCGCCAGCACTATGACGGCAACCTCAAGGGCCGCTGGGTGCTTACCGCTGGCCTCGGTGGCATGGGCGGCGCTCAGCCGCTGGCCGCCACCCTGGCCGGCGCTTGCTCCTTGAACATCGAATGCCAGCAGTCCAGCCTGGACTTCCGCCTGCGCACCCGCTATCTGGACGAGCAGGCGAGCGACCTGGACGACGCCCTGGCACGCATCGCTCGCTACACCAGCGAGGGCAAGGCGGTTTCCATTGGCCTGTGTGCCAACGCTGCCGACGTGCTGCCGGAACTGGTCAAGCGTGGCGTCAAGCCGGACATGGTGACCGACCAGACCAGCGCCCATGACCCGCTGCATGGCTACCTGCCTGCTGGCTGGACCTGGGACGAATACGTCGCCCGCGGCAAGTCCGAGCCAGAAGTGGTCGTCAAGGCCGCCAAGGCGTCCATGGCGGTGCATGTTCGCGCCATGCTCGAGTTCCAGAAGATGGGCGTGCCGACCTTCGACTACGGCAACAACATTCGTCAGATGGCCCAGGAAGAAGGCGTCGACAACGCCTTCGACTTCCCCGGCTTCGTACCGGCCTATATTCGCCCGCTGTTCTGCCAGGGCATCGGTCCCTTCCGCTGGGCAGCCCTGTCCGGCGACCCGGAGGACATCTACAAGACCGACGCCAAGGTCAAGGAGCTGATCCCCGACGATGAGCACCTGCACAACTGGCTCGACATGGCCCGCGAGCGCATCAGCTTCCAGGGACTGCCCGCGCGTATCTGCTGGGTCGGCCTGAAGGACCGGGCTCGTCTTGGCCGTGCCTTCAACGAGATGGTCAAGAACGGCGAGCTCAAGGCCCCCGTCGTGATTGGTCGCGACCACCTGGATTCAGGATCCGTTGCCAGCCCCAACCGCGAAACCGAAGCGATGATGGACGGCAGCGACGCGGTATCCGACTGGCCGCTGCTGAACGCCCTGGCCAACACGGCCGGCGGCGCGACCTGGGTGTCACTGCACCACGGCGGCGGTGTCGGCATGGGCTTCTCGCAGCACGCGGGCGTGGTCATCGTTGCCGATGGCACCGATGACGCCGATGCTCGCCTGGCCCGCGTCCTGCGCAACGACCCGGCCAGCGGCGTCATGCGCCACGCCGACGCCGGTTACGAGTCCGCCAGGGAATGCGCCCGCGAAAACGGCCTCGACCTGCCGATGCTCAAGGACTGAGCACCTGCGGCGCGGCACGTATGCCGACCGCTAACCTGCAAAAGGCCGCCCGAGGGCGGCCTTTTGCGTTGCTGTGGGATAGTTGCTGTGGGATAGAGGCATGCAGCGGCTGCCTTTAGCCGAAATGCCCAATATGCCGCCGAGGCGAGGACCTTCGATGCAACCACCATGAATGTCAGGCGCAGCACTGCTTGAACTTCCGCCCACTGCCACAGGGGCAGCTGTCATTGCGTCCCGGCTTGAGTCTGGTGACACTGGGCTCGCCATCCAGGTAGACCCAGCGCTGCTGGTAGCGAACGAAGCGTGAGCGCTCTTCCAGCACTCCCCAGCGCTGCCGTGCACGCGGTCCGTCTGCGAAGGTGGCACGAAAGTGCACCCAGCCCGCATCGCCCTCTTCACCGCTGTCCAGGACCTCAAGACGCTTCCAGCAGGTGTCTGAGGTGCCCATCTCCTGTGGGCAGCAGTCCGGGTGCCAGCTGTGGCGCAGATAGTCATCAAGCCCCAGCGAGAAGGCACTATAACGGGAGCGCATCAGCGCCTCGGGACTGGTCGCCGTACCTCCCTGGTGCAGTGGCTGACAGCAGTCGGCGAGTGCCAGGCCGCTTCCGCAGGGACATGCAGAGGCATTCGATGTGGCCATGTCAGGCTCCTTGTAACGATGGATCTTGGTCCATGGGGCCATACTTCAGGCAAACACGGACCAGCCGGTCGCCTTCGACAGGCCTTCCAGTGCGGCCGTGCCCTTGAGCGAATTGCCATAACGGTCGAGCCCGGGAGACCACACCGCAATGGACGCAACGTTCGGGACGACCGCCATGATGCCACCGCCGACGCCGCTCTTGCCCGGAAACCCGACGCGATAGGCAAAGTCGCCGGAGCCGTCGTAGTGACCACAGGTCATCATCAGCGCGTTGATGGCCCTGACCCGCTCGATACCGATCATCCGCTGACCTTCGAAGCCGCCGCACAGAAATCGGGTCGCCCGCGCCAGCTGGGCGGTGGACATCTCGATCGCACAGTGGTGGAAATAGGTGCCGAGCACCCGGTCACAGTCGTTGGTGAGGTTGCAGCAGGAACGCAAAAAATAGGCCAGCGAGAAGTTGCGGTCCCCGGTGGCGTGTTCCGAGCGGGCCACCTGCTCATTGATATGGATGTCATCGTCGCCGGAGGCTTCGCGCAGAAAGCGCAGAATCTCTCCCAGGGTGTCTCGAGGCGCGTTGCGCCCGAGCACTGCGTCGGTGGTGACGATGGCACCGGCATTGATGAACGGGTTGCGCGGGATGCCGTCTTCCATCTCCAGCTGGACGATGGAGTTGAAGGCACGCCCGGAGGGCTCCCGCCCGACCCGCTCCCACAGGCCTGCCCCCAGTCGCCCAAGCGCCAGGGCCAGAGTGAAGACCTTCGAGACGCTCTGGATCGAGAAGCCGGTGTGGGCATCACCTGCGTGATATTCACGCCCATCGCAGGTACAGATGCTGATGGCAAACTGCTGGGGGTCGATGCACGCCAGTTCGGGAATATAGCTGGCGACGTTGCCCCACTGGTCACTGGCTCTAGCCTCGCGGTCGAGGGTCTCGACCAGTGATTGCAGTTGCTTGGGCGTCAGGGTGTTCCCCATGGGCATGACTCTTGGTGACTGGGCTTGTGGTGACTGGGCGTATGCTGACAGAGCTGGTGATCACATGGCGCTTGATCGCGAGACGTCGATGCCGATGCCACTTCTCGCCACGCCAGGCAGGACAGATTCGGCAAAGCTGGCGATGGTGGCGACAGGGCGCACGACTGTCAACGCCTCAGCGCTCTCTTGCGACCGTGATCAAGGTCGTGCCGGGTGGCGACCTGGTGGCTACCGGGTGGCTACCGGGTGGATGACGGAGTGGCGCCCATGCGACCAGGCGTGTACATTTCCTGTACACATACTATGCAAGAAATCACTTGAATCCCATTATTGGCTGTCGCTGACAGCCTCTACCCGGCCCATGGCCATCCACCAGCCCAGCCCCTGAGCCCTTCATCGTGACCAGGCCGGGACAGTATCGCCAGGCGACAGTGGAACAGGTCGACAGTGACAGAGAGATACCTCAACGCCGGACGCGCTCACGACGCCACCCACAGAGAGAGACGATCATGCCATTCTCCGAGGACCGCACCAACGATCTCCCTGCGGACGCCACATCCGCCGTCCACTCGCTTCCCGACACCCTGACCCTGACAGGCCTGACGGCGCTGACGGACCGTTCCCCCACCATCGAGATCCACTCCATCGATATGGGCTTTTATCTGGTCAGGATTCACCTCGACGATCAGATGGCGCTGCTGGTCGATGACGCGGGTGACCCTTGGCGTTTTACCGGCACCGCGCGGATCAGTCGCACTCTCGCTCCACTGGGGTTCACCCACGCCACCCTGACCTGGGCAGAGGTCACCGACGAAATGGTCGGTCAGACGACGTCCCCGGCGCCCTTGGCGGAGGTCATCGCCCACGGTACGCGGATTGCCCTGAGCACTCACCATTGACAGCTCCTGCGGCCATCGGGCCTTCTCGCCCTGCCCACCGACGTCAGCCGCCAGGTGGTGCCGTCACGTCTTGCCCAGGCGTGCCTTGGTCAGCGAGGTAGCCTGAGCCGTCAGCGGATCCTCAGGCCAGGGGTGCTTGGCATATCGACCGCGGTTCTCCTTGCGCACCTCGGGATAGACATTGCGCCAGAAGCTCGCGAGATCCATGGTCGTGGCGAGGGGGCGACGGGCCGGGGACAGCAGCTCGACACGCACCGGCACCCTTCCTTCGGCGATTCGTGGCGTCTGTTGCCAGCCGAACAGCGCTTGGAGTTTTGCGGCGAGCACCGGCACCACACGATACGCCTCGCCAGGCCCATCATCTGGCAGTTGCGCAAGGTGTTGAGAAGACGGTTGAGGCGGGTTCGCCTCAGCGGCTTGCCCTACCCATCCCTCGCATTCGTAGCGCAGGGAAGCGCTGTCGCCACTGGGCAGCGTCAACCTGGTCGGTGCCAATTCGTCCAGACGACTGGCCAGCGGCCAGGGCAAGCGCTCGCGCAGTAGCTGCTCCCACGGCAACGCATGCACCTGCTCCATCCGCGTCAGTCCTTCCAGATGGGGCCCCAACCACTCGTCCAGCTCAGCTTTCAAGGTTTCGTCGTCCAGCGCAGGCCACTGACCATCGTGGCTTTGACGCAGCAACGCCACCCGCCGCCGCAGCGCCTCAGCGGCGTCATTGAGCGGCAGGCGTTCGGCGTCGTGGATGGCTTGCAGCAACGCCTGACGACAGGCAGCGGGGCCTGGGGGGCCCTGCAACGGACGGCGCGCCAGCACCAGCGCGTCGATACCCCGTACCTGTTCTGCCTCGAGGCGCCCCGCGTCGGCGTTCCATTCGACCCGTTCACGCCACTCGGACAGTATCGGCCACTGGGCCACCAGGGCCGACTCATCGGTGCGCACTGCCCGATACAGCCTGCCCTCCCGGGCGCGACCGTCAAGCTCCACCGCGATTAGCCAGGGGGCATGGGCCAGGGGCTGATCCTGGGGCAACGTCACCAGCCCGCCAGAGCGCAGTCGAAACCGCCCCGCCGCTACCTGCTGAGCCACCCGATCGGGAAACGCGTGCAACAGCATGCGAGCCAGCGCGCCGTCACCCGCCCGTTTCGCTGCAGACAGCGAGACACCCCCGCGAGCACACAGCCGCTTGGCTTCTCGCTGCCAGTGGGGGTCTGGGCGTGAGTCATTGAGTAACTCGGTGAATACCGCTTCGAGGTCCAGCTGACGGCCGTTACCCTGACGCCCTTCAAGCCAGGCGGCTAGCGCGCAGGCAAGGGCCAGCGAGGCCTCGTCACGCTGGCTCGCCCGCTCCAGCATCCCCGCCAGACGGGGCGATGTGGGCCAACGGCCAGCGGCACGACCCAGCGGCGTCAGCCCATCCCGCTCATCACTGAGCTCGAGCTGTCGCAGCAGCTGGCGACCGGCCTTCAGCGAGGCGCGCCCCGGCGGCGTGACCCAGGCAAGCTGGGTCGCGTCCTTCACTCCCCAACGGACGAGCTCGAAGGCCAACGAGGATAGATCGGCCTGGAGGATCTCCGGCTCACCGTGGGGTGGTAACGGTTGCTCTTCCGCCCACAGGCGATAACAACGCCCTGGCCCCTGGCGCCCCGCTCGTCCTCGCCTCTGGTCGGCGCTGGCCCGATTGACACGGCGGGTCTCCAGCCGAGTCAGCCCCGTGCGAGGCACAAACACCGGCACCCGCTGCTGCCCGGCATCGATCACCGTGCGCACGCCGTCCACGGTGACGCTGGACTCGGCAATCGCGGTGGCAAGCACCACCCGGCGCAGGCCGTCCGCCCGTGGTTTTAGGGCAGCCCGCTGAGCATCCAGCGGCAGCCGTCCGTGGAGCGGCACCAGCGCGACCTGATCGAGCCGCTGGGACAGCCAGCGAGATAGCCTCTCGATCTCCGCCACGCCGGGCAAGATCACCAGTATGTCCACCGCCTGGTCCGCTGCGCCCTCTTCGTCCGCCGCACTCTTTGCCGCTAGTGCTTCCAGCACGACACGCCCCTGATGCTCTTCCGCCGACAGCCGCGACGGGGCCTGCCGATACAGGGTCGTAACCGGGTACTGCCGTCCTGGGCAGTCAACCACGCTGACGTCGTCGCCCAGTACCCGCGACAATGCCGCGACATCAAGCGTGGCCGACATCACCAGCAGCCGCAGGTCTTCACGCAGCCCCTGCTGGACGTCCAGCGCCAGTGCCAGACCGAGATCCGCCTCGAGGCTGCGTTCGTGAAATTCGTCAAACACAATGCCAGTCACACCGTCGAGCAAAGGATCGTCCTGCAACATTCTGGACAGCACCCCCTGGGTCACCACCTCGAGCCGCGTATCTGGACCCACGCAGCTCTCACCACGCATGCGATAGCCTACGGTCTGGCCAGGCGCCTCTCCGAGCAGGTCTGCCATGTGGCTGGCGGCGAGACGGGCGGCAACCCGCCGGGGCTCCAGCAGCAGCAGCTTGCCCCGACCGCTGTCACCACGACACCAGTCCGACTCCAGCAGCGCCAGCGGCACCCGTGTGGTCTTGCCCGCCCCGGGCTGGGCGACCAGCATCGCGCGGTTATCTGCCTCCAGCGCGCAACGCAGCTCGGGCAGACGTTCGTCGATCGGCAGTGGCGGGAACAAGGACATCACGACAGCTCCGTCGGCAGAGGCAAGTGGCTCAGCGGCTGGCTCAGCGGCGTGGCGCCGCGCGGACGCGGATCATAGCACGACAGCCTTGCAGCACTCTGCGGCAAGGGTTTTGTATACATTATTGCCCGGCGTTTGTTGCCATGATGGCGCATCTTTGTCTACGCTTATCGCCTGACCGAACGGTCAGATTTACACCCCATGGCCATGACAACGACAAGAGGACCCCGCCATGAGTGATCCCGGTTCATCGCCCGCAGAACCATCAACCGCAGAATCCCAGACGACAGACCGCGAAAGATCCTGCCCTTCCGACTCCAGCGGTCTGGGGGCGTTGCTCGACCGATTCTTCAACGTGACCCGACGCGGTAGTTCGGTTAAAACCGAGATTCTGGCCGGTATTGCCACCTTCCTGGCCGGGATGTACATCATCGTGGTCAACCCGGCGGTACTGTCAGACGCGGGCATCCCCTTTTCCGCTGCCCTGTCAGCCACCGTGGTCATCAGCAGTCTCAGCAGCCTGGCGATGGCGCTGTACGCCCGTAACCCGATTCTGGTCGCACCGGGTATGGGCATGAATGCGCTGTTCACCTACACCCTGGTACTGGGAGCCGGCTTGTCCTGGGAGGTGGCACTTGGCTGCGTCTTCTGGTCCGGCGTGATGTTCGCAGTACTGGCCATGTTCAACGTCCGCGAGGCCATCATCGACGCCATTCCGGCGTCACTGCGCTACGCCATCACCTGTGGCATCGGCCTGTTCATTACCTTCATTGGTTTCAAGAATGCCGGCTTCATCGTGGCCAGTCCGGCCACACTCGTGAGCCTGGGACACCTGGATGCGCTGCTGGTCACCTTCCTCGCGGGCCTGATCATCACTGCGGTGCTGGTCATCCGGGGCTTCAACGGCGCCTTGATTCTTGGCATCGCGGCCACCACGTTGCTGGCGCTGCCCCTGGGCCGCCTGTGGGGAGACGAGGTCGTGGTGGTGTGGCAAGGACTGGCGGCATGGCCGGACTTCTCTGCCCTGGGCAAGGTCGATGTGCTCGGCGCTCTCAAGGTCGCCTATCTGCCGTTTATCTTCGTGATGCTGTTCACCAACTTCTTCGACGCCCTGTCCTGCTTCATGGCGCTGTCGGAATCGGCGGGCCTCAAGGATGCCAACGGCAATCCTCGTAACCTCAAACGTTCGATGACCGTCGATGCGTTTGCCTCGATGATCGCGGCGCCACTGGGCACCAGCGCAGCCCAGACCTTTATCGAGTCAGGCGCTGGCGTCGCCCAGGGAGGACGTACCGGGCTGGTGGCGCTGGTCATTGCGGCGCTGTTTCTGCCCTTCCTGTTCCTGTCGCCGCTGCTCTCTCTGGTTCCGGGCATCGCCACGTCGCCAGCCCTGGTCCTGGTCGGCCTGTTCATGATGGCCCCTATCGGCAAGATCGACTGGAGTCGCTTCGAGGACGCTTTTCCTGCCTTTCTGGCCATCATTCTGATGCCGCTGACCTACTCCATCACGCTCGGGATTGCGTTCGGCTTCATGAGCTTCGTTCTGATCAAGCTGGCCACCGGCAAGGCCGATCAGATCAAGCCCGCGATGTGGGTATCAGCGGTACTGTCGGCGATCATGCTGGCCACCGCGCAGTAACCATCGCGAGTCACCATGCCGGCGTCCCAGGGCACGCAGCCATTCAGTGCCCTGTGGGTGCCGACACCACTCCACATCCTTTCAGAACGACCTGGACGAGAAAGTCGGTAACGCGCTGCATGTCGTCGTTGGTGAAGTGCTCATGGCCGGTGATACCGGCCACCTGAGCTTCGAAGTCCGCGTAGTGCTGCGTCGCCGACCAGATCAGGAAGATCAGCGACACCGGGTCCACGGGGTCCATCAGGCCGCGCTCGGCCCACTGACGGAACACCTCGGCCCGGCCCTCGACCCAGTCACGCAGCTCGCCACGCAGGAAGTCCTGCAGAAAGGGAGCGCCTTGCAGGATCTCACCGGCAAACAGCCGCGAGGCCTCGGGATAACGGCGAGACATCTCCATCTTGGAGCGAATAAAGGCGCTGAGTACCTCGGCGGGATCGTCCTCGACAGAAATATCGTCGAGCATGGTGTTCCAGCGCTCCATCACGCCTTCCAGCAGACGCACGTAGAGTGCCTTCTTGCTGCCCATGTAATAAAGGATATTGGACTTTGGAAGCCCCGCCTCTTCCGCGATCAGCTTGAGACTGGCACCCCGGTAGCCGTGGCGAGAAAACACCCGCTCGGCTGCGTCGAGTATCTCGCGCTCGTTGCGCTGGCGTATGGCGCCGCCTTCGGTGTCGAGCGCCCTGTCGAGCGCTGCATCATCCAGCTGTGATCCCATGCTCATCCCGGTCGTTGACAAACCGCCGCCCTTGGTGTGAACCCACGTCACGCCTGATCAGGACAACGCGCCGTAAAAGAGTGCCTGAAGGGTCAGGGACTGGCAATTCGACACAGGTCTGTGGGCGGGGCGTGGCTGCCCTGTCATGTCGTTGTCGAACTAACGCCAAACGGCAGTCCTAAGCAAATTTCACTCCTTCACCTTGAAGAAGCTGACCGATTGGTCAAGAATAACAACATTGCTGCTGACAAGACCCGGCTCAGCCATCTCCTTTGCACCATTTCCCTATACACCATTTTCTTTACATAGGGGCGCAAGGGACCCCGCTCCACGAAAGCAGGGTCTAGGAAAGCAGAGTCAAAGCTTGATACACCAAAATGTGATGCATCGGAGAGTGATACATCAAGAAGTGATGGCCCGAAGCCAGATAGGCAGACGCCTGACAGACCCGCGCCAAACAGACCCGAGCTAAACAAGCCTGAGCTCAGCAGACCAGGGCTAAACAGACCTGAGCTAAACAGACCGACGCTAGCAATACCAAGGCGACATCGACCGAAGATCGCAAGCCCCACGACAGGACGCCTCGTGCGCCCTACTGTCCAACGATAATGACAACGCCAAAGCGGGACCTCTAGCCATGATCAGTTTCTACCACAATGGCCGGATGCAGCACGTGGATGCCGAGCCCCATCTCAGCGTCCTTGATCTGCTGCGCGAACGGCTGAACCAGACGGGCACCAAGGAAGGCTGTGCCTCCGGAGACTGCGGTGCCTGTACCGTCGCCATCGGTGAAGTGGGTGCCGACGGCCGCCTGCACTATCACAGTGCCAACGCCTGCATCATGCCGGCCCATCAGCTGTCCGGTCGTCACCTGGTGACCGTCGAAGGAATCTCCCATGGCGACGAGCTCCATCCCTGCCAGGCGGCCATGGTCGAGCACCACGGCAGTCAGTGCGGCTTTTGCACGCCGGGCATCGTCATGTCGTTGTTCACCCTGCACGAGCATCAACGCCAGCAGCCCGCCCCGCTGACCCCACAGCGGCTGGAAGCCGCGCTGGGCGGCAACCTGTGTCGCTGCACCGGATACCGGCCGATTCGAGATGCCGCCCTGGCCATGCACGACACTCCGGGCTTCCGTCCTGCCTGGCTCGACGACCTGTCCCTGGCCGACGCCCTTGCCACCGACGTGGGGGGGCCTGGCGCGACTCCCAGCGAGCGCAACGTTGCTTCAAGCGGTGCTGAGACAACGAACGCCTCCGGCTTCTACCAGCCCCGCAGCCTGGCTGACCTGGTGGCTCTGCGTCAGCGCTTCCCCGAGGCACGGCTGGTCGCGGGCGGTACCGATCTATGGCTCGAGGTGACGCAACAGCTCAAGGATCTTCCACAGGTCATTGATGTGACTCGCGTTGCAGAGCTTCTGACCATTGAGTCCGCTAGCGATGATCTTGGTCGCGACGGCGTGTGGATTGGCGCTGCGGTGACCTACTCACGCCTGGAGCCACTCTTTGCCGAGCACTACCCCGCCTTTGCCCACCTGCTGCATCGCCTGGGTTCTGGCCAGGTGCGCAACCGCGGCACCCTCGGTGGCAACGTCGCCAACGCCTCGCCCATCGGCGATACCCCGCCGGTACTGCTGGCGCTGGATGCACGACTGCGGCTGACCGGGGCCGGCGGCAGCCGGACCCTGGCCGCCAGCGAGTTCTTCCTGGGCTACCGGGATACCGCCCTGGGTGACGATGAGGTGCTGGAAGCCATTTTCCTGCCCCATCTGGCTGGCGATCAGCAGTTGAAGGTGTGGAAGCTGTCCAAGCGTCGGGAAGATGACATCTCGGCAGTGCTGGGCGCCTTTTCCTGGCGCGTGGTCGGCGGGCGCCTGGCCGATGTTCGCCTGGCCTTTGGTGGCATGGCCGCCATCCCCGCCAGGGCCACGGGCGCCGAAGCCGCCCTTGAGGGTAAGCCTGCGGACAGCGCCAGCCTTGGCGCAGTCAGCGAGGCCCTGGCCCAGGACTTTACGCCCATGAGCGACGTGCGCGGAAGCAGCGAATACCGTCAAGATGCCGCCGCCGCCCTGCTCGAGCGACTGCTGCTGGTGATCGCATCCTCTGCCCAGGGGGCAGCCCAGGACGCGACGTCCCCGGGTGCGTCATCCGCTGATGCTCGTGACCATTCCGACACCCTCGCCACGGAGGTGATGCTTCATGCGTACGCTCACTGATCTGCCGACACCTCCGTCCGATACGACGGAGCGCCACAACGCCGATGCCACCGCTGCCCACGGTTTTTCTGGCTCGTCCGCCCGTCACGAGAGCGCCGTGAAACATGTCACTGGGCGAGCCGCTTACATCGATGATCTGGCATTGCCTTCCGACGCCCTGCACCTGGCCGTGGGCCTCTCGCCCAAGGCTCACGGGCGCATCACCGCCATGCACCTTGACGAGGTGCGGCGGGCGCCTGGCGTGGTCGATGTCATCAGCGTTGCCGACGTGCCGGGTCACACCGATATTGGTCCGGTCTTCCCTGGCGACCCGATTATGGCAGACCAGGAAGTGCTCTACGCCGGCCAGGTCATGTTCTGCGTGGCTGCCACCAGTCACCGCGCTGCCCGACAGGCCGTCACCAAGGCCCGCATAGAGATCGATGAGCTGCCAGTGTCTCTCGATCCGGTGGCTGCGGTCGACGCTGGCGATCTGGTGCGCCCCACCCATCGTCAGCAAAGCGGTGACTGGGAAGCGGCGCTGGCCGACGCCCACCATGTGGTAGAGGGCGAGCAATTTATCGGCGGCCAGGAGCACTTCTATCTAGAGGGACAGGCCTGCGTCGCACACCCCACCGAAGACGAAGGGGTGATGGTCCACACCTCCAACCAGCATCCCAGCGAAACACAGAAGCTGATCGCGGAAGTACTGAACATTCCGTTCCATGCGGTCACCGTCGAGGTGCGGCGCATGGGCGGCGGCTTTGGCGGCAAGGAGACGCAGGCGTCTCCCTGGGCATGCCTGGCGGCCCTGGTAGCGCGAAGAACCGGCAAGAGCTGCCGTATTCGCCTGCCCCGTGGCGATGACATGAAGGTCACCGGCAAGCGCCACCCCTTCCATAACCGCTATCGCCTGGGCATCGACGCCGCGGGAGTGATCAGCGGGGGGGACATCAGCGTTACCGGCGATTGCGGCTACTCCCCGGATCTGTCTGACGCCATCGTCGACCGTGCGATGTTCCACGCCGACAATGCCTACTCACTGGGACAGGCCAGAGTCACGGGGCATAGAGCCCGCACCCATACTGCGTCCAACACCGCGTTTCGCGGCTTTGGCGGCCCCCAGGGCATGATGGTCATCGAGGCCGCCATGGAAGACATTGCCCGACAGGTCGGTGAAGACCCGCTGACCGTGCGCAAGCGCAACTTCTATCGCCAGGGCCGCGACACCACACACTATGGCCAGACGGTAGACCAGATCGCACTGCTGCATACACTGGTCGAACGGTTGGAGGCGGACAGCGACTACTGGGCCCGGCGCCGCGCCATTGACGACTTCAATGCGCGAAGCCCGGTGATCCGCAAAGGACTGGCGCTGACGCCGGTCAAGTTCGGCATCTCGTTCACCGCCCAGCACCTCAATCAGGCGGGTGCCCTGCTGCACGTGTATACCGATGGCAGTGTGCTGATCAATCACGGTGGCATCGAGATGGGCCAGGGCCTGCACACCAAGATCTGTCAGGTGGTGGCCCGCGAGCTGGGTCTCGAGCTGTCCAGCGTGCGTATCAGTGCCAGCCGTACCGACAAGGTCCCCAATACCTCGCCCACGGCAGCGTCCAGCGGTGCCGACCTCAATGGTCAGGCGGCGAGGGACGCTGCCGACAAGCTCAAGCAGCGCCTGTTTGACTTCGCCGCTGAGCACTACCAGCTCGACCGCCAGGAAATGCGCCTGGAGCGGGGTGAACTTATCGCGGGCATTGCCGGCAGCGAGCAGCGAATCGCCTGGGGCACGCTGATTCAGGACGCCTATCTCGGACGCGTCTCGCTGTCAGAGAAAGGCTTCTACGCGACGCCGCTGATCCACTACGATCGCCACAGTGGACAGGGTCGGCCCTTCTACTACTTTGCCTTTGGTGCCGCCGTGGCCGAGGTATCGGTCGACACCTTGAGCGGGGAATACCAGGTCGACCGGGTCGACATCCTGCATGACGTAGGCGACTCCTTGAACCCGGCCATCGATCTCGGCCAGGTGGAAGGTGGTTTCATCCAGGGCATGGGCTGGCTGACCAGCGAAGAGCTCAAGTGGAATGACAGTGGTCAGCTGACCTCATTCGGCCCTGCTACCTACAAGATTCCCGCCTATGGAGACCTGCCCGCCACCTTCAAGGTACAGCTGATGGAGGGACATCCCAATTCCATGGCCAGTATCTACCGCTCCAAGGCGGTGGGTGAACCTCCCTTCATGCTTGGCATGTCGGTGTGGTGTGCACTGCGCGACGCCCTGGCGAGCCTGACCGACTACCGCCATGCGGTGCGCCTGGACACCCCGGCCACACCGGAGCGGGTCATGCAGGCCGCGCGCCAGGCACGTCACATCGCCGGTAGCACAACAGCCCAGGCAAGTCCCGGCGCCCCGTCAGGAGACACATCACCATGACCGCCCACGCCGGACCGGACAAGGAGCCCTGGTACCACGCCCTGGCAAGGCTCAAGGCGGCTGGCCAGCCCTTCGTTCTGGCCACCCAGGTCACCAGCCTTGGCTCCACACCGCGGGAGCCGGGCGCCAAGATGGTGATCACCCCGCACAGCCTGTATGACACCCTGGGCGGCGGCACCTTCGAGTGGCAACTGATCGCCAGCGCCCGCGAGCGGCTGGCTCAGGGTCAGGCAGGCATGAGCCTGGAAGCCTTTCCCCTGGGCGGACGCAGCGGCCAGTGTTGCGGCGGTTTCGTCAATGTGCTGCTGGAGACCGACCTTGGCAGCATGACCCGTCTAGCGCTGTTCGGCGCGGGACACGTGGGCCGTGCCATCGCCGAACTGGCGGCGCCGCTTGAATGGCGCATCGACTGGTTCGACAGTCGCGACGCGGCCTTCGAAGGCACCGGTGCCCATGCTTGCGTTCATCAACACCGCTTGAACGACCCTGGCGAGGCTGTCGCGGGCCTGGCGCCACACAGCCATGCCCTGGTGCTGACCCACGACCACGGCGAGGACTACGCCCTGGTCGCAGCACTGTTAGAAAGAGACGATCTGGCGTCAATTGGGCTGATCGGTTCACGCAGCAAGTGGGCAAGTTTTCGCGGTCGACTCGAGCGTGCCGGCGTGGCGGCGTCACGCATCGACCGCGTGCGCTGCCCCATCGGTGACTCCGGCGGCAACAAGACGCCTCACGCCGTGGCGCTGGCCGCCTTGGCAGAACTGCTGCCGTTGGCCCACCCTCGACGTGACACAACGAAACGTGACGACACCTCAAGAGGTGTCGACAGCGCGACGCTAAAACGCCTGATGCCTTGATGCCACCAACGCCCTGTCGGGCGTGCAACGCCCCCAGGGATGGGGCCCACCGCTGATCCTTCCGGCCGCGCCGGCGACGACACTGACAAGAGAGTTTTCCGATGGATGCCCCTGACTCCTCACTCGGCCATACCGCCGAGTCCATCCGCCCTGCCCGGCAGCCAGACGTTGCGGCACAGCCATCTGCCCATCACGTCATTCGCGCGCGGCTGCTGAGCTTCAATGCCGACCCAGGCGATGACGACACACCCGCCGAAGACAGCGTCAGCTACATCGAAGATGGCGCACTATGGTGGTCCGACGGCGTCATCCAAGCCGTCGGAGAGTACGCCCACATCGCCCCGCGCCTGCCGGCCGACACCACCCTCATTGATCATCGCGACAAGCTGGTGATGCCTGGCTTCATCGATAGCCACGTGCACTATGTCCAGCTCGAGATCATGGCCTCCTACGGGCGACAGCTGCTGGACTGGCTCAATGAGTACACCTTTCCCGAAGAGTGTCGCTTCGCCAAGCGCGAGCATGCCGAGCATATCGCCGACGTCTTTCTGGATGAGCTGATGCGGGTCGGCACCACCACCGCCCAGGTGTTCTGTTCGAGTCACCCAGGCTCTGTCGACGCCTTCTTCAGCGCCGCCAGGCGCCGGGATCTCTGCATGCTGGCTGGCAAGGTGCTGATGGACCGCCACGCACCGGACGCGCTGACCGATGACAGCCTGGGCGGCATCCGCGACAGCGAACGGCTGATCAGCGACTGGCACGGCACAGCACGACTTGGCTACAGCGTCACTCCGCGTTTTGCGCCGACCTCCACGCGGGCCCAACTGGATGCCGCCGGTGGCCTGCTGCGCAACGACCCGAGCCTCTGGCTGCAGACCCATCTGGCCGAGAATCTGGGCGAGCTGGACTGGGTCGCCGAGCTGTTCCCCGGCAGCCGAGACTATCTACATGTCTACGAAGCTTCTGACCTGGTTGGCCCTCGCAGCACCTTTGCCCACGGTATTCACCTGGACGATGGCATGCGCCAGCGGCTGGCTGACCGTGGTGCCAATATCGCCTTCTGCCCCAGTTCGAATCTGTTTCTCGGCAGCGGTCTGTTCGACCGTGCCGGCGCCAGGCAACAGCGCCTCAAGCTGACCCTGGCCAGCGATATCGGCGCCGGCACCGACCTGTCGGGCCTCGCCACCCTCAAGGCGGCCTATCAGGTAGGCCAGCTGCGTGGCACGCCACTGACCGCCTGGGCTGGCTTCCATGACCTGACGCTGGGTAATGCAGTGTCGCTGTCGCTGGATGACCGCATCGGCAGCCTGACGGCAGGCAAGGACGCGGACTTCGTGGTCATCGACCCGATGGCCTCACCGCTGATGGCAAGGCGCATGGGCCGCACGCGAAGTCTTTCCGAAGAGCTGTTCACGCTGATGATGATGGGTGACGATCGCGCCATCTATGAGACCTGGGCGGGAGGACGCCTGCAGCATCGCCGCCAGGGGTGACACCAGCAGCCACCACAGGGGGCCGCCAGGAGTGGCGTCAAGGATGACATCAAGGCGGACGTCAGGGGTGACCTCGAGGGTGATGCAAAAGGATCAACTTTCGCTCCTGGCCGAGGCAGCCCGCTGTCGGCCACCGGGCATGGCTTAGAAAATCGTTGGCAAGTGAGGTAAAATCCCGCCCCTCCGATTTTCCCCCATCCTGCTCCGGATTTACGCTCCGGTTCGCACGAGGCCCCCATGACGACCGATAGCACGACTTCGACCACCAGGATCACCACTTCTACCACTGACGCTTCGGATTACCAGGCCGACAGCGGCAAACTGGTGGTGTGTGCCCTGTACAAGTTTGTCACCCTGGAAGACTTCGAAGCGCTGCGCGAGCCGCTTCTTCAGGTCATGCTCGATCACCAGGTTCGCGGCACCTTGCTGCTGGCCCGCGAAGGTATCAATGGCACCGTGGCTGGCCCGCGTCAGAGTATTGATGCCCTGCTGACGTGGTTGCGCAGCGATGCGCGGCTGGCGCAGCTCGACGTCAAGGAGTCACTGACCGAGCGAGCACCGTTCATGCGCACCAAGGTCAAGCTCAAGCGCGAAATCGTCACCATGGGGGTCGAGGGTATCGACCCACGCCACACCGTCGGCACCTACGTCGAACCGAAGGATTGGAACGCGCTGATCGAAGACCCGGACGTGCTGGTCATCGACACCCGCAATGATTACGAAATCGAGGTAGGCACCTTCAAGGGCGCTATCAACCCTTTCACCGAGGCCTTCCGGGACTTTCCGGACTATGTCAGAAAGACGCTGGACCCTTCACGCCACAAGAAGGTCGCCATGTTCTGCACCGGCGGCATCCGCTGTGAAAAGTCCACCGCTTATCTCAAGGAGCAGGGTTTCGAAGACGTCTACCACCTCAAGGGCGGCATTCTGAAGTACCTGGAAGACGTGCCCAAGGAGCAGACCCTGTGGCAGGGTGAGTGTTTCGTGTTCGATGACCGCGTCACCGTCGACCATGACCTCAAGCCAGGGCGCTACGATCAGTGCCACGCCTGCCGCATGCCGATCACTGAAGATGACAAGCAGAGTGGACACTACCAGCAGGGGGTCTGTTGCCCGCGCTGCTATGACAAGCTCAGTGACGAGCAAAAGGCGCGCTTTGCTGAGCGGGAACGCCAGATGCAGCTGGCGCGGGAGCGCGGTGAGTCGCACCTAGGGGCCGACGCCGTCGCCCGAATGGCGGAGCGTCGTGAGGCCAAACAGCGTGCCCGCGAAGCGGCCCGACAGGCCAACAGCGAACAGGGCTAAGCCGCTGGGACTGGGGCTGGGTCGGCAAGCGACCCAGTCCTCTCCTCGCCTTTCCTTTTCTTTCATTTCCCCACCACGCCTCGGCACGTCGGCCATATCACGACGTGATCAGCTAGGCGTCCGATCTACCGGGCGCCTTTTACATGAGCGCTCGACAGCACCGTCTGCAGCCCTTTCCGTATCGCTTGCTCCCCAAGCCTGCGTCATTTCAATGGCGTGGCTTATCGCCAGCGACGCTGGTCCGCAACGTCGCAACTCTCTTCACACTACCGACAAACAGCCAGTCAATCTCGACAGATGCGTGCCCTACCAGCCATTCGGGACGATCGTTGCCCCAGTGGCGGTGGTCTTCACGTTAGAAATAACAGGCGTGGGCGGGCGCGTTCGACTCGACACTCTGCTCCCCCGTTGGGCTCGTGCGCCGCCGTCGGTTCGCGCCCATGTTCTTTCGCAGCGTGACCGCCGGACCAGCGGCTGCACTGCGGGACACAACGACGGTTACCCGTGACGCAGTAACGAGACGAGAACATGCCAACAACCCGATACGCCTCCCCGTCGCTGCTGGTTGGCGCCCTTGTGCTGACGCTGACGACCTGGGCCAATGCCGCTTCATCCGCCGACGCCCAGGCCGCCACCGAGTCATCCAGCGCTGGCACCACCGCAGACGACTACCGCAAGTACTTCAGTCCGCTACCCGCCCTTCCGCCGATCCCTTCGAACAACAGCCTCACCGCGGAGAAGATTGCGCTGGGCAAGATGCTGTTCTTCGAACCCAGGCTGTCACAGAGCAGCAACATCAGCTGCGCCACCTGCCACAATCCGGCGCTGGCCTGGACCGACCGTTTGCCCACGGCGGTGGGCCATGATGGACAGGTCGGCAACCGAAACTCCCCGACGGTGCTCAATACCGGTTTCCTGACCGCGCAGTTCTGGGATGGCCGCGAACCCGACCTGGAGAGCCAGGCCCTGGGTCCCATCCAGAACAGCGTCGAGATGGCCCATGATCTGGATGGCGCACTGGCGCGACTGTCATCCCTGCCGGGATACATGGCACCATTCCGCAACGCTTTCCCTGACAGCGACGAGCCGCTTTCGGCCGATCATCTCGCTGCGGCCATCGCCAGCTTCGAACGTACCCTGAACACCCCCAACGCGCCGCTCGACCGCTACCTCATGGGAGATGATCAGGCACTGACGGACGAGCAACAGGCAGGCATGATGGCCTTTGTGGACCAAGGCTGCATCGCCTGCCACCGAGGACCCAATTTCAGCGACAGCGGATTTCATCCGATTCAGGTGCCTGGCTCCGATGACCTAGGGCGCTTTGCCGTCACCTCGGATCAGGCGGACCGCCAGGCCTTCCGAACGGCGTCACTCCGTAACGTGGCCTTGACCTATCCCTACTTCCACGACGGCTCCGCTGCCACCCTTGAGGAAGCCGTGTCGGTCATGGGGCGCGAGATGTTGGGCAAGGAACTCGATGACGCCACCATCACCCAACTGGTGGCCTTCCTTGGATCGCTGACCGGTGATCAGCCAACGGTCACGGTACCGGCGCTGCCCTGAGGAACATCAGCCACCGTCAGCCCACACCCCCGCCGGATCGGCGGGGGTGTGGTGTCGTACTACAGGTTCAGCAGTCGCTGGCGCAGTTCTTCCCGGCGAGCATCGTCCATAAAGGCCGCCTCGATGGCGTTGCTGGCCAACCAGGTCAGTGTCTCGTCGGACCAGCCGAAGGCCTTTTGGCAAGCGGCGAAGTTCTCGCGCATGCCGCCGCCAAAATAGGCGGGATCATCAGAGTTGATCGTCACCACCAGGCCAGCATCGATCAGCGCCGGTAGACTGTGGTGCTCAAGCTGCTCGACCACCTTCAGGCGAACGTTGGACAGCGGGCACACGGTCAACACTGTCCCTTCATCTGCCAGCCGCTCCACCAGCTCGATGTCCTCGATGGCGCGAACGCCGTGATCGATACGACACACCTGCAACTCGTCCAGGGCTTCGCGAATATAGCTGGGCGGGCCTTCCTCACCGGCATGCGCCACGCGCTCGAGGCCCAGCTCCCTCGCCCTGGCGAACACTTCACGGAACTTGCTCGGCGGATTGCCCTGCTCGGCGCTATCCAGGCCGACGGCACTGAAGTGTTGTAGATATGGCTGAGCATCCTCCAGCAGCTGCATCGCATCTTCTGCGGGCTGATCTCTCAGAAAGGCCAGGATCATGGCGCTGGACAGGTCCAGCTCGGTGCGAGCCCTGGCGCAGGCTGCCGTCAGCCCCGTCATCACCTGGTCAAGGGTGACCCCACGTGCTCGGTGTGCCTGGGGATCCACGTGCAGTTCCACATGCACGACTCCCTCGGCGGCAGCGCGACGAAAGTAATCCATCGCCAGGTCTTCAAAGTCCTGAGCGCTGACCAGTACGCTCATGCCCTGGTAGTAAAGGTCGAGAAAGGACTGCAAATCGCTGAAGTCGTAGGCCTTGCGGGCGGCCTCGATCGACGCATAAGGCAGCGTCACGCCATTGCGCTCGGCCAGCGCAAACATCAGCTCGGGCTCGAGGGTGCCTTCGATATGTAAATGCAGCTCCGCCTTGGGCAGGCGGGTAAGAAAGTCGTCGTTCATGAGGTCGTGGCCCTGTTCTATAGCACGGTGTGGCGCGGACACGGAGTGGTGCCGGTCACATGAGGTCCATGGTGCCGGATTGGCGAGCCTTGCGCCATGCTGATGCTGCCTCCAGGGGGATCACCCGGCCGACAGCCTGCATGCCCGGCGCAGGGTCGCGAGGGTCGTGGTGGTGCACCAGCATCAGTACGGTGCGCTGGCTAAGCCAGGGCTCGATTCCACCCGCCACCCTCGAGGCGGTGGCAGCATCCAGCGCCGCGAAGGGTTCGTCCAGGATCACCAGTCCTGGGTCGGTCAACCACAGCTGGGCCAGGCCCAGTCGCCGAGCCTGTCCCCCAGACACCTGGCGCCCGCCCTCACCCACCCGAGTGTCCAGTTGGCGCGGCAAAGTTTCCGCCCAATCGGCAAGATCGACCGCCTCCAGCGCCTGCCATAGTGCCTCATCGGAGGCATCAGGCCGACCGATGCGCAGGTTTTCCGCAAGGCTGGCATCAAACAGCTCGACCCGCTGCGTCAAGCAGCCGACACGCTGGGCCAGCGCCTTGCGTGGCCACTGGACGAGGTCGGTGCCGTCCAGGGTCAGCCGGCCACGATAGCCCGTCAGCTCACCCGCCAGCAGCGCCAGCAGCGTCGACTTGCCTGCCCCGGAGGCACCGCACAGCGCCACCCGCTCGCCAGGGTCGACACGGCCGCTGACAGGTGCCAGCGCATCATCCAGCGCGGCGGGATAGCGAAACGCCAAGGCGTCGAACACCACGCCAGCGGGCCCACCACTCCCCGACGTAGCATGATCCGCCGCCGTCTGACGGGCATCGGTGTCTGCCTCCGCCGGGGGTGTCGCGGTCGACTCGATCTGATTCAGGCGCTCAGCCGCCACCAGACTCGCCCCGGCGTGGCTGAATGCCGCCGGCAGGCTTGCCAGCCCTTCTGCCAAAGCCAGCGCTGCCAACGGCAACATGACCAGTACCGGCGCTGACAACTGTCCGCCCTGAAACGCCAGCAAGCCACTGACGAGCAGCCACCACCAGGCCGCTCCCATCACCATGACGGATACGGCATTGCCCCAGGCGGTGACCACACTCAGCCGCCACTGTGCCTTCAACACGTCATCTTCCAGGGTTTCCAACTGCTGACGGCGACGATCCAGCGCCCGATAGGCTTCGAGTTCGCACATTCCCGTCACGCTCTCAATCATGGCCCCGCGCAGACGTTCCAGCGCCACCATACGCTGGCGGCAGGCCTGCATACCGGCACGCGCTTGCCCCAGCGTCAGCCAGCACCATCCCAGCAGCAGCAGCGCCGACAGCGCCAGCGCTGCCTCAGGCAGCCATATGGCCACCAGACCGACTACCGCCAAGCACAGCATCAGCGCCATCCCCGCCGGTGCGAGAAGACGCAGATACAAGGCGTCCAGGGTATCGATATCGGCGGTCAGACGGTTCAGCCAGTCACTCGCCCGCGCCGTGGCGAGACGCCTGCCATCCATGGCCACCAGGCCAGCAAAGCAGCGCGCGCGCAGCTTGGCCAGCAGGCGCAAAATAGTGTCATGGTTGTAAAGTCGCTCGACGTAGCGCGACACCGTGCGGCTGACCGCGAACAGGCGAATCCCTGCTCCCGGGGTGTACACATCCAGCGCGGCCGCGACACCCGTGGCGAGGGCAACTCCGGTAAGGGCACTGGCGGTGATGAACCAGCCCGACACCGCCAGCAGACCCAACGCCGACAGCGCGGTCAGCACCATCAACGCCAGGCCGACCAGCAGCCGACCGCGCAGTTCGTCGTGCAAGGCCAGCCAGCCCTTCAACGTATGCCAATGGGCCAGCATAGACGGCGGTTGCGAGCTCATGGTTCTCTGCCTGCAGCAGTCTTTCACAAACACCCCGCCTCACGTTGATGTCGGACCGCCAGAATGGTCACGGCATCTTCATCTATTCGATATCGCACGACATACCCACTGTCACCAAAGTCTATCGGCCACTCGCGGAACACTTCGGGAAGGTCATCCACAAGTCGACCGAGTCGGGCGTGAGCACCCAGCACCTGCACGCCCTGTCGGATGGCTTCACCAGCGCGACGTGCGGCATCCGGGTTCCTTGCGCGCAAAAACTCACGAAGACGCTGTAAATCCCGGATCGCTGCCGGGGCAAACTTCACTTGTGACATTCAGGAGCGGGAAGTTCGTCGTCCCCTCCCCAGCTCTGCAGCCACCGCTCAACCTCTTCGGCAGTCGCGTGTACGCCCGTCTCCTGGAACTCCGCCCAGGCCTGCAGGGTGTCGCGCCGCAAGGCCTCACGCTGCTCTTCGCGCTCAACATACTGGGCAATGGCTTCCCGCATGATCCAGTGCGGCGACCGTTGCCGGACTTCGGCAAGCTTGCGAACGCGCCCCTTCATATCCTCATCCAGCTTGATGGACGTTGCAGATGCCATATAAACCTCCCAACCAACAGGTAATACCTTTGACTACTATAGAGTACCTGTCGCGACCCTGCCCCGGGGCAATCGCCTCTATGCCCCTATCAGGGTCTACTCTCTATCTCTGCACCTTCCACCAGAACGCTCTCTGTGTTGGCACTTGGCGAGTACGCTGCCAGCTGCACATGGCGCCCTCCCAGGGCTAGCAGCTGCGGATGATGGGTCGCCACCAGCAAGGTACGGCCTTCTGCTGCCAGGCGCCGGAAGCCCTGGATCAAGATGGCCTCGGTATCCCTGTCGAGACTTGCCGTGGGCTCATCCAGCAAGACCAGGCGAGCATCGCTCAAAAATACCCGTGCCAGGGCCAGACGCTGGGCCTGACCGCCCGACAAGCCGACTCCATGCTCGCCGATGGGCGTGGCGAGTCCCTGCTCCAGGGTGTTCATCAAGGTGGCCAGACCGGCATCGCCCAGGGCGGACCACAACGCCTCGTCATCCGCTTCGGGAGCGGTCACCCGCAGGTTGTCGGCGATACTGCCATGCAATAGCCAAGGACGCTGGTCCATCCAGGCAAGAGACAAGTCGCTGCGCACATGGCGAGTCCCGTCACCAGGCCCGGCAAAGCCGGCCACCAGCGCCAGCAGGCTCGACTTGCCGGAACCAGAAGGACCACTGACCACCACCGTCTCACCCTCATGCAGGTCCAGGTCGAGGGGCCCTACCGCGCGGCCGCGTCCCGGATGGTCAAGACAGGCGCCGCGCAGGCGCACCAGAACACCTGGCTCGGTGACTTGACCCGATGCCTCCATGATATCCCTGCCAGACGCTAGCTGGGAGCGGCGACGGCCCGGCGGCGCAGGCTCATCAAGCAAAGCGGTCAGGCCCTGGGCTGCGGCCAAGGCTGAGGCTCGATCATGATAGAACTGGGACAGCGTACGCAGCGGCTGAAAGAAGTCCGGCGCGAGCAGCAGGATGGTCAAGCCACTGGCCAAGGTCAGCTGGTCGGCAATCGCCAACGGCAGATCACCCAACAGACCGAAGCCAATGTAGATCGCCAAGGCCGCGATGGCCACGGAGGAAAAGAACTCGAGCACGGCGGATGACAGAAACGCCAGGCGCAGCGGGCGCAGGCTGCGCCGACGATAGTCGTCAGCCACCTGGGCAACGTCGTCCGTGGCACGCTGACCAGCCCCGAACAGACGCAAGGTCTGAATGCCGCGCACGCGATCGATGAAATGCCCCGAGAGTCGACTGACCGCCTCGAACTGATCACGGTTGAGCGCCTCTGCACCCATGCCCACCAGCGCCATGAACAGCGGGATCAACGGCGCTGTCACCGCCAGCAGCAACGCGGCCAGCCAGTTGGTCCAGGCCACGACCACCAGGATCACCAGCGGCACTACCAGCACCACGCGGCTCTGAACCCAGAAGCGCGCCACGTAGCCGTCCAGCGCATCGACCTGTTCGACCCATTGATGGGCCAGGCCTGCACTATGGTGGTTGGCTACCCGCAGGGGGCCAAGCGTGGCCAGATGATCCAGCAACTCGCGGCGCACTGCGCGACGCAGGCGTTGGCTTGCGGCTTGGGCCAGCAGGTCCTGGGCGATACCGCAGAGCGCTCGCAACAGCACCAACACGGGCAACCCCAATAGCCATGGCCACAGTCTGTCCATGGAGGCGTTACCCTGAATGGCCATGGCCAACACCTGCGCCAGCACCAGCCACTGCGCGATACCGATCAACCCTGTCAGGATGCCACAGGCCGCCGCTCCTCCAAGCCAGGCCCGGTGCTGGCCGACATGAGCTGCCAGCCAGCGCCGCGCCCGCGTGCCAGGGCGGTGTGTGGACTCAGTGATAGCCCGCCCCCCGCACCTTGCCGCGGAAGACCCAGTAGGACCAGGCGGTGTAGCCCAGCACCACAGGAATGACGAACAGCACCCCAAGCAGCAGGAACAGCTGGCTTTCGGGGGCTGACGCTGCCTCCCACAGGGTGATGTCGGGGGGAATCAGATACGGCCACTTGCTGGCGACCAGACCGAGGTAGGTAAACAGGAACAGTCCCATGGTCGCCACGAACGGCTGCCCCTCACGGCGCTTGGCCACGGAGCGCCAGATCAGGCCGGCACACACTAGGGCGAGGAAGGGGAAGATCCAGAACAGGGTCAGATGATCGAACCAGCGCTCGCGCACAAAGTCGTCGACGAAGGGCGTCCAGATGCTGATGATGGCGAAACCGACGAGCACCAGCAGCAGCAGCTTGGGGGTAATCCGATAGGCCCATTCTTGGACGTGACCCTCGGACTTGAGAATCGTCCAGGTTGCGCCCAGCAAGGCGTACCCTGCCATCAGCGCCAAACCAGTGATCACGGTGAACGGCGTCAGCCAGTCGAAGGGACCTCCCACGTAGACGTTATTGGCCACTTCGAAACCCTCGATATAGGCCCCTACCACGACGCCCTGGCAGAACGTGGCCACCATCGATCCCCAGCAGAACGCCCGATTCCACCAATGACGGTTGCGCCGCGACTTGAAGCGAAACTCGAAGGCAATCCCCCGGAAGATCAAGCCGGCGAGCATCAGGAACACCCCCAGGTACAGGGCCGGCAGCAGAATGGTATAGACCAGCGGAAAGGCTGCCAGCAGCCCGGCCCCACCCAGCACCAGCCAGGTCTCGTTGCCGTCCCAGATGGGCGCCACCGAGTTCATCATCACATCGCGAGCGTGTTCGTCCGGGGCAAACGGATACAGAATGCCCACCCCCAGATCGAAGCCGTCCATCAGGATGTACATCATCACACCGAACCCGATAATCAGGGCCCAGATGGCAGAGAGGTTGATCAATTCCATGTCATCAGCTCCCGAACTGGCGGCCGGCATCGGCCTCAAGGGTGGCGTGGGCGGCGGACAGCGGGCGCTTGGCCGTCTCGACCTCGTCATCATGGGGCTCTTCCGCCAGCATTCCCTGACGCACCACTCGGGTCAGGTAGTAGCCGCCGGTCAAGAACACCACCGCGTAAACCAGCACATAGCCAATAAGGGTCGCGAGCACCATCCAGCCGCTAAGCGATGGCGTCACCGCTTCGGCCTGGGTCATCATGCCGTAGACCAACCATGGCGCGCGCCCGGCCTCTGTCACAAACCAGCCGCCAAGCACCGCGATAAAGGGAGCCACGCTCATCAGGCGCAGCGTCTGCAGGAACGGACGGCTGCGGTAAAGCCGGCCACCACGACGCAGCCACAGCCCGACGAAGGCGACCGCAATCATCAGCATGCCCATCGCCACCATGGCGCGGAAGGACCAGAACACGAACCATACTGGCGGCTGTTCTTCCTTGGGTACCGCCTTGAGCCCCGGCACCTCGCCGTCGAGATCGTGGGTCAGGATGAGGCTGGCAAGCCGTGGAATACCGATCTCGAAGTGGTTTTCCTGCGCCTCCTTGTCCGGCCAGGCGAACAGCAGCAGAGGCACGCCGGACTGGGTCTCCCAATTGGCCTCCATGGCCGCCACCTTGGTGGGCTGATGTTCCAGGGTATTGAGGCCATGGGCATCGCCGACGACAGCTTGCACCGGCGCCAGTACCAGCAGCAACCACATGCACATGGACAGTGCCTTGCGATTGGCCTCTACATCGCGGCCAATCAGCAGATACCAGGCGCTGACACCAGCCACCACGAAGCCGCCCGTGAGAAAGGAGGCCAGGGCCATATGGGTAAAGCGATACGGGAAGGAAGCGGTGAACATCGCCTCGGCCCAACTGGTCACATGAAAGCGGCCATCCACCAGTTCCACCCCGGCGGGGGTCTGCATCCAACTGTTGGTCGAGAGAATCCAGAACGCTGAAATGAAGGTGCCTACCGCGACCATGATGGCGGCAAACAAGTGAACGCCTTCAGGCACCTTGCCTCGGCCGAACAGCAGCACGCCGAGGAAGCCTGCCTCGAGGAAGAACGCCGTGACCACCTCATAGCTCAGCATGGGCCCCAGGAAGTTGGAGGTGGCCTGGCTGAAATTGCTCCAGTTGGTGCCGAACTGGAATGCCATGACGATACCGGACACCACCCCCATGCCGAATACCACGGCAAAGACCTTCACCCAGAAGGCGGCGAGCCGATCCCAGGCAGGGTTGCCTGTCTTGTAGAACAGCCCGTGCAACACCGCGACATAAGAGGCAAGGCCAATGGTGAACACGGGGAAGATGGCGTGGAAGGAAACAACGAAAGCGAACTGTATGCGTGACAGAAGCACGGGATCCAGTTCCATGAGCGACTCCTCGAGGCAGAGATGATCGGCGTTGGTGTCCCGCCATCCACCCAACCACTGCGGACCGGACCCCAGCTGAACCGAGCTGGATCAGACGCCGAGGGGCTCACCACATCCCTGGTGGCCCATCGTCGCACGCAATATGCAAAAGTTTGCACATTCGATCCAGCGCTGCACCCAGCATAGAATGCAGATCGGCCTCTGTCGCATGGCTAATTGTCGCACGCCGCAGTCGTCAATCGCCTACTAGCGCGTCAGTCAACGACGACAACGGCGCAACCTGCCTGTTCTTCGCCTCCAGGCATCAAGCGCCCGAGGTCGTGCTCAGCACCAGCGATACCAGGTAGCCGGTATACACGGCGTAGACAGCCACCAGCACGCCCCCTTCCAAGCGGTTGATACGCCCCGCGCGCCCTTTCCAGCCGAGCGCAAATACCGCCATCATCACGGTCATGGCGGTCATGATCGACCAGTCGCGCAGCAGCACTTCACGTCCGGCCTCGATGGGCGCAATCACGGCGGCCAGGCCGACCACGCCAAGGGTGTTGAACAGGTTGGACCCGACGACGTTGCCGAGCACCAGATCATGCTCCTTGCGCCGCAGGGCACTGATGGACGACGCCAGCTCCGGCAAGGACGTGCCCACCGCCACCACCGTCAGACCGATGATCACGTCAGACACGCCCAAGCCCTGAGCGATGTCGACGGCGCCCCACACCAGCAAGCGCGAGCTGACAACCAGCAGCGCCAAGCCACCAAGCGTCAGAGCGAGTCCCTTGCCCAGCGACATGGCATGGGCATCGAGTTCCTGTACCGTGTCCATCGCCAAGGCATCGGCCCTGGCCGCCGCCTCTTCACGGCGACTCTGAATGATGCTGACGACCATGAACAGCAGCAAGCCGAGTAGCAGCAGGCTTCCTTCCAGCCGGCTGATCACGCCGCCCCACATCATCAATGCAGACACCAGAGTGGCCGCTCCCAGCACCGGCAACTCACGCCGGATCACCGAGGAGTGCACCGCCAGCGGAGACACCAGGGCCACCAGCCCCAGGATGAGGCCGATATTGGCAATATTGGAGCCGTAGGCATTGCCAAGCGCCAGGCCGGGGTTCCCCTGGGCGGCAGACAGTGCTGAAACGGTCAATTCAGGGGCAGACGTACCAAAGCCGATCACCAGCATACCGACCAGCAAAGGTGACAGACCCAGCCGATTGGCGGTGGCTGCCGCCCCCTCGACGAAGCGCTCTGCGCTCCACACCAGTACGACCAGACCGCCCACGACGGCAGAAACCGCTAGCAACATGTCAACTCCTCAGCCCATGATATCGGTCGCATCTTTGTCTATGGTGTCACCCACGTCAACGTGCCACACTATTTTAATTCGCAGGATCAGCTTGTTACGAAAGCGCTGACGTCCAGTACCCGCACAGCGCCTCGCTGCTGCCACCCACGGGAGGATATTGACGACCGTGCCTACATCCCTTCGCGGCCATATTGATCGGCTGCGCCAGACATCCGTCACCCAGCATCTTCCACCCGAGGCACACGTCAAGTCGCGCCGGCGTCTGCGCGCCTGCCACGAGTGTGACTGGGTGATGGCACTCCCCCCGCTGAGCCCCGGTGAAGAAGCCGACTGTGTACGCTGTGGGCATGATCTGGTCAAGCGCCATGCCTTCCCCGCACAGCGCAGTCTGGCGCTGGCGATCAGCGCCTTGGTGGCCATGGCGGCGGCCCTGGCCTTCCCGTTCATCGGCTTTCGTGCCAAGGGCGTCGGCAATGAGATCGAGGTCGCTCAGACGGCGACCCAGATGCTCGAGCATCATCAGCCGATCGTCGCCATGATGGTGCTGATGTCGATCATCGTGCTGCCCGCTCTCTATCTGATCACCGTCGTCTATCTTCAGCTCAGCCTGACGCTGCCTCGTCGGCTGCCTTACAGTCGCATGCTGGCACGGGGACTGTCTCACATCGCCCCATGGCTGATGGCCGACGTCTTTATCGTCGGCACCATGGTCGCGCTGATCAAGGTGGCGGGGCTTGCCGAGATCACGCTCGGAGTGTCGTTCTGGGCCTTCATCATCTACGCCGTACTGCTGTTGGCCACCACCCTGTCGCTGGATCAGGACTGGCTGTGGTTTTCGCTGACCGGGGAGCCGCTGGCGCCGGAAGGCACTCGCACCGGCGCCACTGCGGCCTCCCAGGGTCTGACGGGCTGCCACACCTGCGGTTTGATCAATCGGCTGGATCAGCACGGCCACGGTCGCTGCCGACGCTGCGGCGAGAAGCTTCACGCCAGGCGCCCGCGCAGTCTGCAGACCACCTGGGCACTTCTGTTGACCGCAGCGGTGCTGTACATTCCGGCCAATGTCTACCCGATCATGTACACCACCAGCCTGGGCTCGGCGGAACCTCAGACCATCATCGGCGGGGTGATCTACCTGGTCAGTCACGGCTCCTGGCCTGTCGCCCTGGTGATCTTCGTGGCCAGCGTCATCGTGCCCATCGGCAAGCTGCTGGCGCTGGTGTGGCTGTGCCTGGTCGCGCCAAGGGCACCTAATATGCGTTCCGTGGTTCGCGCTCGGCTGTATCGTCTGACGGAGCTGATCGGACGCTGGTCGATGGTTGACGTGTTCGTGGTGTCGATCCTGGTCGCACTGATCAGGGCGGGCGCCTTGATGTCAGTGGACCCGGGCCCGGCGTCGCTGGCTTTCGGCGGCGTCGTGATCGTGACGATGCTGGCCGCGATGAGCTTTGATCCACGTCTGCTCTGGGATGGCGACAGCAAGACGCATGCCCCCTATACACCGGCCAGCCACCATCCCACCGACGCCATCCACCACCCCGCCGAGGATGGTGAAGAAACGCCCCCATCGATGACACGCCATACGCAGGACGAACAAGGAAGCACATCATGAGTGACGCCGATTCGCGCCACCCGGAAGATCATCAAGTGCCGCCGGACCAGGACATGCACCGTGCCGCACCGACCCAGCAGAAACGCCTGTCGCCGGTATGGATAGTGCCCTTCGTGGCACTGCTGATCGGCGGCTGGCTGGTCTATGACAACTATGCCAGCCGTGGCCCTCAGATTTCGCTGCATCTGCCCACCGCCGACGGCATTGAAGCCGGCAAGACGCTGATCAAGACCCGTAACGTCGAGGTCGGCAAGGTGACGTCCGTCTCCCTCAGCGAAGACCTGTCAGGCGTCGAGATCACCGCCCAGATGGAGCCCCAGGCCGAGCAGATGCTGGTCGAGGACACCCACTTCTGGGTGGTCAAGCCGCGTATCGGCCGCGAGGGCATCAGCGGTCTTGGGACGGTACTGTCCGGCGCCTATATTCAGCTGGAGCCGGGCCGCAGCGAGGTCGATGCCCGGGACTTCGACGTCAGCGATGAACCTCCGGTCGCGCCGCCAGGCGCCGAGGGGCTGCGCCTGAACCTGGTCAGCCAGGTCGGCAACTCACTTAGCGTGGGCGACGCCGTCACCTTTCAAGGCTTCAGCGTAGGTCGCGTGGAGAAGGCCGAATTCGATGTCTCGACCCAGAGCATGCATCACCGCATCTTCATCGAAAGCCCCTACGACACCCTGGTCACCGAGAACACCCGCTTCTGGGGCACCAGCGGCATCGACGTAAGCCTGGGTTCCGAAGGCTTCCAGGTGAAAGTCGAATCCCTTGAGGCCCTGCTCGGCGGCGGCGTGACCTTCGGTGTGCCGGATGACATTCCTGCCGGCCCCGAGGCCGAGGAAGACGCCACCTTCGAGCTGTATGCCGACGAGGAGGCGGCGCGTCAGGGTACCTTCAACCGCTACCTGGAGTTCGTACTGCTCAACGAGGACACCGTCCGCGGTCTGTCCCGTGGTGCCCCGGTCGAATTCCGTGGCGTCCGCATCGGCACCGTGGCCGCGGTGCCCTGGAACTTTACCGCCAAGCAGCCTCCCGGGCGTGAGCGCCTGGCCATTCCGGTGCTGATCCGAATCGAGCCGCAGCGCCTTGGCATCGGTGCCAATGACCTTGACCTGGAGGAATGGCGCGAGCGCTTCAACCGTCTGTTCGAGCGCGGCATGCGCGCCACCCTGAAGAGCGGCAGCCTGCTGACCGGCGCCCTGTTCGTGGACCTCAAGATCGACGAAGAGCTACGTGGCCAGTACGTGGCGGAAAGCTTTGCCGACCGCCCCGTATTCCCCACCGCCTCGGCGGGCCTGGCGCAGATTCAGGCGCAGGTCACGGCGCTGCTCGACAAGCTCAATCGTCTCGAGATCGAGCCGATCCTGTCCGGACTGGACCGCAACCTGCAAGTGTCGGAAGCCATGCTGACCCAGGCCCGCACGCTGGTACAGAGCATGAATAGCCTGCTGGATAACCCGGAGACCCAGGGTCTGCCGGGCAACATCAACCAGACCCTGGACGAGCTGCGCCAGACCTTGAGCGGCCTGTCACCGGAGTCCACTGCCTACCAGGACCTGACCCGCACGCTGAACGAAGTCGAGCGCCTGGTTCGCGACCTGCAGCCAGCGGCGCGCAAGATCAGCGATGACCCAAGGGCCCTGCTGTTCGACAGTATCCAGACGGAAGACCCGATTCCGCGGGCACCGCGCTGACTCAGGCGGCCCGGGCCATGCCGGCCCGGGCCAGCGAATGTGATGACATCACTGACCTCAACGGAAAGGAGTTCTCCATGAGGCCAATCAGACACCTCTGTGTTCCCCTGCTGGCACTATGGCTGGGTGGCTGCGCCACCGCCGAGACACCGGTCACCCAGTACGTGCTGCCCGCCGATGCAGGCAGCCAGGACGCGCGAATCCCCTCCTCCAGCGACACGCCACTGGTGGTGGCTCCTCCGCGCCTGGCCAATTATCTTGAGGCCGAGGGCGTGGTCCTGCAGGTCGACGATATCTCCCTCAATCAGGCCAAGAGTCACCAATGGGCCGCCCCCCTGGTTCAACAGCTGGAGCGCGGATTGCGTGATCGTCTTGCCGACCGGCTGACGGGACGCCGAGTGCTGTTGTCGAGCGGCCCGGCAGAGGGCGCCATGACCCTGGAGCTCAGTATCGACCGCTTCCAGGGGCACTACGATGGCTACGCGGTGACCTCCGGGCAGTGGCTGCTGCGCGATGCCCGACGCCAGGTCATCGACAGCGACAGCTTTGAAGCCAGAGAGCCGCTGGACAGCGACGGATATGCCGCTCTGGTGCGCGCCCTTGGCCGCACCTGGGACGGCGTTGCCGACACCATCGCCGCTCGGGTTCGCCAGGCATCCTGACGGTCAGCGCCTGAAACCCGCCCCCTGCATCACCACCGACGACCGCTGGAAGGGCGGTTGCCGGTGCGCTGGCGCAACAAATCTGGCATCATGCCGGCAACGGTGACGGGGGGTCCCCCGCCGAATTTATCCCACGCCTTGTCCGGGACCGGCGCCAGCCGTCAGTTGGCGTCCTGCGAGTGCGTGCGTGTTGGAGTTTGCATGAGTTTTTCCGATCTCGGCCTGCGTGCCGAATTGCTCCGTGCCGTCGAGGCACAGGGCTATGACACCCCGACGCCCATTCAGCGCCAAGCGATCCCCGCGGTGCTGAAGGGCGGCGACCTGCTGGCCAGTGCCCAGACCGGCACCGGCAAGACGGCAGGCTTCACCCTGCCCATGCTCCAGCGCCTGGCCGAAGGCCCCCGCCCCGCCAAGCGCCAGATACGGGCCCTGGTGCTGACACCAACACGGGAACTGGCCGCTCAGGTCGGGGAAAGCGTCCGCGATTACGGCAAGCACCTGTCACTGACCCATCACGTCATCTTCGGCGGTGTCGGCCAGCAGCCCCAGATCGACGCCATTCGCCCGGGCCTGGACGTGCTGGTGGCGACACCGGGTCGCCTGCTCGACCTGCATCAGCAGGGCCACGTCAACCTGTCCCAGGTGGAAATCCTGGTCCTCGATGAAGCCGACCGCATGCTCGACATGGGCTTCATCCACGACATTCGCCGCGTGCTCAAGCTGCTGCCGGAGAAGCGCCAGAACCTGCTGTTCTCGGCCACCTTCTCCAGCGAGATCCAGGCGCTGGCGGACAAGCTGCTGGACCGCCCCGAGATGATCGAGGTCGCCCGCCGCAACACCACCGCCGAGACGGTGGATCAGGCGGTCTACCGGGTGGATCGTGAGCGCAAGCGCGAGCTGCTTGCCCATTTGATCGAGAGCCATCGCTGGTACCAGGTACTGGTGTTCACCCGCACCAAGCACGGCGCCAACCGCCTGGCAGAGCACCTGGACAAGCGCAACATCACCGCCATGGCGATCCACGGCAACAAGAGCCAGTCAGCCCGGACCCGCGCCCTGGGCGCCTTCAAGTCGGGTGATCTGCAAGTGCTCGTGGCCACCGACATTGCAGCGCGTGGGCTGGATATCGATGAACTGCCCCACGTCGTCAACTTCGAGCTGCCCAATGTGGCCGAAGACTACGTCCACCGGATTGGCCGCACCGGCCGTGCCGGTAACGAAGGCCAGGCGGTATCGCTGGTGTGTGTCGACGAGCATGGCCTGCTGAAGAACATCGAGCGGCTGATCAAGCGTGACCTCGAGAAGCGCATCGAGCCCGGCTTCGAACCGGACCCCAACGCCAAGCCGGAACCCATCGAAAACGGACGCAATCGCCGTGGCGGCGGTCAGCGCCGAGGTGGCAACACCAACAGAAACAGCGGTGGCGGTAACAGCGGTAATGGCGGCGGCAACCAGCGCAACGGCGGCCAGCGTAGCGACAATGGTAACAGCCACAACCGCAATGCCAGCGACCAGCCCGCTCGCCGCAGGCGCCGCCGCGGTGGACAAGGCAACCGCCAAGGCCAGGCCTAGGCGACGCGACTGAACGCACGCCACTGAACCTACGTCACAGAACCTATGCCACTGAAACGGAGGGGCGCTCAAGCGCCCCTCCCACCTGAGCAGGAACGCGACATGGCTACCCCAGAACTGATCAAGGAATATCGGCGCTTCCGGGCCTTCCAGAAACAGGCACAACTCGACAGCGAACACCGTGGCGCTCAGGCCAAGATAGATGAGGCCAGGGTCAGCGCCAATCGTATGACCGAGGCCTATCGCAGCATGGCCGACAAGGCCGCCGAGCAAGGTGCCTGCTACCGCACCCTGTACCTGCGCAACCACGACGGTGTCGCCCTGGCCTGCGAGGGCTGGCTGTTCGTCCGGCGCGTGCTGTCCGAGGGTGGGGCGACCCGCGTACGCGCCAGCCTGCTGGAGACCTTCCGCCTCGAGAATGGTCAACAGGCCCCCGGAGAGACCCCGGTCGAAAAGGTCACGCTGGAAATCTACGACCAGCTGCTGGTCGACAAGGGCATGGCCACGGCAGTACGTATCGACGGCATCGACGGCGAGCGCCACAGCCAGTTTCTGACCTTCAATGATCAGGTGCGTGGCGACCTTCGCCGCTTCCTGAAGTAATCCAAAGGCCGCCAGTGAGGGGTTGCCGCCCCTCGCTGACGCGCTCTCCTGCACGTCGGCCATCTTTCAGGAGTTCTCATGAAGGCCTCGTCGCTGCCCTGGCGCTTTCTTCTGCTGATGGTTCTGGTCGGCCTTAACCTCAGGCCCGCGCTGTCTTCACTGGCACCACTGCTGTCGCGAGTACAGCAGGACACCAATCTGACCCCCACCGCCATCGGTGCCCTGACCACCCTGCCCGTGCTGTGCCTCGGTCTGTTCGCGCCGCTGGCCCCCCGCCTGGCTCGCCAACACGGCCCCGAACGTGCGCTGTCCATCGGCCTGGGGGTCATCGCCGCCGGTCTGCTTCTGCGTGGCCTGGGCTCCCCCTTTGCGCTGTTCGCCGGCACCCTGATGGTCGGCGCGGGCATTGGCGTGAGCGGAGCGCTGCTGCCGGCACTGGTCAAGCGGGAGCTGCCTCGGGGGGCGGACCTGATGACGGGTGTCTATACCATGGCCCTTTGCCTGGGCGGCGCGCTTGGTGCAGGCCTGGCGATTCCGCTGACGGATCTGCTGGGCGACTGGACGCGCAGCCTTGCCGCCTGGGCCCTGCTGGCGGTGGCGGCGCTGATCGCCTGGGAACGTTACATGCCGCGCACACCCGCCACGCCAGGTGCCCGCGCGGACGTGGGAACCGGCATGACCAAGGGACTGCTACGCCAGCCTCTGGCCTGGCAGGTCGCCCTGCTGATGGGCACCCAATCCTCACTGGCCTACATCGTGTTCGGCTGGCTGCCGACCCTGTTGATGCAACGTGGCATCGGCGAGGCCGAGGCAGGCCTGCTGATGGGCATGTCGGTCATGGTCCAGCTGATTTCGGCGTTACTGGCACCGTGGCTGGCACGCTTCGGGCGTGATCAACGGCCTGCGCTGCTGCTGGTGATGGGCGCCACCGCCAGTGGGCTATGGGTGCTGCTGATGGCGGATACCTCGCTGCGCTATCTGGGCGCACTGCTGTTGGGCCTTGGACAAGGCGGCAACTTCAGCCTGGCACTGACCTTGATTGTATTGCGCACTGCCGACGCCCGCCTGGCGGGACGCCTGTCAGGGCTGGCCCAGGGTGGCGGCTATGCCCTCGCGTCACTTGGCCCCCTGAGCATTGGCATCCTGCTGGACCACCAGGCTCCGATCAGCGTGGTGGCCTACGTGTTGATGGGTATCGCGGCGGCCGCCGCCTGCTGTGCCTGGCTGGCCGGGCGCCAGCGCCAGCTGACCTTCGATGACAACGACAACGTCATCACCCGACAGGCATCTCGCCGTCGCTAGATGACATGGCCTGCAGGCCTCGTTTCACCGTTTCACCCTTAGGACATCGCCAAATGAACTCCCAGCACGACGCAGCGGTACTGGTCATCTATACCGGCGGCACCATTGGTATGGTCAATACGCCCCATGGCCTTGCTCCTGGCCCCGATATGGAGGCCAGGGTCCGCCGTGCCGTAGACGAGCTGCCAGCGCAGCGGCGCGCCTCATTGCCCGCCTTCGAGTGGCTGGAGGTGGCCACACCCATCGATTCGAGCAGCGCTCAGCCGGAAGACTGGGCAGCGCTCGCCCGGCTGGTGGCCGACCACTACCTGTCCTATCGCGGCATCGTGGTGCTGCACGGAACCGACACCCTGGCCTGGACGGCCTCGAGCCTGGCCTTCCAGTTGCAAGGGATCGACCGCCCAGTGGTGGTAACCGGCTCCATGGCGCCGCTGGCCGCCGCCGAGAGCGATGCACTGGACAACCTGGTGGACGCGCTCGGCTTCGCCGCGATGCCACAGCTGCAGGAAGTGGCCGTGTGCTTCGCCGGCAAGCTGCTGCGCGGCTGCCGCAGCCGTAAATGGCACGCTCGTGACAGCGACGCCTTCACCAGCCCCAATGCACCGCTCCTCGGCGAATGTGCCTCCGGCCAATGGCAGCTGTATGAGTCTCGCGGTCTTGATGCCATGCAGCGCGGCGCCCCGCGGTTCGAGCTCGGCGACTACCGTGGGCTTGGCGACAAGGTCGTGCGCATTCCGCTGTGGCCGGGCATTCGCCCCTGGCAGCTGGCGGCCTGGCTGGATGATGACAGAGTCGAAGGCGCCCTGCTGGAGGTGTGGGGAGGCGGCAATATGCCTGACGATCCGCAGCTCGGCGCGGTGCTTGCTGAAGCCAGCGGCCAAGGCAAGTTGCTGGTGGCCATCAGCCAGTGCCCTCAGGGGACCATCGCTATCGGTCACTACGCCGCCGGTCAGCTGCTGGCGGCGGCGGAGGTGGTCTCAGGGGATGACATGACCCCGGAGGCGGCCTTCACCAAGCTCGTCCATTTGCTGTCTCTCCCTCTCGACTCTGCCCAGCGGCGCGAGCTGTTCCGCACGCCGCTGGTAGGCGAGCGCGGCTGAAGGGCAGACCGTGACAACTTTTTTGTGCTCATGGTCTTCCCCAACGAGAACGATGGAGTAAGGTTAGGGAGAACCGTGAGGATGAGGAGACGTCCATGGAACACCCGGATCACCCGTTCAGTGAATTGTTCGAACAGCTGGGACTGGCATCGGAACCCGAGGCGATCAAGCGCTTCATCGACCGCAACGCGCCAATCCCCGAGGATGTCGAACTACCGGATGCCGCCTGCTGGAACGAAGGCCAAGCCGAGTTCCTGCGCGAAGCCCTCGAGGCGGACGCGGACTGGGCCGAGGTCGTCGATCACCTGAATGCGTCGCTGCGCAAACCGTGACGCTCATCATCCGCGACATTCGGCCTTGGTAGCGGCCAGCGGGACAGCGATGGCGGTCATGCAACCGCCATCATCTGTCATTCATCCCACAGGCACTGCTCCCGCAGAAGGGGCATGCCTGGGTGGTACTATCCCCTTCAACGAACTTGACTCGGCGCCCCTGTGAGCATGCTTTCTCCGGATATCGAAGCACGACTTGAAACCGCACAGCGACTGCCGTCGCTCCCCTCCGTCGTGGGTGAACTGCTGACATTGGCCAACGATCATGACGCCCCACTGACAGATTTTGTCGAGCTTGTCGCCAAGGACCCGGCCCTGTGCCTGCAGCTGCTCAAGCTGGCCAATTGTCCGTACTACCGCCGGGGCGGCAAACCACTAAGCTGTCATGCCGACGCCGTGGCGCGACTGGGTATCGATGGCACCCTGACCGCCCTGCTCGGCTTCACGCTGATTCGTGACGCCGTCCGCGGCCCCTTGAAGGACTACTGGCGCCAGACCCTGGCAACGACCCATCTGACCCGAGCCATTGCCACAGTGCTGCGGCCGGAACATGTCACGGAACTGACCACCCAGGCACTGCTTCAGGACATCGGGGTACTAGTCCTGCACGGGGTCGATCCTGGCTATTTTGCGCTGATCGCCGAGGCCGACGACAAGGGCGAGCGCCAGTCCATCGAGCGCGCGGCATTGGGCTGCACTCGCGAGCAGGCCTCACGCTGGCTGGTCGAACGCTGGCAGCTGCCCCACGCCGTACTGGCAAGGCTCGAGGAAGATGTCGATAGCGAGATGACGACCCATTGGCTGGACGTCTGCTGCCTGCGCCTGGCCAATGACCTATCACGTCATTGCCTGGCAGGCGATAGCGCGGCGATCGATGCCAGTCTGCACCGATTCAGGCTGACCACGGGCCTGGCCGATGAGACGCAGCTGGTGCTGACCCGCCAGCTCGACGACGCCATGGGCACCCTCCCCGGCTTCCTGGCTGCCCTGTTGTCACCGGAAGCGGACATTGAACGCCTGCTGCTCGCCGGGAAACAGCAGCTGCATGGACTGACGCTCCACCTGGTCGAACAGCTGCATCATCGTGAAACCCAGCTGACCGCGCTCAAGCGTGACAACGAGGCCCTGGACGTAAAGGCGACCACGGATGCGCTGACGGGACTTGCCAACCGAGCCGCCCTGGAACAGCGCCTCGGCACCATGCTGCATGAGGCCTACTCCACGAGTCGTCCGCTGTCGCTTCTGTTTATCGATCTTGACCACTTCAAGAAGCTGAATGACCAGTATGGCCACCGCATCGGCGATATCGTGCTGGTCAACGTAGCCGCCACGCTGCGCGATGCCGTCAGGGCCAACGACCTTGCCGCGCGCTACGGAGGCGAAGAGTTCGTGATCGCCCTCGCAGGCACGCCAGCGTCCGGCGCACTTGAGGTCGCACGACGCATCGAGCAATGGCTGGCCCGACAACCGATGGCCAGCGTGGAACAGCGGCCGCTGCAGGTCACCGCATCGATCGGCGTGGCGCAGTGGCTACCCGAGATGCCGCGCACCGATGCAGCGGCTCTGATCGCCGCAGCCGACAAGCAGATGTACGGTGCCAAGGCATCAGGGCGCGCCCGCATCCAGCACGACAGCGAGGCCAGAGACCAGGGGGTCGAGGAACAGCTCTGACGTCACAGGCGAGCCTCGACACGCTCGAGGATCTGGGCGCTGACCTTGCTGACCAGCGGCTTGGCGGCTCGGTTGACCGCCTTCTCGAGAAGGCGATTGCGTATCCGATAGTCGATGGCCAGGCTGACCCGGGTGCCCTCTTCCACGCGCTCAAGGTCATAGCGCCCTTCATTGCTGACCCCATCGACCGATTGCCACGCCAGCCGGTACGGTGCCGACTTCTCGGTCACCTGAACATCGAAGGTCCAGTCCATCGCCACCGCGTGAACGTGCCAGCGGTAACGATCATCTCCCAAGGCTTCGATCGAGGTGATCAGGTCGGAGTAGTCGGCGAAGTCCTCGACGTTCTCGAGCAGGGCGAACACCCGCTCCGGTGGCGCGGCGAGAACAGCGCTATGTTCAATGGTGGCCATGGCAGCATCCTGAGCCAGAAAGTCCCGGCGCCCGCTCAACCCGTGGCGCCACTTGAGCCCGAGGCTTTGTCCGAAAAGTCGACGAGCGAAGGTTAGACAAGGCAAAAATCGGTGAGAAAGCGCAGTTTACGAGGTGTAAATGAGCATTTTAAGTTGATTTTTAACGCCGTATCACCAAGCGCAGGCACTTTTCGTACAAACCCCAGCATCAGGGTTGTACGTCTTCCTGTAAAGATACGGCGCCCTGGCGAGCAGCGGGAAGATCCCTCAGCAGCAGCCCAAAGCCAAGCGCCTCCTGGCTGCGCGCCGCAGCGCTCAATGACTCGCCCTCCAACGCCAGGCGCACGCGGTGCCCGTCGCCAGGCGCCACCTCCAGGGGACGACCGCTGGACGACATCATTGCCTTTAGGGTAAAGCGCCGATTGCCGGTCGGCAGCATCAACTCCACCCCATCCCCGACTTCGAAGCGGTTCTTGACGGCCACCTCGAGCCACCCTTCACGCTCCATGCCCAGCACCTCTCCCACAAACTGCTGGTGCACGCCAATCGAGTGCCCACGCTCGTAGTTCTGATACTCGTCGTGCACGTGACGGCGGTAGAAGCCTTCTGTATAGCCGCGATTGGCGAGGTTCTCGAGCTCATCCATCAGTCGCCTGTCGAACGGCCGTCCCGCCACGGCATCGTCGATGGCACGGCGATAGACCTGGGCGGTGCGGGCAACGTAATAGGGAGACTTGGTGCGCCCTTCGATCTTCAGCGAGCTGACGCCCATCTCGACTAGCCTTGCCACGTGCTGGACCGCTCGCAAGTCCTTGGAATTCATGATGTAACTGCCGTGCTCGTCCTCATGGACCGGCATCAGCTCCCCCGAGCGCTGCGGGTCCTCGATCAACACCGACGGTTGAGCGCTGGTGGGTACCAGGTCACCACAGTCATCCGTGGTGGCCGCGTGAGTCTGGTACTGCCAGCGACAGGCGTTGGTGCAGGTCCCCTGGTTGGGGTCTCGGCGATTGAAGTAACCGGACAACAGGCAGCGGCCTGAGTAGGCGATGCACAGCGCCCCGTGAACAAAGGTCTCGATGTCGAGACTCGGACACTCGGCGCGAATCTCGGCGATTTCCTCGAGGGACAGCTCCCGTGACAGGATGATCCGGGATATCCCCTGGGCCTGCCAGAACCGGGCCGCCGCGTGGTTGACCACGTTGGCCTGCACCGACAGGTGGATGGGCTGTTCGGGCCAGCGCTCCCGCACCATCATGATCAGGCCTGGATCGGACATGATCAGCGCGTCGGGTGACGCCTCGACAATCGGCGCCATGTCGTCGAGGTAGGTTCGCAGCTTGGCGTTATGCGGGGCGATGTTGGACGCCACGTAAAAGCGTTTGCCCCGGCTGCGGGCGTGTTCGATACCACGCAGCAGATTATCCAAGCCAAAGTCGTTGTTGCGCACCCGCAGCGAATAGCGGGGCTGACCCGCGTAGACCGCATCCGCTCCGTAGGCAAAGGCGAAACGCATATGGCGATAGGTGCCGGCCGGGGACAGCAGTTCAGGGGCATGCATGGTGGCGATTCTCATCAGGGATAATGGTCAAGGCAACACGGCGGTGCCTATGTCTAGCCAGGCCTGGCTGGACATCCTGGTTCCTTCTAAAGCTCAGACACCACAGCTCAGACGCCGCAGTGCGGGCCCGGCAGCATGCCATGCCAGGGAACGTGCGATATTGACGAGGCGCAAATGATCGGCATCAAAGGTGCCTGGCCTTGTTCCCCACCTTTCGGTACCCTATGCGGCGCCACTGGCAGGCGCTGGCGAGAGACTGCTCCAGCGCTGGCGTGTCTCGCTGACACTTGAGCCGCCTATGCACTTAAGCGACTTAAGCGACTTAAGCATTTAAGCCACTCAAGTCAGGCAGCGACATTGCCCATGGCATCTAGCCGGACCGGACCCCGGCCCCTGGCGACAGCGAGTCGCCTCCCCCAAATTCTCCGACTCGAGATATTCAGCATGAGCCCTACTCCCGCCACCACCGTGGTGATCTACTCCGGTGGCATGGATTCCTATACCGTTCTTCATCGCGCCCTTCGCGAGGGCCTCAAGGTACATGCCCTGTCCTTCGACTACGGGCAGCGTCACGCCCGTGAACTCGAGGTGGCGCGGCAGGTGTGCCAGGAATTGAAAATTCCCCATCAAGTGGTCGACATCACCGCCATCCACGGCTTGATCGACAACTCCGCCTTGACCAATGCGGCCCGCGCCATGCCCGACGGGGACTACGCCGAGGACAACCTGAGTGCCACAGTGGTCCCGAACCGCAACATGGTGCTGCTATCACTGGCCATCGCCAAGGCGGTGAATATTGGCGCCAGCCGCGTGGACTACGGGGCTCATGGTGGTGATCACGTGCTCTACCCAGACTGTCGCCCGGAATTCGTGCACAAGATGAACGACGTGGCCGCCATCGCCAACTTCTCCCCGGTGGCCATACACGCGCCCTACCTCAATGCCAGCAAGAGCGACATCCTCGCCGATGGGCTTGCCATGGGCCTGGACTACCGCCACACCTGGACCTGCTACGAGGGACGCCCACTGGCCTGTGGCCGCTGCGGCAGCTGCCGTGAGCGCCTAGCCGCCTTCGCGGCCCAGGGAGTCACGGATCCGCTGGCCTATGCTGCAGCAGCAGACGCCCAACCGGCAGTCGGAGCCACGCAGGATGTATAGCGTCAAGGAAGCCTTCTATACCTTGCAGGGCGAAGGCGTACAGGCCGGGCGGGCCAGCGTGTTCTGTCGCTTTACTGGCTGCAACCTGTGGTCCGGTCGTGAGCAGGACCGCGCGAGCGCACAATGCCACTTCTGCGATACCGATTTCGTCGGCACGGACGGTCAGAACGGTGGGAAATTTTCCACTGCAGAGGCGCTGACCGCTCACCTCGCCTCACTCTGGCCCCACAGCGATTCCCGGGTCATTCCCTACGTGGTGTTTACCGGAGGGGAGCCCTTGCTGCAGCTCGACACACCGCTGATCGAGGCCATGCACAGGGCGGGCTTCGAGATCGGCGTCGAAACCAACGGCACGCTTCCGGCCCCGGAGGGCATCGACTGGCTGTGCGTCAGTCCCAAGGGCGCCGCCCCGCTGGCGCAGCGCCATGGTGACGAGCTGAAGCTGGTCTTTCCCCAGGCCGAGGCGCCGCCGGAGGCCTTCGAAGCGATGCAGTTCGATCACTTTCTGCTGCAGCCAATGGACACCTCGCTGGTCGCCAGCGATGCCCCTGCCACGCCACTGCAAGCCACCGTCGCCCACTGCATGGCTCATCCACGCTGGCGGCTGTCACTGCAAACCCACAAGATCGCAGGAATCGACTGATGGCACTCTTTGTTCGACGACTGACGCACCTCGACGTGTCGCTGTGGTGCCCGGACCGTGGTCTGATCGGGGCCAGCTGGCAAGTGGATGCCACCCTCGACGGTGAATTGGGTGAGGATGGCATGCTGTTTGACTTCGGCGAGGTCAAGCCATGGATCAAGTCACGCCTTGATAGCGGTGCCGACCATACACTGCTGGTGCCTACGCAAGCTCCGGGGGTAGAGGTCAGTGAGTGCCGTGAGGGACTGTGTGTGCGTACCTCATCGCCCTACCCCATGGAAGTCCGCGGCCCACGACAGGCGTTTACCCTGTTGCCCTGGCCACGAATCAACAAGACTGCCATGGCCGAGCATCTGTCGCGCCAACTGCTGCGCCATCCGCCAGAGCGGGTCGAGCACATCGAGCTATGCCTGAGCGATGAGTCAATTGACGGCGCCGCCTATACCTACAGCCACGGCCTCAGGCGCCACGCCGGGAACTGTCAGCGCATTGCCCACGGCCATCGTTCGCGGCTCGAGATCATCCAGCGCGGCAGTCGCCAGCCTGGACTTGAGGAGCACTATGCACGCTGGCTGGATGACAGCTACCTGGTGGACGAGCATGACTTGGTCTGCGTAGAAGGTGACGCCCTGGTCAGCGCCTATCAGGCACCCCAGGGGCGCTTCCAGCTGCGGCTGCCCCGGGAACGCTGCCGCTGCCTGCCTGGCGCGACCACCGTCGAACGAATCGCCATGTGGCTGGCCGAACACATTGCACGGGACACGGGTATTGATACCTGGGTGCGCGCCTACGAGGGCGTGGACAAGGGTGCCACCGCCACGGCCCAGGCCCCCCACTGATCATGACGATGAGGTCCACGGACAAGCTGATTGCCGTCGCCGCGGCGGCATCACCAGCGACAGAAGCCCAGGCATCTGGCCACCTCGGCTGTCGGCCGGGGTGTGGCGCCTGTTGCATCGCCCCGTCGATCAGCTCGCCGATACCGGGCATGCCTGAGGGAAAACCGGCCGGCGTGCGCTGCGTCCAGCTCGACAACGATCACCTGTGCAAGCTGTTTGGTTCGCCCGAACGCCCAGCGGTATGCGCACGCTTCGACTTTGATGCCGACCTCTGCGGAACCCATCGCGATGAAGCGCTTGATCGCATCACGGCGCTGGAGCAGATGACGTGAGCAGCACCCCCTCCGCCACACTACAGGTCGACTCACGCCCTGCTCTATGACGACAAGACCCCAACAGGTTAGCCTGTCGGGGTCTTGGCCACTGGGCCCTGCTACTGGGGCCCTTGAGACGTTTCGAAAAAAGCGTCACGGCCCTCCAGAACACTAGCGCTCGTGATGGGCAGATCAGGCTCCGCTAGTCTGCGATACTCGCCGATCCAGCAAGGCGCGCCAGCGAATCAGCACCGGGGCATCGCTCAGCGAGACCTGGGCCAACAGCTGACGGAACTCATCGTGGGCGGCATCATCATTGCCGTCGACGTGGCTCAACCAGAGTTCCAGCGCACAGAGCTGCTGATGCAGGTTGCCGTCGCGCTTGGCCTGCTGTCTCGCCAGCTCGGCCAAGGTGCGCACCGAGTCGAGATCACGGCCGATCTGGCGCCTCACCCGCGCCAACTGAATGGCCAGCTCCGGAACGAACAGGGTCGCGCGTTCTCTGGCCAGCAGCAGGCACTGGTCGAGATAGTCCTCGGCCTGTTCCAGTTCACCCATGGCCAGGCAGGCGTCCACATACCAGAAGTTGGGACGCTGGCAAGGATCTCGCCCAGTGATCTCGGCCAGTTCCTCGTGGGCGGCCTGAAGCTGTTGCAAGCCGTCACGGCTGCCCGCCAGCGCACGCTGCCAGCCAACCACCGCCCGCGAGGACACCTGCCACAGGTGCAGATCGGAGCTTCCGGTCAACTCGAACGCGCGCTGCGCGCGATGGGCAGCCTCGTGCACATGGCCCAGCTGGCGGTACAAGGCGGCGGCGTACATCAATGCCATCGCCAGGCTACCGGGGTGATGAATCTCTTCCGCCAGTCGAATCGCGGACTCCACGTGTCGCTCAGCCCGCTGATAGTCACCCCTCAGGCACAGCGTCCAGCCCTGGAAGCAGGCCGCCGCCACCTGAGGATGATCGGAGAACGGCAGCCACTCGATCATCATCGGGTTATTGAGCGGATCCAGTTCCTCGAGGTGGTCATAGGCCTGACGAATGCGCCCCGCCCAATACTCGCAATTGGCGCCGGCGTAGTCTGCCAGCCGCTGATAGCGGGGATCCTCCAGCCGCACCGCCAGATCGTTCAGACGTGACGCCAGCAGGAAGGCATCGGCATGGGCGTTGCGCTGACTGCAGCCCACCCATAGCCCCCACTTGACCAGGAAGGCTTGCTCGAGATCGTCCTCGTCCTCAAGATCCGTGGTGCACTCGGTCAGAAGCTCCCTGGCCTTGACGAAACTCTCGTGGGCAGTGGGAGAACCGTGTCCCTCCAGTGCAAAGGCGGCTTGACCTCGGACCGTCAGCAGGCTGATTTCTCGCTCGGCCTGTCGTTCGACCTGACGCAGGCTCGCGAGTCCCGCATCGGCCATCTTCAGTGCCGTGCGATTGGCGCTGACCTTGAGGGCCTCTCGTGCCGCCAGTTCGAAGTAGCGAGCACCCCGCGCGTAATGTCCGCTGCGCCGCAAGTGCATCGCGAAATCGCCGGGGTGGCGGCTGATCCACATCGGGAAGCGTTCTTCGATCAACTGCACGACGCGGCGATGCATGTCGACTCGCACATCCCGGGGACAGGATAGATAGGCGGCTTCGTGGAGCAGCTGATGGGTAAACTGATACTGCTTTGCGCCCGCTTCACCGTCAGCGATCTCGATGATCTCCAGCCGGCGCATTTCCTCCAGCGCCTTGCCCAGACGATCGGGCTCCCAACCGCTACATTCGGCCAGAAAGTCGAAACGGAAGTTACGCCCCAGCACGGCGGCCACGTGGGCAACTTCACGATCCACGTCCAGCTGGTCGATCCGGCTGGTCAGAAGGCCCAGCAACCCGTGGGGCAGCTCATCTAGCTGAACGCTACGGCCTTCTCGTCGATCCATATCGAGGCGGCGGCAGATCTCCTGCAGATACAGCGGCACCCCATCACAGCGCTCGATGATCTGACCTCGCAAGCGCGGCGACAGGTGCAGCCGATAACGTCGAGCCAGCTGGGTCAGCAGCCGCGACGACTGCATCGCATCAAGACGGCCCAGCGTGATCTGCTGGTCCCAGTGCAGGCGAGTCGGGAGTGACTCACGTCCGTGATGACTGGCGATCAACAGCAGCGGGCAGTTGATCGGAAGGCGGGCCTGCAGTCCGGCCAGCACCTTGAAGGAGGGCTCGTCGACCCATTGCAGGTCATCGATCATCAGTACCAGCGGCCGATCCTGTGACAGCTCGAGCACCAGGCCGTGCAACAGGGAGACGACGGCTTCCACCGCCTCGCTGCTCTTGGCCAGCAAGGTGCTCTCCTGGGCATCCCGGATGCCCATGGCCTCTTCCAGCCATTGCCGGTCGTTGTCGTCAAGTTCACCCAGCCCCAGGCGCTCGACCAGTCCGCTTAACCCCTCGGCATCGAGCTCCCCACCTAGGTGCCAGCGCAGCAGCTGACGCGCCACTCCATAGGGTTCCTGAACCGACATGCGGGTATTTGGCTGCCAGCAGATCGTCGCGTCACGGCTCTGCTCCAGGTGACGGAAACCTACCAGCAGGGCCGACTTTCCGAGACCGGATGGCCCTTTGACCAGCACGCTCTGGCGCAGGCCAATGCCTGCCCTCGCCAGGGCATCACGCAACATGCGCAGCGCATTCTCACGGCCCACCAGGCTGGGTGGCATGGCGTCGCGCCCGCCTTCGTTGCTGCCCAGCACCAGCGCCCGCAGGCGCACCCGGCCATCGCTGGCGACCAACCGAGAAAACAACCGAGGCTGGAGGTCCAGTGCAGGAGGCATGTGCTGACTGGCCTCCTGGGAGATGACCAGCTCGCTGCCCTCGGCGGCACTCATCAAATTCAGTGCCCCCTGGGTCACCTGGCCAAGCGGATCTACCAGATGACGTGCTGGGAGGTATACCACTTGGCCACTGTTCAACCCGGCGGCCAGCTCGATGGTCGGTACACTGCCCTCGCCCGTCCAATGACGCTGGCATTCTTCATCCAGCAGCCGACGGCAGTGCTCGTAAAGCGCTACCAGTTCAGCCAGCTGATGGGCCGGGCCATGGGTACCGAAACAGGCAAGCCCCAGGCCGCCGGTCGCACCGGGCAGCCAGAACCCACCCAGGTGATGACATTGCTTTTCCAACCAGCGCATCAGCTCGATCTGCAGCGCCAGGCAGGCACGGGTCTCCGCGCGGCTGCCCATGTCGCCCTGCAGGCTCAGGCGGATTGCCATGACAGACAGCTGACGATGCTCGACTTCATCTTCACTGAGAGGTGGACTGTCCACGGACAAGGTGCGTGAGAACGCTCCCTTGGGCGACAGCGAACCACTATCGGCCTGGCTGTCTGACCAATAGGCGGCCAGCTGCAGGAAGCCGGGGTCAGGCTGCTGGCCGGACAGCGCCAGCAGCTGCAGGAAGCTGTTGTACTGCTCGTGAGCGGCCGCCATCTGACCCTGCTCGGCCAGCTGGCGAACCAGTCGCTCGTGAAACGGTGCGTAGCCTGAGAAACGGCTGACCAGATCCTGCAGCAGTTGATCAGGCGCTTCGCCCTCCTGGTCCAGCACGTCTTCAGCAAAGCGGATGACGCGCTGACGCCACTCGTTACGCACCTGAATCAGCCAGCGCTGAAAGTCAGGACAGGCAGGTAGCTGCAGCTCTTCGACAAGATCTCCGCGATACAGCTCAAGAATCGTCTTGAGGGTGTCGATATCGCGCTTGCCCTCGAGCAAACGCTGCAAGCCATGTACATCGAAGCCCCACTGGGACGGCAGCTGGAAGGCAATGGTCTGGCGCGACACGGTCAGCACCTTGTCGGCCTCATCCCCCAGAGACTGTCTCAGGCAGTGCAGTGCATGACGCAGATTGGTCCTGCCTGATGACAGGCCCTGATCGGGCCACAGCAGTTCTGCCAGTGTGGCGCGGTTGACCGGCTGCTGATGCAGCAGCAGATACACCAGTAATGCCTTGACCTTGTCGTAGCTGAATTGAACGAGGACATCGTCTCCCAGGCTCAGGGAAAAGTGCCCGAAGAGTGCCAGGTGATCCTGGTCGATTATCTGGGAAGCATCGTGTTGGGCGTCCCGCATGATGGTGTCCCTGCGTGGCGATGCACTCGGCGTCAGGCCGGTACACCGCTGTGAAAACGAAAGGCGACGTCCGGGGTCGTCACTAGTTGCTCTTCGCGGGCCTTGAACTCCGCAATACGCGTTTCTATCGGCGCGTCGGTCAGCTGGCGGGCCAGACTGATGTAATCCTCGAAGTGACGTCCCTCCGACTTAACCAGACCTCGGTAGAACTTGGCAAGCTCCTCATCAAGATGCGGAATCAGTCGTGCGAACCGTTCACAGCTGCGCGCTTCGATCAAGGCACCCACGATCAGTATATCTACAAGCCTATCAGGCTCATCTTTTCTGACCAGTTCTCTGAGCCCCTCAGCGTAGCGCGAAGCACTGAGGTGACGGTATTCAATGCCTCTCGTCTTCATGATCTTGACCACCTGCTCGAAGTGCAGGAGTTCCTCCCGCGCCAGCTGCGACATCTTGGTCAGCAGATCGGTGTGATCGACATAACGGTACATCAGGCTCATGGCGGTCGAGGCCGCCTTCTTCTCGCATTGAGCGTGATCGATCAACAGCAGGGTTTCGTTATCGAGGGCCCATTGAACCCATGATGCAGGCGTCTCACAGGGCAGAAACTCGAGAAGTTCGACAGGCAAGGAGGCGTCATGCTCGGTGCTGACAGGACTGTTCATGCAGAAAACATCCAGTAGTGGGCAGGTCAGCGACCTGCCTGGGAATCGCGCTGACGACGGGAAGCGGCGGCGCCATTCAAGGCGTCGCTCAGCGCTGCGTACAACTCGGCCGCCGACGCAGGCGCGCCGGGGCGTGGACTGAGGCCATAGGCGTCGAGCACGCCAATGCGCTCTCGACCGACGCGTAACAGCTCGACGGCGCGGGACAACGCCGGCTGTGACGCACGAAAACGGATGCGATGTCGACGCATCTGCTGCTCGAGCCGGGCTTCATCGAATACGTCGATCAGCACCGACGCTTGCTGCTGGCGCAAGGCATCGAGTTCGTTCATGCGCCGCTGACGTTCCTCTGCGGGCATGGCAAACCAGTCGCGAATTTCGTCGCGATGGCGCTGACAGCCTCGACAAACGTCATCCCCCAGCGTGGTGGAACATAGCCCGACGCAAGGAGACAGCACTGCTCCCGTCATTGATGCACCGCCTGTTCCCGTCTCTTGAATCGGCGACATGGTAACGCCTGCACCGCCGAGACACACCCCTGAACTGGCTCGGCAATGCCCTCGGCGACCAAAGTTCAAAGGCCGTTATGGGGGGCTCGCTTAACATTGTCGACAGTTTATTCTAGAATCCCGGCCACCGTTGACAGCGTGTCCCTCACGCTCGGCTCAGTCCGCCGGAGCGTGACCACCATAAACCAATGAGGGCCCCCACGTGCTTGAAGCCTATCGCCAACATGTCGAAGAGCGTGCCCAGGAAGGCATCCCTGCCAAGCCGCTGAATGCCGAGCAGGTCGCCGAACTGGTCGAACTGCTGAAGGCGCCGCCTGCCGGCGAAGAAGAAGCGGTCCTCGATCTGCTGACCAATCGCGTGCCTCCCGGCGTCGATGAAGCGGCCTACGTCAAGGCTGGCTTCCTCACCGCCATTACCAAGGGCGAGGCAACGTCTCCGCTCATCGACAAGGTCCATGCGGTCAAGCTGCTGGGCACCATGCAGGGCGGCTATAACATCGCCACCCTGGTGGAACTGCTCGACAACCCAGAGCTGGCCAAGGAAGCGGGTGAGCAGCTCAAGCACACTCTGCTGATGTTCGATGCCTTCCACGACGTCGCTGACCGCGCCAAGGCCGGCAACGACGTCGCCAAGGACGTCATGCAGTCCTGGGCCGATGCCGAGTGGTTCCTGTCCAAGCCCGCCCTGGCCGACAAGATCACCCTGGCAGTGTTCAAGGTGCCCGGCGAGACCAACACCGACGACCTGTCGCCGGCTCCGGACGCCTGGTCACGCCCGGACATTCCGCTGCACGCCAATGCCATGCTCAAGAACGAGCGTGAAGGCATCGAGCCGGAAGTCCCCGGTACCAAAGGCCCGATGGCCCAGATCGAAGCGGTCAAGGCCAAGGGCTTCCCGGTCGCTTACGTCGGCGATGTCGTCGGCACCGGCTCCTCGCGCAAGTCCGCCACCAACTCCGTGCTGTGGTTCTTTGGTGACGACATTCCCAACGTGCCCAACAAGCGCGCTGGTGGCTTCTGCTTCGGCGGCAAGATTGCTCCCATCTTCTTCAACACCATGGAAGATGCCGGCGCCCTGCCCGTCGAAATGGACGTCTCCAAGATGGAGATGGGTGATGTCATCGACGTCTACCCCTATGAAGGCAAGGTCTGCCGTCACGACACCGACGAAGTCATCTCCACCTTCGAGCTGAAGACCCAGGTGATTCTCGACGAAGTGCGCGCCGGCGGCCGTATTCCGCTGATCATTGGTCGCGGACTCACCGACAACGCGCGCAAGGCGCTGGGCCTGGATCAGTCAGACGTCTTCCGCCTGCCCGAGCAGCCCAAGGACACCGGCAAGGGCTTCACCCTGGCCCAGAAGATGGTCGGCAAGGCCTGCGGCATGGACGGCGTGCGTCCGGGCATGTACTGCGAGCCGAAGATGACCACCGTTGGCTCCCAGGACACCACCGGGCCGATGACCCGTGACGAGCTCAAGGACCTGGCCTGCCTCGGCTTCCAGGCCGACCTGGTGATGCAGTCATTCTGTCACACCAGTGCCTATCCCAAGCCGGTGGACGTGGAAACTCACCACACCCTGCCCGACTTCATCATGAACCGTGGCGGCGTCTCCCTGCGTCCCGGCGACGGCATCATCCACTCCTGGTTGAACCGCATGCTGCTGCCGGACACTGTCGGCACCGGCGGCGACTCCCACACCCGTTTCCCGATGGGTATCTCGTTCCCCGCGGGTTCTGGTCTGGTCGCCTTTGCCGCCGCCACCGGCGTCATGCCGCTGGATATGCCGGAGTCGATTCTGGTTCGCTTCAAGGGCAAGCGCCAGCCCGGCGTGACCCTGCGTGACCTGGTCCACGCGATCCCTTACTACGCGATCCAGCAGGGCCTGCTGACCGTCGAGAAGTCCGGCAAGAAGAACGCCTTCTCTGGCCGCGTGCTGGAAATCGAAGGCCTCGAGGAGCTTACCGTCGAGCAGGCCTTCGAGCTGTCCGACGCCAGTGCCGAGCGCTCCGCTGCAGGCTGCACCATCACCCTGTCCGAGGATTCGGTCAGCGAGTACCTGAAGTCGAACATCACTCTGCTCAAGTGGATGATTGCCAACGGCTACGGCGACAAGCGCACCATCGAGCGCCGTATCCTGGCCATGGAAGAGTGGCTGGCCAACCCGAGCCTGATGCGCGCCGACGCCGACGCAGAGTACGCCGAGGTCATCGAGATCGACCTGGAGCAGCTCAAGGAGCCGGTGCTGTGTGCCCCCAACGACCCGGACGATGCGCGCCTGCTGTCCGAAGTGGCTGGCCAGAGCATCGATGAAGTGTTCATCGGTTCGTGCATGACCAACATTGGTCACTTCCGTGCCGCCGGCAAGCTGCTCGAGAAGCAGCCCGCAGGCAGCCTGAAGACCAAGCTGTGGCTCGCTCCGCCGACCAAGATGGACCAGCACCAGCTGACCGAGGAAGGCTACTACGGCATCTATGGCCGCGCTGGCGCCCGCATGGAAATGCCCGGCTGCTCGCTGTGCATGGGTAACCAGGCGCGTGTTGCCGCCAAGAGCACGGTGGTGTCCACCTCTACCCGTAACTTCCCCAACCGCCTGGGCGACGGCGCCGACGTCTTCCTGGCCTCCGCCGAACTGGCGGCGGTGGCGGCGGTGGAAGGCCGCTTGCCGAGCGTCGACGAGTACCGTCGTTACATGGGTGAGTTCGATGCCATGGCGGGTGAAATCTACCGCTACATGAACTTCCATGAAATCGAGGAATATCAGAAAGCCGCCTCGAACGTGATTCCGGTCGCCCAGGAGGCCTGAGTCACGCCCTGATCAGGCACGCCGCCTGTCAGTAATGAAGCGCCCGGACGTCAACGTCCGGGCGCTTTTTCGTTGGGCGCCTCGCGAATGTCACGATGTCACGCAGTGCCCCGGGGCTGGATAACCCCCGCATCTATGGCATCATGCGATTAACAGCAACGGAGATGCCCCATGAGCCAGATTGTCACCCCAGATATCTGTGATGCCTTTCCTGAAGTGGCCGTATGTGACCCGATCTTCGTCAACTACGGCGGTCAAGAAGCGTTTGCCGGCCCGGTTCGCACGGTCAAGTGCTTCGAGGACAACTCCCTGGTCAAGCAGGCGGTCGCCGAACCTGGCGACGGCGCGGTGCTGGTCGTGGATGCCGGCGGCTCGACCCGCTGCGCGATGCTCGGCGACATGCTGGCAGAACAGGCGGCAGGCAATGGCTGGGCCGGCGTCATCATGTACGGCTGCGTGCGCGACGTAGACATCCTTGCCGAGACGGATCTAGGCATTCAGGCGCTCGGCGCCCACCCACGCAAGAGCGAGAAGCGTGGTGAAGGGCAGCGCGATGTGCCGGTCACCTTCGCTGGGGTCAGCTTTACCCCCGGCCAATGGGTCTACGCCGACAACAACGGCATCCTGGTGGCCGAAGAGCGTCTCGCTCTGGAGTGAGGTGTTCCGCGATCGGCGCGACGCTTCCCCCTACCGCGGCTGCCCAGCCTCCTGTGACCCATCCAGGGCTGTGGTCCAGCACTATCGACCATAGCCTCGGCACGCCATACATGCACCGTCCAACGGCAGACGACCCTCAATGACGCTTGCCCGGGATGTCTTTACCAGCCTGAGCGACCACCTGCGCCCGCTGCTGGCCTACCATCTGCTTTTCACCCTGTTCGCCTCCGCCCTGCTGTTGCCCACACTGGGTTGGCTGCTGGCCATCTGGCTGGAACAGGTCGGTCGACCACTGGTGACCACTGCCGACGCCGTCGAGCTGTTGCTGTCACCTCTGGGCTTCACCTGGGTCTTTGCCTTTGCCGCCGGCCTGCTGACGCTGCTGTACCTGCAGCAGGCCGGCATGATGCTGGTGGCGGTCGAACGCCAGGGCTCCCATGCGCGTCAGGCACTGGTGGCGCTATGGCAGAGCCTGCATCGGCTGCCAGCACTGGCCACACTGGCGTGCCTGCAGGTGGCCGTTCACTTGAGCGGCGTGGCCATCCTGCTGGCCTGTGCCCACCTGGTGCATGACAGTCTGCTCAGCGGCCTGGACGCCTACTACGTCCGTCACGTGCGACCACCGGCTTTCTGGCTCTATCTCTCTACCTTGCTGCCGATGGTAGGACTGTGGCTGGCGCTTGCAGGCAGGCTGTACATTCGCTGGTGGCTTGCCTTGCCAAGCCTCGTGCTGGAGGGCCTCAAGCCCTTCGCCGCGTTGCGTCGCAGCCACGCTCTGACGGTCAAACGCCAAGGCGGCCTGGCACTGGTCATCTTCAGCATGCTGACCATCCTGCTGGCCCTGCCTTCTGCGGTCTCACTGGTATTCAGTGCCTGGGTCGGCCCCCTGATCGCCAATCTGCCGGATATCGGCGCAGTAGTCATACCGACCATGCTGGCGGTGGTGACCTCGGCCACGCTGCTGACCCTGGGCGTCGCCTTTGCCATCATCGTCGTCAATGCGTTGCTGGCGACCTGTCTTTACCTGCGGCGTGCCCATCGTCTGCCCCGCCCCGCCCCACCTCCTGCCGACGCCCATCCGGGTCGCTGGGCATGGGGTATCGAGGTGGGCATCGTGCTGTTTGCCCTGTCTCAGGCGTGGTTGATGGTCGAGCGACAGGATATCCGCGAACAGGTCGACGTGATCGCCCACCGGGGCGCCTCCATGGTCGCGCCGGAAAACTCCATGTCGGCGATCCGTCGCGCCATGGACGACGGTGCTGATGTGATCGAGATTGATGTCAGGCTGGCCGGTGACGGCACCGTGGTACTGAGTCACGATGCCACCCTGTTGCGCCTGGCCGGTGATGACCGACGCATCGGTGATCTCGACTGGAGCGAGCTTGCCAGGCTGGACATCGGCGCAAGCTTCGCGCATGCCTTTGCCGGAGAGCCCCTGGCCAGGCTCGATCGAGTCCTTGAGGAGGTGCGTGGACGCGCTAGGCTGTTGATAGAGCTCAAGCCTGAGCGGGGCCAGGAAGAAGCGCTGATCGAGGCTGTGCTAGGCGACCTGCAGAACGAGCGGCAGCAGCGGCTGGCATGTCGTCACGATGCCACGGACAAACTCGACCGGCTCGTCTGCGGCGACCCGCAGCTGCTGCAGACCAGCTGGCTGGCATCGCTGTCCTATCGCCAGGTTCAGCGCATCAATCAGCTTGCGCCCGATGCACGCAGCCTGCTGCTGGCGGAGTGGGCATTGCCCGGAAGCCTGCCCTATCGCCATTTCAATGGGCTCGGGCTGCGCCATACGCAGATTGACGACGACCAGCTGCGCCGGGCTCACGTGAGCGACAAGCCGCTGTACGCCTGGACCGTGAATGACCCAGCGCGCATGGCTCGCCTGATCGACCTGGGGGTCGACGGTATCATTACCGACCGACCTGACCTGCTGACGGCGCTGCTGCGCGAGCGCCAGGCCATGAGCGACGCGGAACTGATGCTGACCAAGCTACGCCACTGGCTGGAGAGCTGAGCCACGGCGGCGACATGGCACTACCAGCCAGAAGCCAAGTGGCCTAGCTAGCCAGAAGCCAAGTGGCGTAGCCCGCCAGAAGCCAAGTGGCAGTGCCAGCCAAAGCCCAGCTGGCGCTGCCAAGGCTCAGCCAGCCATCACCTCAGTCGCCCATGACGACGCCTTCTCGACGGGGGTCGGCGCCACCGAACAGACCCTCTTCGGTGACCTCCAGTGCCTGCAAGCCGCTGGTCAGCTCACGGGTCTCCACCTCGTGTCCCATCCCCTGCAGATCACGCACGGTGGCCTCGGGAAAACGCCCTTCCTCCAGATAGACAGTGTCACCCAGCGTGATGGCATGGGGCAGATTGAGCGCCTGCTGGGCATCGAGCCCACGCACCAGCATGGCGTCCAGCGTCTGGGCAGTGTAGTGGATGATGGCCGCGCCCCCCGGCGACCCGAGGCTGGCCACCAGGTCACCCGTCTGCTGGTCGAACACCAGCGTCGGACTCATGCTGGACCTGGGCCGCTTGCCCGCCTCGACCCGGTTGGCAATGGGCGTGCCTTGCTCATCGGTAGGCGTAAAGGAAAAGTCGGTCAGCTCATTGTTGAGCAGGTAACCGCCGTCCAGGTCCGACCCTCCATTGGCCATGATGCGCGAGCCAAACGCCTGCTCGATACTCGCGGTCATGGCGACCGCCTGCCCGTCACCATCAATGATGCTGATGTGACTGGTGCCATACTCGGGCTGATGGGGCTGCGACGCGTAGGCTGTCTTCATCGCCCCTGGGTTGCCCGGCCGCGCCGCACCGCTGCCCATGCTCTGCTCTTCGATCAGCTCTGCCCGCTTGGCCAGATACTCCGGCGCTACCAGCGAGCTCCAGGTACCGCCTGGGGCCTCGACAAAATCGCTGTCACCGATGAAGCGGGCGCGGTCGGCAAAGGCCAGGCGCGACGCCTCAAGGAACGGGTGCAGCCAGTCCACGGTGGGCACTCCCTCATTCAGCGCGGTCTCGATCTCGGGCCTGGCCTCCATGATGCCCAGGATCTGCATCATCGTCAGATGCCCCGAGGAAGGAGGCGGAAAACCGCAGACCTCCCACTGCCGCCAAGGGGTACACAGTGCGTCCCGCTCGACGGCCGCGTAGCCGGCCATGTCCTCGAGACTCAGGGTGCCCGGCATGTCCGGATGATTCTGTACCCTGGACACCAGATCCTCGGCAATCTCACCGGTATGCAGGGCCGTGCTCCCCTCCTCGCTGATCTTGGTCAGAATCGCCGCCAGCGCAGGATTGCGTAGCCGGGTGCCGACCGCCACAGGCTGCCCTTCGTCATCGAAGAAGTAGGCACCCGCGACATCATCTTCCGCCAGCGATGGCGTGGCGGCCAGGCTCTGGTGGAGGCGTGGACTGACCTCGAAGCCCTCGGTTGCCAGGGTGATGGCGGGCACGAACAGGGACGCCCATGGCAGCTTGCCATGTTCGTCGTGGGCCAGCTCGAGCATGCGCACGGTGCCGGGCACACCGACGGAGCGGCCACTTTCCACGGCGGTCATGAACTCGATCGGCTCGCCGTCTGCATCCAGAAACAGCGCCTCGTCGGCCCCTAACGGAGCCTTCTCTCGGCCATCGAAGGCGTGGACCTTCTCGCCGTCATGCAGCATCAGGAAAGCGCCACCGCCAATCCCACTGGACTGAGGCTCGACCAGCGTCAGCACCATCTGTACGGCGACCGCCGCGTCGATGGCGTTGCCACCTGCCTTCAATACCTGATAGCCGGCATCCGTCGCCAGCGGGTTGGCCGCTGCCACCGCAAACCGCTCCGTCGCCCAACCCGGCTTTTCCTCGTAACCGGAGCCCTCCTCTGGGGAAATGGCCGGACGGGTATAGTCAAACGCTGGCGCGGCTTCCACTGCCGATGCCAGGAGACTGCTTGCCATTACCCAGGCCACTGCCGTGGCCAGGCCGTCAGGCCGACGCAAGAACGTCGCTCTCATCACCGCTCCTTTTGTGACGAAATCAAAGATGCCTTATGTGTTTATGCATAGGTGTGTTTATGCATAGGTGTGCTGATGCATAGTTGCTGCTTCAGCATAGTTTATCGCAGCCTACGATACCGCACGCTCATGCTCGCTTCTCGTGGCGCCGGATGCGCAGCCGGCAAAACGCGCAGATAAGCGCCAAGGCCAGCATCACCAGCGTCAACCCGCCAAGGGTGGAAACCAACTGATGGTACCCCTGCGGTACATCCTCGGCGCGCTCGGCCATGCCTTTTTCCGCCAGGCGCACCACCCCAAACACCAACGCCATCAGCAGGCCCAACGGCAGCGCCGAGCGCACACGCGCAAGCGCCTTGGTCAATGACCAGGGCGGGGTGGGCTCGCGCTTGGGTCGCGGTGTCTTTGGTGCAGAGGTGGTCGCCTTGGCCGCAGCGGCCTTGTCGCTGCCCGCCTTCTTGGCGCGACTCGCCGAAGCCCGCTTGCTGCGCGCCTTGGGTGTCGGTTTTTTCGCCGCCGGGGTCCGCTCAGGCAGGATACCCGCCAGCAGCCAGCGCCCAAGCGACCAGCACATCCATCCCAGGCACACCCCGATGGACAGCAGCACGCTCCCCATGACCAACAGATATGCCATTACAACGTCCTATCAACAAACTGCCTGTATGGTGCCAATTCTCATGGCCCTTGGGGAGCCCTGGAGGCCACTTTGCTGCCTGCTCGGCACGCGCCGCTCGTCGCGGCATCATCGGCCACTACACCTGATACGGCGATGTCATGCACCCCGAACCAACGTAACACGCCGCGGCCATGGCCGCGGCGTGAATACGGAGGGTGCTGACAGACGCTTTCGTCGGAAGTTCTCGTCAGAAGCTCTGGTCACACGCCCTCAATAGAGGGCGCTGCTAGTCTAGCCGATGGTTTCGCCCGCCAGCATGAACCAGGTTTCCAGTACAGCGTCAGGGTTCAGGGACACGGAGTCGATACCCTGCTCCATCAGCCACTTGGCCAGCTCTGGATGATCCGACGGCCCCTGGCCGCAGATGCCCACGTACTTGCCCTTGGCCTTGCAGGCCTGAATCGCCATGGCCAGCAGCTTCTTGACGGCGGGATTACGCTCATCGAAGAGGTGCGCCACAATGCCGGAGTCGCGATCGAGACCTAGCGTCAGCTGGGTCAGGTCGTTGGAGCCAATAGAGAAGCCATCGAAGTACTCGAGGAACTCGTCCGCCAGCAGGGCGTTGGCAGGCAGCTCGCACATCATGATGACCTTGAGCCCGTTGTCGCCGCGCTTGAGGCCGTTGGCCGCCAGCAGGTCAACCACTTCGCTGGCTTCCTCGGTGGTGCGAACGAAGGGAATCATCAGCTCGACGTTGTCGAGTCCCATCTCGTCGCGCACCCGCTTCATGGCACGGCACTCGAGCTCGAAGCACGGCCGGAAGGTCTCGGAGATATAGCGCGACGCGCCGCGGAAGCCAAGCATCGGGTTCTCTTCGCCTGGCTCGTACAGCTTGCCGCCGATCAGGTTCTCGTACTCATTGGACTTGAAGTCCGACATGCGCACGATGACACGCTCGGGGTAGAAAGCGGCGGCCAGGGTCGAGATACCCTCAACCAGCTTGTCGACATAGAAGCTGACGGGGTCGTCGTAGCCGGCAATACGCAGGTCAATGGTCTGCTGCAGCTCACCCGGCAGGGTGTCGTACTCCAGCAGGGCCTTGGGGTGCACACCGATCATCCGATTGATGATGAACTCCAGGCGCGCCAGGCCAACGCCCGCGTTGGGCAGCGTAGAGAAGCTGAAGGCACGATCCGGGTTGCCCACGTTCATCATGATCTTGAACGGAATGTCGGGCATGGCGTCGACGCTGGTCACGTTACGATCGAATTCCAGCAGACCGTCGTAGACATGGCCGGTATCACCCTCGGCACAGGATACGGTCACTTCGCGACCATCACGCAGCACCTCAGTGGCATCACCACAGCCAACCACCGCGGGGATGCCCAGCTCACGGGCAATGATCGCCGCGTGACAGGTACGTCCACCGCGATTGGTGACGATGGCCGAGGCACGCTTCATGATCGGCTCCCAGTCCGGGTCGGTCATGTCCGTCACCAGCACGTCGCCGCTGTTGACCTTATCCATCTCGTCCGGGCTCAGGATCACCTTGACCGCACCACGGCCAATGCGCTGACCGATGGCACGGCCGGTGACCAGGGTGCGCCCCTTCTCTTTCAGCTGGAAGCGCTCCAGCGAGCCGCCTTCCTGCTGAGACACCACGGTTTCAGGACGCGCCTGCACGATGTACAGCTGGTTGTCGTCGCCATCCAGCGCCCACTCGATATCCATCGGGCGGCCATAGTGCTGTTCGATGGTCATCGCCTGGCGCGCCAGTGCCATGACCTGTTCATCGTTGATGCTGAAGCGACCGCGGTCGGACAGGGGCACGTCCACGGTCTCGACCGACTTACCCGCGCTGGCGTCGCCGGTGTAGATCATCTTGATCAGCTTCGATCCCAGGTTGCGGCGCAGCACTGCAGGGCGCCCTGCCGCCAGGGTGTGCTTGTGCACGTAGAACTCATCGGGGTTCACCGCGCCTTGCACCACGGTCTCCCCCAGGCCCCAGGAAGAGGTGACAAACACCGCATCACGGAAGCCGGACTCTGTGTCCAGGGTGAACATGACGCCGCTGGCGCCGGTCTCGGAGCGCACCATCTTCTGCACCCCGGCGGACAGCGCCACGTTCTCGTGGGCATAGCCACGATGCACGCGGTAGGAGATGGCGCGGTCATTGAACAGCGACGCAAACACCTCGTGCACCGCACGCTTGATATTGTCGTAGCCTTCAATGTTGAGGAAGGTTTCCTGCTGGCCAGCGAAGGAAGCGTCAGGCAAGTCTTCCGCCGTTGCAGAGCTGCGCACGGCCACCTTCAGGTTCGGATGCTTGCCCAGCATCTGCTCGTAGGCCTCGCGCAGCGCCGCCTCGAAGGCGGGCGGCAGGGGCGTATCGATCACCCACTGACGAATCTTGCTGCCGGCCTCGGCCAGGGCATTGACGTCATCGACGTCCAGGCGTGCAAGTTCCTGATTGATTCGATCATTGAGCCCCTCGTGGGAGAGAAACTCGCGATAGGCATCAGCGGTGGTAGCGAAACCGCCGGGCACCGTGACCCCCGCCCCCGCCAGATTGGAAATCATCTCGCCGAGAGAAGCGTTCTTGCCGCCAACGCGCTCGACGTCGTTCATGCCCAACTGATCAAACCACAGAATGTACTTGTCCACGTGACCCCCTTGGATGTCGACGAACTCGTCCATGACACGCCGTCATGACTGGATGCTGGCGACTCTATCAGCGCCCCACCATATTCGCCATTGGTCTAAGAGCGAAGTCACTGGAGGATTTTTACAACACCGGGGGAAAAAACCTGCTTTCTGTAGTCTGGCCACCTTCAGGGGCATCGGCGTGCCACTACGCAACGCCTCCATCAGGGTCTTGGCGGCGTCCGACCGATATCCCCCCGGCCCTTCCCTCACCTGGCCTGGGGGCCAACGGTCTCGGCCCATCATTGGGCCAGCACAGCCGATTGATCTGCTTGTAGTCAGGGAGGCCAATCCCGGCTAATTTTACTTCGATCGCGCACAACTTGTCTGTCCCCGCCATGCAGCGGACAATGCCAGCACTCTTTACAAGGTATCCGCCATGACCCGTACCGCTTTCTTCATTTCCGACGGCACCGGCATCACCGCCGAAAGTCTTGGACGCAGCCTGCTGGCCCAGTTCGAGAACGTCGAGATACGCAAGTTGACCAAGCCTTATATCGACACTATCGAGAAGGCGCGCTCGCTGGTCGGGATCATCGAAGCCACCGCGGTCAGGGACGGCGTGCAGCCGATCATCATCGACACCATCGTCGACGAAAAGATTCGCGCCGTGATTCGTCAAGCGCCGGGGTTCAAGGTCGATATCTTCTCGACCTTTCTGGAGCCGCTGGAAAAGGAACTGGAAACACATTCGTCCTACAGCGTGGGGCGCACTCACGCCATTTCCAGCGATGACGTCTACATGGACCGCATTCACTCGGTGCACTTCGCCCTGGACAATGACGACGGCGCGCGCACCCATCAATACGACCAGGCGGACGTGATCCTGGTCGGCGTGTCGCGCTGCGGCAAGACCCCAACGTCGCTCTACCTGGCACTGCAGTTCGGCGTTCGTGCCGCCAACTACCCGCTGACCGAAGACGACCAGGACGACAGCGGCACCCTGAAACTGCCGGCCGTGCTGGCCAAGCAACGCCACAAGCTGTTTGGCCTGACCATCGATCCCAGGCGACTGGCAGCGATTCGCCACGAACGAAGGCCCAATAGCCGCTACAGCAGCATGGACCAATGCATGCAGGAGGTGGCTCAGGCTGAAGCCATGTTCCGACAGCTGCATATTCCGTTCATCGACGCCACGCGCTTTTCCGTGGAAGAGATTTCGACGCGCATGATTGCGGAAACCGGCATCAACCGCCGCTTTTCCCCTCGCTGATCGCGCTCAGGACATCGGGGCAAGTGCTCCGAGTCCCCGGTTACCTCTGCTTTCCCTGTCCGCTGGGCCACACGGTCGGCACGATTGACTGTCGGCCCACGGACAGACGTCCACTCGTCATCTTTGCAGCAAGTGCTTGTCTCTATCGCTTCGCCCACGTCCTTTACCTCTTCGACAGCAGGCCGCTCAGCTTGCAATGAGAGTCAATCTCGTTACTATTTCAAGGACGCGTTCCAGCGCCTCCTTCCTGCCTTCGTGAAAAGGACAATTCCATGATCTCTCGTCTTGTGCGTCGCCCTCTGGCGCTTGCTATCGCGGCCGGTGCTCTCGCTGTGGCTTCCCATGCTTCCGCCGAGGATGTCACCGCCGACGCCGTCGTCGGGCACTACGCTGACCTGGCACACACCACCTACAGCGATGCGCTGAAGACCGCCAAGGCGCTGGACGTCGCCATCGATGAGCTGCTGGCGGCCCCGACCTCCGAAACCTTGGCTGCCGCCAAGAAGGCCTGGCGCGAGGCACGCATTCCTTACCAGCAGAGTGAGGTCTTCCGCTTCGGCAACGCGGTGGTCGATGACTGGGAAGGCCAACTCAACGCCTGGCCGCTGGACGAGGGCATGATCGATTACGTCAGCCAGGACGGCTATCAGCATGAGCTCGGCAACGCCGGTGCCACCGCCAACATCATCGCCTCCTCCTCGATTACCGTCGGCGGCGACGAGATCGACGTCTCCACCCTTTCGCCGGAACTGCTGGCAGAGCTCAATGAAATTGGCGGCTCCGAAGCCAACGTCGCCACCGGCTATCACGCCATTGAGTTTCTGCTGTGGGGACAGGACCTGCATGGCTACGAGCCGGGTGCCGGCGAGCGTGAGGCCAGCGACTTCGCCCTTGGCGATGACTGCACCAACGGTAACTGCGATCGCCGCCGCGCCTACTTGAAAGCCGCCAGCCAGCTACTGATCCAGGATCTGGAGTGGATGGTGGCCCAATGGGCTCCGGTGGACGAAGACAACTATCGCCGCGAGTTGACCAGCGTACCGAGCGAAGAAGGCCTGCGCCGTATTCTGTTTGGCATGGGGTCGCTGTCACTGGGCGAGCTGGCCGGTGAGCGCATGAAGGTCGCACTGGAGGCCAATTCCTATGAAGACGAGCACGACTGCTTCAGCGACAACACCCACAACTCGCACTACTACAATGGCAAGGGCATTCAGAACGTCTACACCGGCCAATATCAGCGCATCGATGGCAGCGTTCTCGAGGGACCCAGTGTAGAGGCCCTGCTGGCGCAGACCGACAGCGACCTGGCGCAGACCCTTGAGCAGCAGCTTGAGAGCTCCATGGCAGCCCTGGGCACCCTCAAGCAGACGGCGGAGCAGAGCGAGTCGCCCATGACCTTCGACATGATGATCGCTCCAGGCAATGAGCAAGGTGCGGCCATCGTCAACGACGCCATTCTTGCCCTGGTCACCCAGACTGTCTCCATCGAGGAGGCTGCGGGCGAGCTTGGCGTCACCTCACTCGAGCCGGATGATGCCGGTCACGACTTCTGATCGTCTCCTGGCCGGAGCTTTGTTGATGTAGATCACATCCAGGCCAAGAACTAAATGATGAAATGCGATTCATTCGCCTCGAGAAGCCGCACGCCTTGGCGTGCGGCTTGACTGTGTCAAGGAATCGCCAGATGCGTCACATGCCCACCTTAAACCGTACCTTGCCAGTCTTGCTGGCTGGGCTCACCCTTGGCACGCAGGTCCTTGCCAGCGGCGAGCCATCACTCCAGACCGATCCTCGCTCCGGCGGCGAAGGCTCGGTCAAGCAGTTCGACCACAACGCTTACTCGCTGCCCCTGGGCAACATGAGCATGACCAAGCGGCTCGACTTCAGCGTCGGCAACAGTTTCTTTCGCAATCCCTGGGTCGTGGCCCCCGCTAGCACCGATGCCCGTGACGGCCTTGGTCCGCTGATCAATACCAACAGCTGCCAGGGCTGTCATATCAAGGACGGTCGCGGTCACCCGCCGGCAGACGGTGAACCACCGGTGTCCCTGTTCCTGAGGCTATCCGTGCCGGCCACCACCGCGGACGACCACGAGCTGGTCAGGCGAACCGGCGCTGTGCCGGTGCCCCACTACGGCCGCCAGCTGCAAACCGCGGCGATTCCGGGCGCAACGCCTGAAGCCGACATGGTTCGCTCACTCTCGCCCCGAGAGATTACCTTCGATGATGGCCACCAGGTCACGCTGGCGGTGCCCACCTACCACATCGAGGATCCCGCCTACGGCGCCCTGCCCGAGACGCTGCTGACCTCGCCCCGGGTGGCGCCACCGATGATCGGACTGGGCCTGCTCGAAGTGGTGGACGAGGACCAGCTGCTGCAGTGGGCGGATCCCGACGATAGCGACGCAGACGGTATCTCCGGGCGCGCCAATCGTGTCTGGGACGTGCGCCAGCAGGAGACGGTGCTGGGACGATTTGGCTGGAAGGCCGGCGAACCCAGTGTGGAACAGCAGAGCCTGCATGCCTTCGCCGGCGACATGGGGCTGACCTCACGTCTGGCCGCCGCTACCGACTGCATGCCAGGCCAGAGCTGCGAGGACTTCCCCGACGGCGGCGACCCGGAGGTCAGCGACGAAGTGGCCGACTTTGTCACCTTCTATGCCTCGAGCCTGGCCGTTCCGCAGCGAAGGAACATGCAGGATCCTGCGGTACAGGCCGGCGCCCGCCAGTTCAACGAACTCGGCTGCGCCGCCTGCCACCGCCCCAGCCTGACCACCCCGGAGGACACGGCTCGTCCTGAACTGGCGGGCCAGACCCTGTGGGCCTACACCGATATGCTGCTGCATGATATGGGGCCGGAGCTTGCCGACGGCCGCCCCGAGTACCAGGCAGATGGCAACGAATGGCGCACCCCGCCGCTGTGGGGCATCGGTCTTGCCCAGCAGGTCAACCCCCAGGCAGGCTTTCTCCACGATGGCCGGGCACGCACCCTTGAAGAGGCCATCCTGTGGCACGGTGGAGAAGCGCTCACCGCCCGGGATCGTTATCGCGCTCTTGCGCAGCAGGAGCGTGCACAATTGCTGGAGTTCCTGAATTCACTATGACGTACCGCTCACGTTCCCCCTTCGCGTCACTTTCTCGCGCCTTTTCACTGGGTGGCGCCACGCTGGCGTCGATCGTCGCGATGTACAGTAGCGCCGCCCTCGCTGACCAGGCGGGTACTTCGCCCCGTGAGACGTGGCATCACGATATCCAGCAGGGTTACCAGCAGCTGAACCGCACCACCGAGTCCCTGGCGGAGGCCTTCACGCCGGGTTGCGATGCGCTCGATCAAGACGCCCTGGCAGCGCACTGGCTGGACGCCTACCAGGCCTGGCAGGCCGTCCGCTTCGTCGATTTTGGCCCGATCGAGGTCGACAGTCGCGCCTGGCAGCTGCAGTTCTGGCCTGACAACAAGAACCTGGTCGGCAGTCGCATCGCCAGCCGACTGGGTCAGGAGACGGCGGTCACGCCCGCTGACATCGCCGCCGCCGGCGTCGCCGAGCAGGGCTTCCCTGCCTTGGAATACCTGCTGTTTGACGACGCCATGACGCAGCACTCGCTCCAGCAGCCGAATGCCTGTGCGCTGGCCCAGGCCATCAGTCAGCACCTTGCTCAGGTCGCCAGCGAGCTGAACCGCGATTGGCAAGCCTTCCGCTCCCACTACCTGACCACCGACAGCTACTCCGAGGCCACCGTTCACGCCGCGCTGCAGTCCCTCGAGATCCTCGAGGACAAGCGCCTGGGCGAGCCCCTAGGGATGATGGGCGCACCGGCCAATGGCTACCGCGCAGAGGCCTGGCGCAGTGATGCCTCGATCACCCTGGCGACGGCCACCCTGGAGGGACTGCAGGATCACTTCGTCCCGGGGCTCGCACTGTGGCTCTCGCAGCAGCACCAGGACGATCTTGCCGCGGCATTCAGCGACCAGCTCAAGGATACGCTCGATCAGGCACGTCAACTGGACACAGGGATTGCCGCCGGACTGCAAGACGACCAGACGCGCCAGCAGCTGGCCACGCTCTATCTGGAGGTTGCCCAGCTACGCCAGGTACTCGGCGATGAAATAGCCCCGGCGCTAGGTATCGTTCGCGGCTTCAACTCGAGCGACGGAGACTGATCCCATGTCATCGAGGCTAGCCATCGGCCGCAGACAGCCGTCGACTTCTCGGCAAGCATCGGTTCAGGACCCCCTGCGCCGACGGCTGCTGGTCAGCTCCAGTGCGGGACTCGCCCTGACCGGCCTGGCGTTATCGGGTGTGCCCATATCGCTGTGGGCCAGCGACGAGCAGCAGCGGCGTGAGTGGTTTTTCAGCGCAGTGGACGACACCCATGGCGGCCATCACCTGGCGGGTATTCGGCGTGACGGCAGCGAGCATTTTCTGCTGCCAGCGCCAGAGCGCTGTCACGGCGGCTGCCTGCGGCCAGGCCACGACCAGGCGGTGCTGTTTGCACGTCGTCCCGGCTACCGCTTCCACGTCATCGACGCATCGCATCAAGCGACGCTGATGACCATTGAAGCGGGTGACGGGCGCCACTTCTATGGACATGGGGTGTTCGACCCCAGCGGCCGTTGGCTCTACCTCACCGCCAATCGCGTCGAGGATGCCATGGGGCTGGTGCAGGTGCGGGATGCAGAGGATCACTATCGTCTGGTGAATGAGTGGGAACTGGACGGTATCGGGCCCCACGAGATCGGCCTGATGCCCGACGGTGCCAGCCTGGCGATCGCCCTGGGCGGCATCCTGACCCGTCCCGAAAGCGGCCGCGCCAAGCTCAACCTGGCCGAGATGGCACCGGCCCTGCTGCTGATCGATCGCCAGAGCGGTGACATTGTGGAGCGCCACCGCCCGTCTCACCACCAGCTGAGCTGCCGCCACCTGGATATTGCCGAAGATGGCAGCATCATCGTCGGCTATCAATTCCAGGGCCCCGAATGGGAAACCCACCACCCGCTGATCGCCAGGCGATCCGCAGATGGTGGGTTTGAGGAGTGGACCCTGCCCGACCAGATCCAGGCGGGCCTTGCCCAATACACGGCAAGTGTTGCGGTCAGCCAGGTTGCCGCCACTGCAGCGGTATCTGCACCCAGAGGAAACCGCGTGCTGCTGATCGACCGAAACAGTGGCGCGCTGCAGGCAGACCTCCCGATCGACGATGCTGCCGGGCTTCGCTGCGACGGCAGCGGCGGCTATCTGATCACCACCGGCAGCGGTGATGTCCACCACCTTGCGTCGTCAGGTCACCATAGCCTGGTCGCCTCGCTGCCGCTGCGCTGGGACAACCATCTGACCTGAGCAGCAACATCCACGTATCACCTGAGAAGCAACACCAGGGACCAGGCGCCTCAGCGAATGATGCCCTCGCGCCTGAGGCGTGCGATATCGTCTGCACTGAGCCCCATGTCGGCCAGCACACGCTCGCTGTGCTCGCCGAGCTTGGGGGGTGGAACATCGGCGGTGGCACTCTCGCCATCGAAGCGCAGCGGGTTGGCGACCTGAGGCACGCCATCAATCTCACGGGCCATCCCCCGGTGCTGCACCTGGGGATCGGCAAACACTTCCGTCAGGGTGTGAATCGGCCCTGCGGGAATGCCCAAGGCTTCGAAGCGCGCCAGCCACACATCCCGTTCATCGCCGCTGAGAATGCCCTGGATCAAGGCCACCAGGTCGTCACGATGGGCCACACGCCCTTCATTGGTGGCGTACTCGCCCTGACTCCACTCGGGATGCCCGAGCAGTTCAGCGAGGCGTGCAAACTGCCCATCATTGCCTACTGTCAGTACCAGGTGCCCATCCCGACAGGCAAACGCCTGGTACGGAACAATATTGGGGTGGGCGTTGCCATAGCGCTCTGGTGCACGACCGCTGACCAGCGTGTTCAGCGCCTGATTGGCCAAGGTCGCCACCTGGACATCCAGCAGTGCCAGGTCGACATGGCTGCCCTCCCCGGTGTCACGCCGGCGATTCAGTGCCGCCAGAACGCCAACGGCAGCGTACAGTCCCGTCATCACATCCGTGATGGCCACGCCTGTCTTCATCGGCATGCCATCGGCTTCGCCGGTCAGGCTCATCAAGCCGCCCATGGCCTGGATCATGAAGTCGTAACCCGCCCGATGGGCATAGGGGCCAGTCTGACCGAAGCCGGTGATGGAACATACCACCAGGGCAGGATTCAGCGCCCGCAGCGACGCAGCGTCCAGGCCGTAGCGCGCCAGCCCTCCGACCTTGAAGTTCTCGAGCACGATGTCCGCGCCGCGGGCCAACGCCTTGACCAGACGCTGGCCCTCACCGCTGGCAATATCGATCGCCAGCGACTGCTTGGCCCGATTGGCACACAGGTAGTACGCCGCCTGACGTTCGACGTCCTGCTCAGCCTGCGCCACCCCCTGGTGCCAGGGGGGACCCCAGCCACGCGTGTCATCACCCCGGCCTGGATGCTCGATCTTGATCACCCTGGCCCCCATGTCAGCCAGCAGCTGACCGCACCAGGGTCCAGCCAGTACCCGTGACATGTCGAGCACCGTCACACCGGACAGCGGTTGATTCGCCCCCAGGCCGGGAGCGGCAGCTGCAGCAGTCGACATCTCGCTCATCGTGACCCTCTCGCTCAACCGCTGAAGGCCTGGAGGCCGGTCTGGGCGCGCCCGAGGATCAGGGCGTGGACGTCGTGGGTGCCCTCGTAGGTGTTGACCGCTTCCAGGTTCATCACATGACGGATCACGTGATACTCGTCGCTGATGCCGTTGCCACCGTGCATATCGCGAGACTGGCGGGCGATATCCAGCGCCTTGCCGCAATTGTTACGCTTGATCAGGGAGATCGCTTCCGGCACCAGCTGGCCGTCGTCGATCATCCGCCCCACTCGCAGCGAGGCCTGCAGACCCAGGGCAATCTCGGTCTGCATATCCGCCAGCTTCTTTTGAATCAGCTGGTTCGCCGCCAGCGGTCGACCAAACTGCTTGCGCTCGAGAGTGTAGTCACGGGCCGCGTGCCAGCAGGCTTCGGCCGCCCCCATGGCGCCCCAGCTGATGCCATAGCGCGCCCGGTTGAGACAGGAAAATGGCCCCTTGAGTCCCTGCACGCCAGGCAGACGCTGCTCGTCCGAGACCTCGACGTCCTGGATCGCAATCTGACCGGTAATCGATGCACGCAGGCTGAACTTGCCGTCGATCTTGGGCGCGCTGAGCCCCGGCATGCCTTTCTCCAGCACGAAGCCGCGAATCACCCCTTCCTCGTCACGGGCCCACACCACGAAGACATCGGCGATCGGGGAATTGGTGATCCAGGTCTTGGTACCGTTCAGCCTCCAGCCCGACTGCGTGCGATAGGCCCGCGTCGACATGCTGCCCGGATCAGACCCGTGGTCTGGCTCGGTCAGGCCGAAGCAGCCAACCCACTCACCGCTGGCAAGCTTAGGCAGGTAGCGATCCCGCTGGGCGTCGCTGCCAAAGGCGTGAATCGGGTACATCACCAGGCTCGACTGCACGCTCATGGCGCTGCGATAGCCGGAATCCACGCGCTCCACTTCACGCGCTATCAAGCCGTAGCTGACGTAGTTCATGCCAGCGCAGCCCCAGCCGTCGATGGTGGCGCCCAGCAGACCAAGTTCGCCCATTTCGTTCATGATCTCGCGATCGAAATGCTCGTGGCGGTTGGCTTCGAGCACCCGCGGCAACAGCTTTTCCTGGCAATAGTCGTGAGCGGTCTGCTGGACCATTCGCTCTTCTTCGCTCAGCTGATCGACCAGACGGAAGGGGTCGTCCCAGGTGACGGGGGTAATGCTGCTCATTAGCCAAACTCCAAAATGTCTACATTTTTGATAAATGTAGACCTAATTCCCAATGATGCCAACCACCACCTTGGTCGAACCCAACGTGATGCTGCCCCAATGTGCTGAAACCTTGGCAAGCGCTGCCGACATCCGCGAGCGGCGCAACGCGCCCCAAACAAAAGCGGCACCGCCTGGGCAGGCGGTGCCGCTTGATCACCCAGCCGTCACACCAAAGCGTCAGTCCTGACCTGGCTCTCCGGCGCGATACAGGGATTGGATGCTCGAGAAATCCAGGCCACCGTTGCCCTGGGCACTGTGCAGCGCGAAGAGATTGCGCGCTTGCGAGCCCATGGGAACGCTGGAGCGGGAGCCCAGCGCCAGTTCCCAGGCAAGCCCCAGGTCCTTGGCCATCAGATCCGTCAGAAAGCCACCCTGATAGTCACGCGAGGCCGCAGATCCCTCCATGACACCTGGCCAGGGGTTATACACATTGAGCGCCCAGTTGCCGCCGCTGCTCTGCTTCATGATGTCGGACAGCACCGTGGGGTCGAGCCCATTCTTCACCCCCAGCGCCAGCGCCTCGGCGGTGCCACTCATCAGGATACCCAGCAGCATGTTGTTGCAGATCTTGGCCACCTGGCCGCTTCCGCTGCCGCCAGCGTGAAACAGATTCTTGCCCATCACCTCGAGCACCGGCCTGGCGCGCTCGAAGCCTGCTGCGTCACCGCCCACGATAAAGGTCAGGGTGCCGGCCTGGGCTCCACCGATACCACCGGACACCGGCGCATCCAGATAGGTACACCCACGCTTGGCCGCTTCCGCCGCCACCAGGCGTGCGTCATCCGGCGAAATGGTGGAGGCATCCAGCAGCAAGGGGGTGCCTTCCAGGGCATCCAGCAAGCCCGCTTCTCCGTCACACCCCAGATACAGCGCCTTGACGTGGGCGCCAGCCGGCAGCATCGATACCACAACGTCGGCCCCGGTGGCCGCATCAATGGCCGACACCCCGCGCCGTGCCCCCTTCTGCTCCAGCGCGGCCATGGCGCTTTCTACAAGATCGTACACGCAGACCTGGTGACCCGCGTTGACCAGATTGGCCGCCATGGGGGCCCCCATGTTACCCAACCCGATAAAGGCAATGTGCATTGGCTGTCTCCACATGTCCTGACTGTGCTCAGGACGGTTTGCATTGTTTTCGTTGTTGCTGGCGATAGGGTGATCCGCCGGCTGGTCTTGCTTGAACAAGCGCCAGAACCTTCGACCGCCCCTTCATCAGAATATGTCTATGAGGCCGGCGCGCGCTGCTGGGGGCCGCTACAGGTCATCAAGCGGGCCGGGAGCCTTGCCCCAGGGAGCGCCGAACATGGCCGCCAGATCAGCCGCAGGCACGCTGGATACGTCCCGGTGACGCCATTGCGGTGACTTGTCCTTGTCGATCAGCAGCGCCCTTACACCCTCGGCGAAGTCTCCCAGCACGTTGCATTGCACCGACACCACCAGTTCATCCCGAAAGGCATCCGCAAGGGACGAGTGGCGATGTCGCTTAAGCATGTGCCACGCCAGGTGCGCGGTCAGCGGGCATCCCTGGGTGAGTCGCTTGCGATTGGCGGCGAGCCAGGCGTCGTCACTGTGATCGGCGGTGATGGCAGCGACGGCATCCTCGACCCGCCCCTTGCCCACCAGCGAACGCAGGTGATCGAGATGCGGCCAGACCTGCGCTGCGGGAGCCTGCTCGGGTGACTCAAAGCGGGCCAGCACCTCGCATACCAGTGCCTCAGCGTCGACCACGTGACCGGCGGCGAAGTGGCAGTCACACAAGGCGTCCAACAGTTCGTCACCGCGCTCCCTGGGCACGAATCGATCGGCCATGCCCAGGTCCAGGGCGTCACGCGCGTTGATACTGGCACCGGTCAAGCCGAGGTACAGGCCTACGCCGGGAGGCATCTTGTTCAAGAACCAGCTGGCCCCGATATCCGGGTACAGCCCGATGGTCACTTCGGGCATGGCGATGCGCGTGGTCTCGGTGACCAGACGATGGCGGCCACCGGCGGTCAGCCCCAGGCCTCCCCCCATGACGATACCGTCGGCCCATACCAGCAGCGGTTTTGGGTAGGTGTGCAGACGGTAGTCAAGCCGGTACTCGGCGGCAAAATACTGGGTGGCGTAGGTACCTGGCTGGACCCGCTGCGTTTTCTCGCGCTGCAACTCGCGCACCAAAGCCACCACGTCGCCCCCGGCGCAGAATGCCTTGTCACCCTCCCCTTGCAGCCAGACGGCGTGCACGTCGGGATCCTGGGCCCACTCTTCCAGACGCTCATCCAGCTGCTCGATCATCTCCAGCGACAGGGCATTGAGTGCCTTGGGCGCGTTAAGGGTTGCGATACCGACACAGCCGCCACCCGCCGCAGGTCGCCGCTGAAATCTGACCAGATCCTGATGCATGCAAGATACTCTCCGTAGTGAAATGCCTTGCCGTAGTGAAATGCCTTCGTAGTGAAATGCCTAGCGGTAGTGAAATGCCTTGCCGCAGTGCAATACCGTGACGTTGGGCATGGCCAACCGCGTAGGGCGAGATGTGTCGGCGACGCTTACTGAAGCGCTTCGATCACACCATCGGCAAGCAGCCGACGACCGACGATCAGCCGCATGATCTCGTTGGTGCCCTCAAGGATCTGATGGACACGGGTATCACGAACCAGGCGCTCCAAGGGGTATTCCCTGATATAACCGTAGCCCCCATGCAGCTGCAGCGCCTCGTTGCAGACCTTGAAACCGATGTCGGTGGCAAAGCGTTTGGCCATGGCGCAATGCGCGGTGGCCTCGGGGTCGGCCTGATCCAATCGCCAGGCGGCCTGGCGCACCATCAAGCGAGCGGCCATCAGCTCGGTCGCCATGTCTGCCAGCTTGAACTGCAACGCCTGGAAGGAGGCCAGCTCACGCCCGAATTGCTTGCGCTCACCCAGATAATTGCGCGCCAGCGTCAGCGCGTGCTGCGCAGCGCCCAGTGAACAGCTGGCGATATTGAGACGGCCGCCGTCCAGCCCCTTCATGGCAAACCGGAACCCTTCGCCTTCCTCGCCCAGGCGATGATTGGCCGGCACGCGCACGCCATCAAGGCTGACCAACCGCGTCGGCTGGCTCTTCCAGCCCATCTTGTCTTCGTTCTTGCCGTAGCTGATGCCCGGCGCGTCGGCCGGCACGACGAAGGCCGATACGCCACGGGCACCACTGTCCGCTGCCCCGGTGCGTGCCATCACCACCAGCACCTGAGTCGCACCGGCACCAGAGATAAACATCTTCGCGCCATCAATGACATAATGATCGCCGTCACGCACCGCCTTGGTTCGCAGGTTGGCCGCGTCAGAACCGGCACCTGGCTCGGTGAGGCAGTAGGATCCCAGCAGCTCACCGCTGACCATGGCCTCCACATACTGACTGCGCACCTCGTCAACCGCCCAATTGGCGATCATCCAGGTCACCATGTTGTGAATGGTGAGATATGCGGTGGTGGCGATGCAGCCTTGGGACAGCTGCTCGAATATCAGCGAGGCGTCCAGGCGCGACAACCCGAGCCCGCCCTGTTCTTCAGGGGTATAGATGCCAAGAAAACCGGCCTCTCCAGCACGCCGGATCACATCCACGGGAAAGTGTGATTGAGCATCCCATTCGGCCGCATGATCGGCCAGCTCGACACGTGAAAAATCCGCTGCGGCGGCCACCAAGGCCTTCTGGTCATCGGTGAGAGCAAAGTCCATGACAGCTTCCTCGTCTCCAGGATGGCGGTGGCCGCCACATCCCTGGATATTCGTGTTGGATCGGCCCGTGTCAGCCTACCGACGACGCCCTGCGCCAAGCCCCTGCAACGTGAGCCATGGGGACTGCGCGACAGGCGGCTCAGCGACTACAGACTCGTCGGGGTGTTCGCGATGACGGCGCTGCATACGGGCACCTTATGCGGCCCCAACCTAGCACTTGCTTGGTTGTGTACCTATCAATCCATAGTCGTACACGCCGTCGATATCGCTCACGCCATGTGTCGACCCATAGCCTCAAACGCCCGCCCCGCCCGCGCCTGGGTGGCGAGTACGGAACCCTGGCCTTGCATGGGGAGGGTCGTCACCGACCCAGCAACATTCACTTTACGTTAACGTCAACTTTGACTAGTGTCTCTTCCAAGGACTCCAGTACATCGGGTCCCTCAACAGGACAACGCATCATGAGCAAACCTGCCAGCGCCCCCTCTACCACTCGCACCGGGGCTGCCAGCGCCGGGCAAACAGCGAAGGGCTCTACTGGGGTCTCCGTGACGTCTCGCCATTACACCATCGGTGAACTGGCCAAGATGTTCGAAGTCACCCCCCGCACCATTCGTTTCTATGAGCAGGAAGGGCTGCTGGCGCCTCGGCGCGAAGGACAGAAGCGCATCTATCGCGAGAAGGATCGCGTGCGGCTGAAGCTGACCCTGAGAGGCAAGCGTCTTGGCTTCTCCCTGGCCGAGATTCGCGAAGTGGTCATGATGTACGACGCCATGCCCGACGGAAATGCGCGCCAGTTGAAGCGACTTCTGGAAATCATCGCCGAAAAACGCGCTGAACTGGATCGTCAGCTTGAGGATATCCGCCTGATGCGCCTGGAGATGGACGACGTCGACCGGCGCGCCAGAGAGGCTCTCGATCAGCTGGACGAGTGATGCTCTCACTTCGAGGCTGAACCTGAGCCCGAACCTGAGCCGACTCGCCCCGGCCTCAGCAACCCGTCGGCCAATGACGACCTGACCATCAATAACGACAACATCCAGCACAACCCGACGACATAACGAGACCCACAATGACACGCCAGACCGCCCATTCAGCCCCCAGGATCCCTCCCAGCTATGTGAGCGGGGTCAGCGACCAGCCTCTCAAGGGCCAGACCATTGGTGATTGCTTCGACGAGACGGTCGCTCGCTTCCCTGACCAGGACGCCCTCATCAGTCGACATCAGGGACTGCGCTACACCTGGCAGCAGCTCAGAGAAGTGACCGACCAGGCTGCCAGAGCGCTGCTGGCGATGGGCGTAAAGAAAGGCGACAGGGTCGGGATCTGGTCGCCCAACTGCGCCGAATGGACGATCACCCAGTTCGCCACGGCCAAGATCGGCGCCATCCTGGTCAATATCAATCCCAGCTACCGCACCCATGAGCTCGATTACGCGCTCAAGCAGTCCGGCACCTCGACCCTGATCCTGCAGGGCAGTTTCAAGACATCGGACTATGTGGCCACCCTGGCGGAACTGGCGCCCGAGCTTCGCGATATCCCAGGGGCGGGACCATTGACGCTCAAGGGCCTGCCAGAGCTGAAGCGCGTCATCTGCCTCGACGCCGACAAGGCACTCCCGGGAATGTTGGCATGGCCGCGCATCTTCGATCGCACGGAAGAAGTCAGCGCGGCGGAGCTTGCCGAGGTCCAGGCGGGCCTGCAGTTCGATGAACCGATCAATATTCAGTACACCTCCGGCACCACCGGGGCCCCCAAGGGTGCCACCCTTTCCCACCACAACATCCTGAACAACGGCATGTTCGTGGCACGCGCCATGAACCTCACCGATCAGGACCGGATGGTCATCCCGGTGCCGCTGTACCACTGCTTCGGAATGGTCATGGGGAACCTGGGCTGCGTGACACATGGTGCCACCATGATCTACCCCGCCGACGGCTTTGACCCGGAGACCACTCTGGCGGCGGTGTCCGAGGAGAAGGCGACAACACTGTACGGCGTTCCCACCATGTTCATTGCGGAGCTGGAGCATCCCGACTTCAAGCGCTATGACCTGTCGTCACTGCGCACCGGCATCATGGCGGGTTCCATCTGCCCCATCGAGGTCATGCGCCGCGTCATCGATCAGATGAACATGCAGGACGTCACCATCTGCTATGGCATGACCGAAACCAGCCCCGTCAGCCTGCAGACCACCACTGACGCCCCGCTGGACAAGCGCGTGACCACCGTGGGCACCATTCACCCTCACCTTGAAGTCAAGCTGGTGCATCCTGACAGCGGGGCCGTCGTGCCCAGGGGTGAACCTGGCGAACTGTGTACGCGCGGCTACAGCGTGATGCTCGGCTACTGGAACAATGAAGAGGCAACAGCTTCGGCCATTGATGCGGCAGGCTGGATGCATACCGGCGACCTGGCGACCATGGATGACGAGGGCTATGTCTCGATCGTCGGACGCATCAAGGACATGATCATTCGTGGCGGCGAGAACATCTACCCGCGCGAAATCGAGGACTTTCTGTATACCCACCCCGCCATTTCGGACGTGCAGGTGATCGGCGTGCCGGATCGCAAGTACGGTGAAGAGGTCATGGCCTGGGTCAAGCTGAGCGAGGGCGAGCAGCTCGATGAAGACGCTCTCAAGGCATTCTGCAAAGGCAAGATTGCCCACTACAAGGTGCCCCGCTACGTAAAGTTCGTAGACGAGTTCCCGATGACCGTCACCGGCAAGATTCAGAAGTTCAAGATGCGCAAGGAAGCCACCGACGAACTAGGGTTGTAAGCCCCCTGGCTCGTGGGCATTCCCTGAAACTCAAGCACTGAAACTCAAGCACTGAAACTCAAGCACTGAAACTCAAGCACTGATACACAAGCACTGATACTCAAGCACTGATACTCAAGCACTGAGACCCAGCCGCAAAAAAGGCGTCCCCATCAATGGGACGCCTTTTGTCTGGCCAGGCGGGCGGGCCTGGCCTGGATATCTGCAGGCGGGACTACATGCCCTTGGGAGCAAAAATCCCCGGCGCGTTGCGCCAGTAACCCTTGAAGTCCATGCCGAAGCCGAACACGTAGCGGTCGGCCACTTCGAGACTGCAGTAATCTGCCTTGAGGCCCGGCACCGCCTTGCGATCGTGGCTTTTGTCCACCAGCACGGCCGTAGACACGCTCTTGGCCCCTGCCTCACGGCAATAGTCCAGGATGGCCGCCAGGGTCGCGCCCTCGTCGAGAATGTCATCGACAATCACCACATCACGGCCGGCCATGGGGATCTCTGGCGACACTCGCCAGAACAGCTCTCCGCCGCGGGTCTTGCCGCGATAACGCGTGGCGTGCAGGTAGTCCACCTCCAACGGGAACCCGAGCCGGGGCAACAGATGTCCCGTGGTGATCAAGCCACCGTTCATCACGCAGTAAAACACCGGCAGCTTGTCACCCAGGTCCCGGGTGATCTCTTCCGCCATGCGGTCCAACGCACGCTCTACCTCATCATGACTGATCAGGCAGTCGGCGGTGTCCATTACCTCACGCATGTCATCACGTGAGGCGCTATGGGCAGGATCAAGTTTCGGCATATCAGTCAGCTCGTTTCATTCATCAATCAGAAGTCATCGCCGCCAGGCGCGCGTGGACACGGCGCCAGCGCGACAAGGCAGACAGGGCATCAAGGTCGGGGCGGGCTCGGGCATAGCGAAGACGCGAGGCCCTGCGCGGCGCCTGATCGACACAGGCATCAAGCACCGCCGTGGCAGCTGGACGGTCATTGCATACCAGCACCATGTCGCAACCGGCCTCCAGAGCAGCCTTGGCGCGCTCAGCGGGGCCACCGGCGACCTGCGCCCCTGCCATGGTCAAGTCATCGGAGAAGATGGTGCCCTTGAAGCCCAGGGTCTCCCTCAGCATCCCCAGCCAGGAGGGCGAAAAGCCCGCCGGACGAGGGTCGAACGCCGGATAGACCACGTGAGCCGGCATCATGCCATCCAGCTTGCCGGCCAGACGCTCGAAGGGCACCAGGTCGTGCTGACGCAGCTGATCGAGACTCCGCTCGTCCCGGGCGACCTCGTGATGGGTATCCGCCTTGACCCCACCGTGCCCGGGAAAATGCTTGCCGACGGCCGCCATGCCCGCCTCGTGCAGCCCTTCGATAAAGGCACCACCGAGCCGCGCCACCACCTCGGGATCTGCATCGAAGCTGCGGTCACCAATCACCGACGAGAGGCCTACATCGACATCCAGCACCGGAGCAAAGCTGAGATCCAGCCCACAGGCCGCCATCTCCATGCCAAGCAACCAGCCGGCATCCTGGCACAGGCGCAAGGTCACCTCAGGCGCGCTGCGGTATTCCTGACCCAGCCGGGACATGGGCGGCAAGCGCGTCACCCCTTCCTTGAGCCGCTGCACGCGGCCACCCTCTTGGTCGATCCCCAGCAGAAGGCCGGGACGCAGCTCTCGGATCGACCGGCACAGCGCCCTGACTTGATCGGCATCATGGGTGTTGCGGCCAAACAGGATGACTCCGCCAAGGGCGGGATGCAGAAGCAGTTCGCGCTCTTCGGCCGACAGCTCGAGGCCATCGAGATCCAGCATCACAGGTCCGAATGTCTGGGTCATGTCGCTTACCTGGTCGGAAAAAAGGGAACGATTCTAGACCAATGGGCTACGTCGTGACACCCCGACAGCGCAATGCCAGGCACGACCACAGACAACCCATGGCAGCGACGATAGAATAGCACCCGCGGACCTCAGGGTCCGTTCTCTCGATTTGCCTGCTGCTGGAGCCGCACTGCTGCCTATGGATGTCATCACCACCATCATCGTCATCACCCTGGGACTTTGTCTGGGCAGCTTCCTGAACGTCGTCATCGTCCGCCTGCCCGTCATGCTGATGCAGCAGTGGCGCACCGAGGCACGTGCCGCTCTGGAGCTTGAGGATGACATCGAGGCTCCGATCTCACTGGCCCGCCCCGGCTCATGCTGTCCCCGCTGCGGCCACCCCATCGCATGGCACGACAATCTGCCCCTGTTGGGCTGGATCAAGCGCCGCGGTCGATGCGCTGAATGCAAGGGACGTATCAGCGTCCAGTATCCGCTGGTCGAACTGGCCAGCGCCATTCTGGCGCTGACCTGCCTTAAGCTGTTCGGACTGCAATGGAGCGCGCTATGGATCTTCGCGGCTTGCCTGACCCTGCTGGCACTGGCGGTCATAGATCTGCGCACCCAGTTACTGCCGGACGCACTGACCCTTCCGCTGCTATGGGCAGGTTTGCTCTACCAGCTACTTTTCAGCCCCGCGCATCTGGCAGACGCTGTGATCGCGGTGGTGGCAGGCTATGGCGTGCTGTGGGCCGTGGGTGCGATCTTCCACGCCATCACCCAGCGTGAAGGCATGGGGCGTGGCGACATCAAACTGCTCGCCGCTCTCGGTGCCTGGCTAGGCTGGCAACTGTTGCCTCTGGTCGTTCTTGTCGCCGCGGTAGTGGGCGTCATTTCGGGCTTGCTGGTACAGTGGCAAAGACCGCATCTCAAAGGACAGGCGCTGCCCTTTGGGCCTTCCCTGGTCATCGCTGGCGGCCTGGCCTTGCTGGCGGGCGACGAGATGCTATTGGCTTACAAGGCCATGCTTGGCGCATGATGCGATCCATGAGGGTCGTGATAAAGGCAACAATGGAGTAATGGCGGCATGATCATTGGATTGACGGGCGGTATCGCCTCAGGAAAATCGACTGTCGCAAGACTGTTCGGCGAGCTTGGTGTCAGGTGGGTCGACGCCGATGACATTGCGCGTGAAGTGGTGGCTCCCGGTGAACCGGCATTGAAGGCCATCGTCGATCGTTACGGTGACACCATCCTCAACCGTGAAGGTCGTCTCGACCGCAGCGCGCTGCGTGACATCGTCTTCGCCAACGAAAAGGAACGTCGCTGGCTCGAAACCACCACGCACCCGCGGATCAGAGAACGGCTGACCACACGACTGGCCCTGCTGCAACAGCAGGACAGCCCCTACGTAGTGCTGGTCTCCCCGCTGCTGTTTGAATCCGGTCAAGCCGATATGGTCAAGCGCAAGCTTGTGGTCGATGTGGCCGAGGACGTCCAGATGGAACGCGCCATTGCCCGTGACAAGATCGATGCCGACCAGGCCAAGGCCATCCTGGGTTCACAAATGCCGCGGGACAAACGCCTCTCTCTCGCCGATGACGTCCTCGTCAATGACGGCGATCTCAACGCACTAGCCGACGCGGTCAAAGCGCTGGATGAACGCTATCGTGCCATGGCGTGTAGCTGATACAACTGATGCTGAGCGAATAGCACAGGTGAATAGCATTGGTGAATAGCATTGGTGAATAGCACTGGCGAATAGCCATTCGCAGGTCCAGACTCGCGCCCCGGCCGCGTTTCAAAACACCGAGTGAGCACCGCTGAAAGCGGTGCCAATCCCCTATCACCTGACACAAGGAGATCCAACATGTCCCACACGGCATCCCAGGGGCCACTCAAGGTCGCTTGCCCCCAGTGCCGCAAAGAGGTGCTTTGGACCAGCGACAACGAGTTTCGGCCTTTTTGCAGCAAACGCTGCCGGCTGCTCGATCTGGGCGCCTGGGCCGATGGCAGCCATCGTATCGCGGGAGAGCCCGCGATGGACGAAACCAGTATTGACGAATGGGTTGCGCGAGCAGAACGCGACCTGCACCAGCAGGACTGAGCCAATGCCACGCGATGGGCACGACACGTCAGCCTCAGCGCCGTCCTATCAATGGCTCGCGGCACTCGATCAGGCCTTTGATCGCCTGGTAGACAGGGCGCATCACGTCTCCGATGCCTGGGCGGCGTCCGGGCTCGGCGGATGGGCGTTTGGCAGAGATAAGGTGGATCCTGAGTGGCTTCGCGAGTCCTTGCTCGACCTATGGTATGTCGACGGCCAGGATGGCCGAGTCACCCACAGCCACATTGGGCTGGTCTGCTGCGACGACGCCACCTACACCGCCGCACAACAGCTGAATGAGGCCAAGAGTGACTTGTCCCACCAACTGGCAGAGATTCGTCAGCACTCGCCGCAGCTGGTGGCCGAGATCAAGGCTCGGCTGCCCCAGCGACATCCCGACCTCAACCAGCATCTAGGCGGTGCGGGCCTTGCCCGCCTTCACCTGAAACAGGCATGGCGCCACGCCCCCATAGCCGAGGCATCCGTGGATCGCGTGCGATTGGCATGGTACAGCAGCGGCAGGTCGATCAAGCGCATCAGTGTGGCCGAGGCGGAGCAGAAACTTCTGGCACTCGACAGCGAAGCGGCTCATGTCCGCATACAACTGAAGCGTTTAGCGGGCATTCCCTCAAGCGAGATGCTGGCGCAGGTGCAACGCCAGGCGCCGCTGATGCGCGCCAATCTCTTCTATCACGAGCCGTTGGCCGACGGCCGCATGCGGCGAGCCATGAATGTCGCCCTACCGCTTTTCCTGCCGCAGCAACACCTTCCACGACACAACCTGCCTCCGCTTTCCCCGCCACTGGAGCGTCAGCGCGCCCGGCGCAGTGATGAACGCCTAGAAGACACACCTTTTCTGCCGAGTCTGAGAGCGTACCGCTACCGCTGATCTCACCAGCACTCCGTATCGACCTCAAGCCGACAGCTACGCGACATACCCCACGCCAGCAAAGGAAAATACTCACCTTGGCGGCGTCAGCGCGTCTTATGCGTGCGATATCACTGACATTCTTTTGCGGAATATCCAGCAAGGGGTCGTCGCCCAGGACGACTGCAGAAACAGCACAGTCAGGCCATCATGTCACAAAGTGTAATTTCGTGCGTCACTACCGCAACGCACCAGGTGAACGATGGCCCGACTAAGGCTATCACCGGCAGGCAGCGCTATCAGGCTACACGCCCCATGGAGTGCAGCAACGTAACGAGTTCGGAGACCGTTTCCGGACTCTGGGCGTATTCCTGAATCAACGCATGCAAGCGACGCTCGAAGTCTTCTTCACGCTGCCGACGCTCCTCTTCCTCGACGCTGTCAATGGTGCGCACAGGCGGCCCGGTGGGAATCTCGGCGGCCTTGCTCGGATTGTCCAGGCTGCGTAGCGCTTCCGCGAAGGCATCGTCCAGCTCACGAAAGCGGCGCAGTTTTTCGCGTTCGTCCATAGGCTTGGGGGAACTCTGAGATTTCATTTGTTACCAGTCGTTAACATCAACAGGGATAAGCCGAATCGAGCATGCTGGCAAACCAGCGTATCAAAAAAAGGCCAATGGGTCGCCATTTCTTCCGCTATAACAGCATCTTAACTGCTCAAAAGGCACACGAACTTTGTGCACAAACAATCAAAACGGCACATTGCACTTGCCAGCCAAAGTGGCTAGACTGCATAACTACGTAACAAGATGTATCTTAACGCAACAAACTTTCATCATTATATTTCGGGACAGACGGATGTCCCAGTAACGACGACCACGGGACAGACGCTCGGATTCGCTCTCCGAGGACCCAACAAGGGGTCAGGTCCATCTCGATGGCTCAGGGAGGCAAGACCATGTTCAACGAGATGATGCGCGCCGAAATCTGGCTCCAGGAAACCTTGGATAGCCAGCTCAGTATCGAAGACCTCGCCACACGGATGGGATACTCCTCATCTCAAGTGCGCAGACGCTTCCGCCAATCATTTGGCATCTCACCTAGCGCCTATCGCGACATGCTGCGACTGGAAAAAGCCGCCAGGCTTCTGATCCACACACCACACGGCGTTCATGATATCGCCAGGCGCTGCGGATATCGCAACCACTCGGCGTTTACTCGTGCCTTCCAGCGTCGCTATCGCGTCGCCCCCCGCGAATATCGTCAAAATCAACGCCTGGAGCTCTACCGCCAGCGCCACAACCTGCCGCACTTCTCGGTCAAGATGGCAGACCTGCCTCTGCGCCGCGCCGCGGTCACCCGTCTGTATCAGCCGCCGGAAATCATCGAGAACCTGGATAACTGGCAACGCAATGCAGAAGGTGCCTACGACCTGCCGGCACGCCTCACCAACGCTGCGCCAATCGCCATTCTCCATGATCATCCGCTGGCCAGTGAATCCCCGCGTATCGACCTTGGGGTCCATGTCGACGAGGAGCATGCCCACCGCCTGGCACTGCCGTTGCCCTTCCGACTCGTCATGTTGCCGGCGCAGCGTCATGCCTGCATCACCCTTGAGGACAGTTCACACCTCACCAGTGCAATGCTATTCATGGCCTGCAGAGGACTGTCTGAACACGGGGTCTACCTCAGCGGTGAGGCACCGCAACTGGTTAAAGGCAAGTATGGGCTGGAACTGAGATTGCCGCTACTCGAGGAAGACTGACCTTCCGCGAACCAATGTTCATGCCTTCCCTTGAAGTGGCCACCTCGGTGGCCACTTTTTTCTGCGGTCATCATACCAGAATTTCACGCTGTCGCTGCCACCGTCAGCCATCACAGAGGCCGACATGCTGCCTTCTCGCCGGCCCCTTCACACGAGGCTCTAGCTGCAGCGGACAGCAGACAACAAGACCGCTTGGGGCAACGTGTACCACTCTACAACCCGAGCCACTGCCCCAACAATAGCCTTGGCGCTAGCCAGGACGACTGCCCAGATAACGACCTTCAGGACATCCAAGGCGACTGTCCCCTCTGTATCAGTTGCACCCCTGACCTTTCCCCCAGGCAACGGACAGCAGGCATCGTGCTACGGCGATCAGGCTGACCTGCTACACGGCCACGCCTATATTCTGTCAGCGCAATGTCACGCCATGACATATAGCGATACATCCAAGAACACAATGGACACAGCCTTGGCGGCCCTGCCTGGACGCCACAGGGGCCACATCTCGGGGGGAACCACCCTCTATACCACCCTCGTCATCAGACTCTACAAGAACCCTGCGGGATGTGAGAGCCCCCCCCCGGGTGCCGGCGACAGCATCAACAAAGGGACGCTGGTGGGCTACGCACCCTGACGGTGGCGAGGCGATATCGAGTAAACGCCAAAAGGATGTAATGACCCCCTGGTTTCTGCACACCCTACAGGCGCTAAAACGACATCGCCCGAGCAGGATGACGGTGACATTTCACCGTTCCCTACCCGGGCGAGCGATCATGACGGGAGCCACGCTACATCAACTGCTGTATCACCGCTCCGTCACAAAGCGCTGGCGTTAGCCTTCAACACGAACCAGCCAGGATTCGACGGTATCGTTGCCGTGCTCTTCCTTCCAGGCTTTCAGTGTCTTGTGGTTACCACCACGAGTTTCCACCACTTCGCCGGTATTCGGGTTCTTGTAGATCTTCAACTTGCGCTTGCGGCGACCACCAGCGGCGGGTGCAGCAGCCTTGCCAGCGGCAGCGGGCTTCGGCTGAAGGATAGCAATAACGTCGGAGGCACTCTTATCGAACTCTTTCATCAGTTCTTCGAGCTTTCCCTTGAACTCGAGCTCTGACTTGAGACGATCGTCATTCTGCAGTTGATCGAGTCGCTGCTGGAGCTGCTGCAGCTGCTGCTCCATCTGCATGTAGTCATTCAACAATGAAGACATTGGCGTAAACCTGTAGTAGTTGCTTTCGGATGCCGCGGTATTATCACTCTTGCATCTCTGTGTGACAACCATCTTTAACAACGCACACTAGATTGAGACACCACAATGATAGATACACTGCGTCAATGTAGGGACAAGATCGGACAATAATTAACCTAACCCCCATCGCTTACCTTGTCTAGCCCCGCCTGCTGTCCCACTATCTGGGAAGCAGGATGGAATACTTGGCTTGAGCGAACATATGACAACGTGAACAAAAAAAGGAGATGGCCAGTAAAGATTTTACTAATATAATTGAGGCATATTTGGCAACGGTGCATGGAACAATATGTCGCCATATCGATACAGGCGCGATATTCAACCTCTTTGCCTCACAAAGTAAACAGTATTAACTGTTGCCCTGACGTTATCGCCCTCGCTACACGACATCAGCAACGCCATACCGCAGTGGGCCTACTATGGGCTCCCTCCATATCCATGCATGCTCAGACACACGGCTCTCCCACCCTCCTTGACGCTACCCACGGCACTGGAGCATCCCGGTGACAAAGGCTCTCTACGGCTCTGGATGATCTATTGCCAGGCAGTCTCTACCGCCCAGAACGATCTATTGCCAGGCGCTCGCTATTTTCGGGTACGCTCGGCATCTAGATGCCACGAAGAGCGCGCCTCCTTGTTACGGCGAACAAGATCTGGAGAAGCATTCTCCAGCAAGGCGTGGCCGGTATCACAGAGATGGCTCTCTCATTCTCCCTGACAACCTCTTTCAGCATATTGTTGTGTGACCGCTATGCCCTGCCCTCTCGGTTTGCATGGGGGTTTGCATGGGGTTTGCATGGGGGTTTGCATGGGGTTTGCATGGGGGTTCCGCGGAGGACACCCATTCAAAGGAGATAGCGCTTTTTATAAAGCGCTCTCTTTCCCTGAAGGGTCTTTTTTCATGACGGTCTTCTCGCCATGAAGGTTGTCTTGCTATGAGGGGCGTCTTTGCAGGAAGGGCGTCTTGCCCGGCCGAGGCGCCGCCAGTCTGACATATCTTTACAACTAACAAGATCGGCTTGACGCCTTGGAACCCACTACCAGTATCACTCCGTCTATTCGCTTCGCCGCGTCGGGGTTGCTAAGCACCCGCCCAATGTCTCCGTCGGTGCACTTGGTATTGTGCCGTCACCTTATATGCGAGGCCCCAAGCGAACGGTGCATATAAAAATGATGAGACAAAAAAAGCGCCTCCGAAGGAGGCGCCTTGAACCTTGTCGTGCTCGACGTGAGTCGAGGGACGACTTAGTCCTGACCCATCTGCTGCTTGATGAGGTCGCCGATGGTGGTCGGGCCACCGGTCTCGACTTCCTGCTCGCGCAGCTTGGTCATGTTGCGACGCGTGTCGTCCTGATCCTTGGCCTTGACGGACAGGGCGATCTGGCGGTTCTTGCGATCGACGCCGACGATGCGGGCCTCGACGCTATCGCCTTCGTTCAACACGTTGCGTGCGTCTTCGACGCGGTCAGCGCTGATTTCAGAGGCTTTCAGCACGGCGATGACGTCGGTAGCCAGCTCGACGTGAGCTTCCTTGGCATCAACTTCAACAACGCGACCAGTGACCACAGTGCCCTTGTCGTTCACAGACAGGAACTCGGCAACCGGATCGGTATCGAGCTGCTTGATACCCAGGGAGATGCGCTCACGCTCCGGATCGATAGACAGGATAACGGCTTCCGCTTCGTCGCCCTTCTTGAAGGAGCGCACGGCTTCTTCGCCAGTCTCGGTCCAGGAGATGTCGGACAGGTGAACCAGGCCGTCGATGCCACCGTCCAGACCGATGAAGATACCGAAGTCGGTGATGGACTTGATGGTACCCGCAACGCGGTCGCCCTTGTTGAACTGAGCGTTGAAGGTTTCCCACGGGTTGGCAGTGCACTGCTTGATACCCAGGGAAATACGACGACGCTCTTCGTCGATGTCCAGCACCATGACGTCGACATCGTCACCGACCTGAACCACTTTGGACGGATGGATGTTCTTGTTGGTCCAGTCCATTTCAGAGACGTGAACCAGACCTTCGACACCCTCTTCCAGCTCGGCGAAGCAGCCGTAGTCGGTGAGGTTGGTGACGCGAGCGTGCACCTTGGTGCCTTCCGGGTAACGATCCTTGATGTTGACCCAGGGATCTTCGCCCAGCTGCTTGAGACCCAGAGAAACGCGGTTGCGCTCACGGTCAAACTTGAGCACCTTGACGCTGATCTCGTCGCCAACAGCCACGATTTCGCTCGGATGCTTGATACGCTTCCACGCCATGTCGGTGATGTGGAGCAGGCCGTCAACGCCGCCCAGATCAACGAAGGCACCGTAGTCGGTCAGGTTCTTGACGATACCGATGATCTGCTGACCTTCCTGCAGGGTCGCCAGCAGAGCTTCACGCTCGGCACTGTTCTCGGCTTCGAGCACGGCGCGGCGAGAAACGACAACGTTGTTGCGCTTCGGATCGAGCTTGATGACCTTGAAGTCCAGCTCTTTGTTTTCCAGGTGCGTGGTGTCGCGCACCGGACGAACGTCGACCAGGGAGCCCGGCAGGAAGGCACGGATGGAGTCGACGTCGACAGTGAAGCCGCCCTTGACCTTGCCGTTGATCACGCCCTTGACGATCTCTTCCTTCTCGAAGGCAGCTTCCAGCACCTTCCACGCTTCGGCTCGCTTGGCCTTCTCGCGGGACAGGCGGGTTTCACCGAAGCCGTCTTCCACGGCTTCGAGGGCCACGTGGACCTCGTCACCAACGGCAATGGTCAGCTCGCCGCTGTCGTCGCGGAATTGCGCGGCAGGGATCTGACCTTCGGACTTCAGGCCGGCATTGACGGTGACCCAGTCACCTTCGATGTCGACGACAGTCGCCGCGACGATCGCGCCCGGCTCCATGTTGATGTCCTGGAGAGACTGTTCAAACAGTTCAGCAAAGCTTTCGCTCATGATGTTCCTACGTGATCAACGTTGAGTGCGGCAGGGCCGCTTCTCCGCACCACCAGCAAGTGCGGGCCATATTCAAAAACCCCCGGGGATGTTGACACTGGTTAGACCTGAACGAGTTTTCCGTTTCATGCACTCGAGCACGTCGTGACATCTTGCCGGGGACGCCGCAAGGGAGTTCAGAAGTCTCAGCACAGACCCTTTCGGGACAAGAGCTGGGTCAGCCGATCCACCACTTCCGGTATGCTCAGGCTTGTCGTGTCCAGCTCGATGGCATCATCGGCCGGCACCAGCGGGGCGACACTGCGATTCGTATCGCGGTCGTCTCGCGCCTGAATCTCCTTCAAAAGACTCGATAGACTAGCATCGACGCCTGCCTCCCGCAACTGGAGATGGCGCCGTCGCGCCCTCTCCTCTGCGCTTGCGGTGAGGAAAATCTTCAGTGGCGCAGCGGTGAACACCACGGTGCCCATGTCGCGACCGTCGGCCACTAGCCCAGGGGCCTTGCGGAAGTCCCGCTGACGCTTGAGCAGCGCCTGGCGCACCGCGGGCAGAGCGGCCACCAGAGAGGCACTGTTACCGACCTGCTCGGTGCGAATTTCCCGGGTCACATCCACGCCTTCCAGCTCGACGATGACCTCACCATCCGTCGCCCGAAACACCACATCGAGCTGACGCGCCAGCCGCTCCAGCTGACCCTCGTCATCCAGCGCAATACCCCGCTGAAGAGCTGACAGGGCCGTCAGGCGATACAGACAGCCGCTGTCCAGCAGATGCCAGCCCAGCCGCTCGGCGATCAGGCGGCTGATCGTACCCTTGCCCGCCCCACCAGGACCATCAATGGTCAATACCGGGACGTCAGCGTGTTCGATCTGGCTCATGCCCCCTCCTCACGCGCCTCTTCACGCAGCTCATCGAGCTGAAGGCCGACACCGCGGGCAAGCTCCACGAAGCCGGGGAATGACGTCGCCACGTTGGCGCAGTCGTTGACCTCGATCGGCGCACTGGCCCGCAGCGCCGCGATGGTGAACGCCATGGCGATGCGGTGATCTTCATGACTCTCCACAGTGCCGCCAGCGTAATTGGCGCCGTCGCCGCCCTTGCCGACGATGTCGATGCCATCATCGTAGAGGGTATTCTCGATACCCAGCGCGCTCATGCCGTCGGCCATGGACTGCAGGCGGTCAGACTCCTTGACGCGCAGCTCCTCAGCCCCACGCAGGCGCGTGACGCCCTGGGCATTGGCGGCCGCGATGAACAGCGCAGGAAACTCGTCGATGGCCAGCGGCACCTGGTCCACCGGAATATCGATGCCGGTGAGAGGCCGATAGCGGATATGCAGATCAGCGACCGGTTCGCCGCCCACCTCACGCTGATTGTCGAGGCGCAGGTCCGCCCCCATGGCCAGCAGGATGTTGATCACGCCAATCCGGGTCGGGTTGATACCGACATGTTCCAGCACCAGGTCAGAGCCCGGCGTGATGGCTGCCGCTACCAGAAAGAAGGTAGCCGAAGAGATGTCGGACGGCACGTCGATGGGGCCCGCGGTCAGGTGACCGCCCCCCTGCAGCCAGCAGGTATCACCGTCTCGCTGCACGTCGTAGCCAAAGCCGTTGAGCATGCGCTCGGTATGATCCCGGGTCGGCGCAGGCTCACGCACACGGGTTTCGCCTTCGGCAAACATCCCCGCCAAGAGCAGGCACGACTTGACCTGGGCGCTGGCCATGGGCATGTCGTAATGGATTCCCTTGAGCGCCTGACCACCCTTGATCTTGAGCGGCGGACGACCGCCCTCGGCGGTATCGATGACGGCCCCCATCTGACGCAGAGGGTCTGCCACACGCCCCATCGGACGACGTGTCAGCGAGGTATCGCCGGTCAACTCGGTATCAAATGCCTGGCCGGCCAAGAGGCCCGCAAACAGGCGCATGGCGGTGCCGGCATTGCCCACATAGAGAGGGCCCGCCGGCTTCTTCAGGCCGTGCATGCCGACGCCATGAATGGTGACTCGCCCATGATGGGGCCCTTCGATGGCCACGCCCATCTCGCGGAACGCCTGCAAGGTGGCAAGGCTGTCCTCGCCCTCGAGGAAACCGGACACCTCGGTCACCCCTTCGGACAGGGCACCCAGCATGATGGAACGATGTGACACCGACTTGTCACCAGGCACGCGAATGCGACCGGTAACGCTACCACCGGGGGCTACCCGATAGCGCAGCATGGCTGTTTCTTGCATCTGATATTCCGCCTGATAACTGGTCTGGTTGAGCAAGGTATCAAAATAGTGGCGCGCGTGGCTGGCCCTATCGAAGGTCCCCAGCAGATGATCCCCATCACCGCGTTCCACCGCCTCACGTAACTGTGCGAGTCCGGCCTCGAAGTCATCCAGCGCCTCAAGCACGGCGCCGCGATTGGCCTGAAAGACGTCACGCCACATCACAGGGTCGCTGCCGGCGATCCGGGTAAAATCGCGAAAGCCACCGGCGGCATAGCGAAAGATCTCGAGGCGCTCGTCCTGGCGTGCCAGCGTGTCGACCAGGGAGAACGCCAGCAGATGGGGCAGATGGCTGGTGCGAGCAAGCACCTGGTCGTGACGCGCGATGTCCATCTCCAGCACCTCGGCCCCCGTCAGCTGCCACAGGCTGCGAACCCGCATCAGCGCCTCGTGGTCGGTATCGGCCATGGGCGTCAGGATCACCTTGTGGGCCTGGTACAGATCCGGGTTGGCCGCCGCCACGCCGCTCTTCTCCGAACCCGCAATCGGGTGTCCCAGGACGAAGCGCGGCGGCAACTCGCCAAATGCCGCCACCGCGGCCTCGGCGATGGCGCCCTTGGTGCTGCCTACGTCAGTGATCACCAGGTCGTCCGCGGCCCGATGTCGCAGCGCCTGCAGCTCCGCCATGACCTTGCCCATGGCCATCACCGGCACCGCCAGGATCACCAGGGTCGCCCCGTCGATCACCGACTCGAGAGATGGGCCTCCCGCATCAATCAAGCCCATCTTGACGCCAAGCGCGACCTCCCGCTCGTCGCAATCACACGCCAACAGGGTACTGCCGTCAGCCTGACCGACGCCTGCCTGGCGCAGGGCGGCGGCCAGGGAGCCGCCAATCAATCCAAGACCTACGATGACGATACGCGATGAAGATGGCAAAGGTGAACCACTACTCCCCATGCCTACAGAACCCCCTGGGGGTAGGACCCCAGCACCTTCACCTCGGACACGCGCAGGCGCACTTCCTCCAGTAGCGCCGACACCCTCGGCTCTTCCACATGTCCGCTGAAATCGATGAAGAACACATAGTTCCAGGCGCCAGTGCGGGAGGGGCGCGTCTCCAGACGAGTCAGATCGATCTGGTGGCGATGGAAAGGTTCCAGCAGGTCGTGCAATGCCCCGGGCTGGTTGCGGGTCGCCACCACCAGCGATGTCTTGTCGACACCGGACATCGGCACATCCTGATTGCCGATGATCAAGAAGCGCGTGGAGTTATCCGGGCGATCCTCGATCTTCTCGGCGACGTGCGTCAGGCCGTAAAGCTTGGCGGCCATGTCTCCCGCAATGGCCGCACTATGCCACTCGCTCTTGACCAGGCGAGCGGCCTCGGCATTCGATGACACCGGCACGCGCTCGGCGTGAGGATAGTGGGCATCGAGCCACTTGCGACACTGGGCGAAGGACTGCGGATGGGAGTAGATCCGAGAGACCTTGTCCTTCAGCGTGGTGTCCGCGACCAGCAGATGATGATGGATGCGCAGCACCACCTCACCACTAATACGCAGACCAGAGTCGATGAACGAGTCCAGCGTGTGGTTGATCACCCCTTCGGTAGAGTTTTCCACCGGCACCACGCCATAGTTGACCGCGCCCGCTTCCACCTCGCGGAAGACTTCATCAATCGCCGCCATCGGCAGACTCACGGCGCTGTCGCCAAAGTGCTTGAGCGCCGCCTGCTGGGTAAAGGTCCCCTCGGGACCCAGGTAGGCCACCTTGATCGGCTGCTCCAGTGCCAGGCACGCGGACATGATCTCGCGAAACAGTCTGGCCATTTCCTCGCTGTCCAGCGGCCCCTGGTTCAGCTCCATGACCCGGCGCAGAACCTGGGCTTCACGCTCAGGACGATAGAACACCGCCTGTGGGTCACTGGCGGTCTTGGTCTCGGCTACCTGGCGCGCGCACTCGGCACGCTCGCTGATCAGGCGCAGAATCTCAGTATCGATATGGTCGATGCGCTGACGCAGCGACGCGAGTCCCGATTCTTTCGAATCACTCATCATGTGTCTCCTTGTCACGCCCTGCCGCAGGTACGGGCATGTGGCATAGGACGGCTGATCCAACCTAGCGCGGGCCGCGACACATGTCGTATCGCTGCCCTGCTGCCTAGCCGCGCCGCGTCTCGAAATCGCTCATGAAGGCCACCAGCGCATCCACTGCGGCTTCCGGCACGGCGTTGTACAGACTCGCACGCATGCCACCCACACTGCGGTGCCCTTTCAGGTTGAGCAGGCCCGCCGCCTCCGCTTCGCGCAGGAAATCGCCCTCCAGGGCGCTGTCCGCCAGCACGAAGGGCACATTCATCTGAGACCGGTTGCGCTTGGCGATGGGATTGGAATAGAAGTCACTGGCATCGATGGCGGCGTAAAGCTTGCCGGCCTTGCGTGCATTGATCTCAGCCATGGCGTCTACCCCACCGATGTCCCGCTTGAGCCAGTCAAACACCAGCCCCGCCAGATACCAGCTGTAGGTGGCCGGGGTGTTGATCATCGAACCGGCCTCAGCCAGGGCACGATAGCTGAACAGGCTTGGCATGCTGTCCACCGCCCGGTCCAGCAGATCATCACGCACGATCACCAGCACCAGGCCAGCGGGCCCAATGTTCTTCTGGGCGCCTGCGTAGATGACGCCGTAGCGCGACACATCCAAAGGCCCCGACAGGATCGTGGACGACAGGTCGGCCACCAGCGGCACCTCGACCCCATCTGCGCGACGGGCGCTGGGCAGATAGTCCAGCGCCAGGCCACCGATGGTCTCGTTGGGCGTCACATGCAGGTAAGCGGCATCATCTGACAGCGCAATATCACTATCGCGAGGCGCCTCCACATGCCCATTCGACGCGCTGGAGGCGGCGATGTGGGCGCGACCGAACAGGTGTTGCGCCTCCTTGATGGCCTTCTTGCCCCAGATACCGGTCTCGAGGAAGTTGGCCTGACCGCCGTGGCCCAGCAGGTTGTAAGGTACCGCGGCAAACTGCTGGGTCGCTCCGCCCTGAGTAAACAGCACGCGGTAGTTGTCGGGGACGGCCAGCAGCTCGCGCAGGTCCGCCTCGGCCTGCTCAGCGATGGCAACGTACTCGCTGGAACGGTGACTCATCTCCATCACCGAGAGGCCGCGCCCCTGATAGTCCAGCATCTCGCGCTGAGCGCGCTCAAGTACCGCGGTAGGCAGGGCGGCTGGGCCCGCACAGAAATTATAGTGGCGTGTCATGGTGTCCTGGCGATCGATCGTCATGGGGAGGCGCCCGCAGGCGCCGACCTGTCACAGGGCGGGGGGGCGGCACCCGCTATGGGCGCCGCGCCATCCCGGGATCAGTCGTTATTGTTATCGGCAGCGCTGCCGTCAGAGGGGCCGTCCTCTCCAGAACCTTCCTCTGAAGTGCTTCCCTCAGCAGCGCCCTCTTCTGCAGTGCTCTCGGGGGTCGCAGACTCGTCATCGAGGTCTTCGGCGTCCTCGCCCTCGAGCTCTTGAATACGCACGGTCTTGACCAGGGATTCGGCATCGCCGAGACGAATCAGCGTCACCCCTTGCGTGTTACGTGAGCTGATCGAGACTTCCTCGACCCGAGTACGCACCAGCGTGCCGCGGTCGGTGATCAGCATCATCTCGTCGGAGGACAGCACCTGCATGGCGGCTACCATGGCGCCGTTACGTGCGCTGGTCTGCATGGCGATAACGCCCTGACCACCGCGACCGCGCAGGGGGAACTCCTCGAGACGGGTGCGCTTGCCGTAACCGTTTTCACTGGCGGTCAGGATATAGATCTGACCATCATCACCCACGCTCTCGACGTCGCTGGCCTCACCGTGCTCTCCGCCTTCGGCGTCCGCATCGATTTCCAGGCTCTGGGGAATGATCAGGCTGATCACTTCCGCATCATCGAGCAGGCGCATGCCGCGCACCCCTCGTGCGGTACGTCCCATGGCACGCACCTGGGACTCCTCGAAGCGGATCGCCTTGCCGTTGGACGACAGCAGCATGGCATGGTCACTGCCCGAGGTAATGGCGGCGCCGACCAGACGATCGCCCTCCTCGAGGTCGATGGCAATCAAACCGACGCTGCGCGGGCGCGAGAACTGCTCCAGGCTGGTGCGCTTGACCGTACCGCGAGCCGTGGCGAAGAAGATGTAGCAGTTCGGATCGTAATCCTTCACCGGCATGATGGCGTTGATCGCCTCGCCCTCGTCCAGCGGCAGCAGATTGACCAACGGCTTGCCACGGGAGCCTCGGCTGGCGGCCGGCATTTCGTAGACCTTGAGCCAGTACACCTTGCCGCGGTTGGAGAACAGCAGCACCGTGTCATGGGTCGACGCCACCAGCAGGTGCTCGATGACGTCTTCGTCCTTCATGGCCGTGGCCGACTTGCCGCGCCCGCCGCGACGCTGGGCCTGGTAGTCGGACAACGGCTGGGTCTTGGCGTAGCCCGAACGAGACACGGTCACCACCATGTCTTCCTCGGCAATCAGGTCCTCGATCGACAGATCAAGGTGGCTGGCCTGGATGTCGGTGCGACGCTCATCGCCGAACTGGTCACGCACGGCGATCAGTTCTTCGCGAATCACCTCCAGCAGACGGTCCGCGGAGGCCAGAATGGCCATCAGCTCGGCAATCTTCTCGAGGATCGACAGGTACTCGTCCAGCAGCTTTTCCGTCTCGAGTCCGGTCAGGCGATGCAGACGCAGCTCGAGAATCGCCTGGGCCTGAGCCGGCGACAGGCGGTACTCGGTACCCACCGTGTTGAGACCAAAGCCTTCTTCCAGATCCTCGGGCTTGCACGACGTGGCGCCGGCGCGCTCGAGCATGCCGGTCACCTGGCCGGGCTGCCAGGATTTCGACAGCAGCTTTTCCTTGGCTTCGGCCGCATTGGGCGAGGCCTTGATCAGCTCGATCACTTCATCGATGTTGGAGATGGCGACCGCCAGGCCTTCGAGGATGTGGCCGCGCTCGCGGGCCTTCTTCAGCTCGAACAGGGTCCGGCGGGTGACCACTTCACGCCGATGACGAATGAAGGCTTCCAGAACCTTCTTGAGGTTCATGGTCTTCGGCTCGCCGTCTTCCAACGCCACCATGTTGATGCCGAAAACGTTCTGCAGCTGAGTCTGGGCGAACAGGTTGTTCACCACTACCTCGCCGCTCTCGCCACGCTTGACCTCGATCACCACGCGCAAGCCGTCCTTGTCGGACTCGTCACGCAGCTCGGCGATACCGTCGATCTTCTTGTCCTTGACCAGCTCGGCGATCTTTTCGATCAGACGCGCCTTGTTCACCTGGTAAGGCAGTTCGGTGACGATGATGTGGTCACGACCACTCTTGTCGTCATGCTCGATGGTGTGCTTGGCACGGATATAGATGCGCCCGCGGCCGGTACGATAGGCCTCGAGAATACCGGCGCGGCCATTGATGATGCCGCCGGTAGGGAAATCGGGCCCCGGCACATGCTCCATCAGATCATCGACGCTCAGGGTGTAGTCGTCGACCAGCGCCAGACAGGCGTTGATGATCTCGTTCATGTTGTGGGGCGGGATGTTGGTCGCCATGCCCACCGCGATACCGGACGAACCGTTGACCAGCAGGTTGGGCACCTTGGTCGGCAGCACGTCGGGAATACGCTCGGTGCCGTCGTAGTTGTCGACCCAGTCGACGGTATCCTTCTCGAGGTCAGCCAGCAGCTCATGGGCCAGCTTGGCCATGCGAACCTCGGTGTAACGCATCGCGGCGGCATTGTCGCCATCGATGGAACCGAAGTTGCCCTGGCCATCGACGAGCACATGGCGCATGGAAAAGTCCTGCGCCATGCGCACGATGGTGTCGTACACCGCACTGTCGCCGTGGGGGTGGTATTTACCGATGACGTCACCCACCACACGGGCAGACTTCTTGTACGGCTTGTTCCAGTCGTTACCCAGCTCGTGCATCGCAAACAGCACACGCCGATGAACCGGCTTCAGGCCATCGCGCACGTCCGGCAGCGCTCGGCCGATGATCACGCTCATCGCGTAATCGAGGTACGACTGCTTCAGCTCGTCCTCGATATTGACTGGCAGAATCTCTCTGGCGATGTCACCCATGGGTCGTCAAGTCCTTTGCACAGCAACAGGTAGGCGCGTCACGCAGCCGTGACAAGGCGCACAAATACAGCCACGTAGCATACCACCCTTGGTGGCTATAGCGCAGCGTCTGTCATTGCTTCCAGGCACTTGTCGTCATTTCTTCAGCGGCTCGCAGACGCCAATGGCGCAGCAGGCAGCGTCAGTCCACTACCACCAGCGCCGCCAAGGCATCACGCAGCTCTCCATCGATGGTCATTGCCTTGTTGCTGGCGACATCGAGCAGAACAAAGGTCAGCTCAGCGCGGACCACCGTGGCACCATCCCGCTGTCGCAGGATCTCATGGTGCATCTTGGCACTGCGCCCACCCAGCACCGACAGACGGGTTGCCACCTCGAGGCGATCCCCCGTCACCGCCGCTTCGCGGTAGTCGACGTTCAGATTCACCGCAACGAAGGCGATGTCACCGGTCGCCAGGCGCGACATCAACGCCGGATGACGGTCGAAATAGTCCCAGCGCCCCTCCTCCATGAACTCCAGGTAACGGGCGTGATTGACGTGGCCATAGCCGTCCAGGTGGTAGCCACGCACGGCCACCGTCACCTTGCCGATCTTGTCCTGCATGCTGCTCTCCTTGTCGATGTTCCGCTCAAAGAGGGTGTCGATACCTCAACGTCGATAACAAGACGCCGACACCCAACATTCAAACTACTGTTTGATACTGAGCGCTGTCGAGCCTGCTGGCAATACCGCCCCCAAAGAGGCAGAGGCGAAGCGGCGCTTCGCTGCTACGCTTGCCTTCGATACAGGCCTCACCGCTGCATCATTTTCACCCTAGGCCGCCAGCGTTGGCGCAATCGCGACCGACCTGAGCGGGTCACTGGCACCCGAGAACACCATTCGCCATAATGTGCCTCCTTTTCGACCCGAGAATTGCTTCATGTGGTTCAAGCACTTGCACCTCTATCGTCTGCACGACGCCAGCACACTGGACAGCGAGCAGCTGGAAACAGCCCTCGCTGAACAGGCTTTTCGTCCGCTCGGCAGCAGCGAGGCTCGCCGCAGCGGCTGGACAGCCCCCGCCGGTCGTGGCAGTGATCGCTACCTGCACGAATTGCAAGGCCAGCGGCTGATGACCGCCCTGCGCCAGGAGCGCATTCTGCCGGCCTCGGTCGTGAAGGAAGAGGTCGAGGAGCGGGTCGAGGTCATCGAAGGCCAGGAGAGCCGCAAGCTGCGCCGCCAGGAAAAACAGGCGATCAAGGAGCAGGTCTACGAAGAGCTGCTGCCCCGCGCCTTCGTCCGCAGCCAGAAGACTGACCTTTGGTGGGACACCCGGCGCAACCTGATTGCGGTCAACAGCTCCAGCCGCAAGCGTGCAGAAGAGCTGTTGGACCTGTTGCGCGAAACCCTGGGAAGCCTCAAGGTGACGCCGCTGGCGGCCCAGACCCTGCCGATTCGCGCCATGACCACCTGGCTCAATGACGCCTCATCGCGTCCCGCTGATATGCTGTTGGGTGATCAGGTGGAGCTGAAAGCCAAGGGCGACGATGGCGTACTCAAGGCACGCCAGGTGGACCTGGACGGTGACGACATCCAGCAGTTGCTGGAAGGTGGACGCCAGGCCAGCAAGCTGGCACTGGCCATGGAGGGACGTCTGCGCTTCGTGCTGCATGACGACCTGGCCGTCAAGTCGCTGGCCTTTGATGATGCCTTGATTGATGAAGCCAACCAGGCCGATGACGGCGACGATGCCGTTCTGCGGATGGAAACCGACTTTATTCTGATGGCACAAACACTGGGTGACAGCGTGGATCGCCTGATTGACTGGCTGGGCGGTGAAGCCCAGAGCAACTCCGTTACGGCTACTGACCTGACTGCGACGACAACATGACTTCGAATGCTGAGGCCGGGCAGGATCCCTGGCACGACATACGCCCTTATCAGGATGACGAGGTGGCGGCGACGCTTGCACGCCTGTCAGAAGACCCTGAGCTGTTGACCGCGTTGACGCGTTATCGCCTGCCGCGTCTCTCGCGGCTGATGCCTCGCGTCTCCCGCGCCCTGGCCAGCTGGGCGATCAAGCGTGAGACCCGCGATGTGACCAGCGTCGCGCAATTCCAGCAGCGCATCGCCAGCTACATGCAGCGCATGCTGCGCACCTCCACCGACGACTTCCGAGTGGATGGCCTCGACGCGCTGGATGCCGACACGGCCTATCTGTTCATCGGCAACCATCGCGACATCTCGCTGGATCCGGCCTTCGTCAACTATGCCCTGTACCTGGCAAACCGCAATACGGTGCGCATCGCCATCGGTGACAACCTGCTCAAGAAGCCTTATGTCACCGACCTGATGCGCCTGAACAAGAGCTTCATCGTGCCTCGCAGCGCCCGCGGCAAGCGCGCCATGCTGCAGGCCTACCTTCAGCTCTCGAGCTACATTCGCCACTCGATTCAGGACGACAACCACTCGATCTGGATGGCCCAGCGCGAGGGCCGCGCCAAGGACGGTATCGACCGTACCGATCCGGCCATTATCAAGATGATGACCATGGCCCATCGTGCCGACAACCGTCACGCCCCCCTGGGCGAAGGCGTCGAGGCGCTGCGCCTGGTCCCGGTGGCCATCAGCTACGAATACGACCCTTGCGATATCCAGAAGGCCAGAGAACTGAAAGCCGTCAGCGAGGATGGCGGCTACAACAAGAGCGAATTCGAGGATATCAGCTCGATCGTGGCGGGCATCACTGGTCACAAAGGCCGCGTTCACCTGCGCTTCGGGACGCCCATCGACCGCAGCTTCGACACCCCCGAGGCCGTGGCAGCCGAGATCGATCGCCAGGTGCTGGGCGACTACCACCTGTTTCCCAGTCATTACCTGGCGCTCGAGGCCCTGGGCACGCACCCGGACCTGCTCGACTTCTCTGAGGTCACCGACGCCGACCGGGAGCGCTTTGCACAGCGATTGGCGCAGGTGCCCGACGACCTCAAACCCTGGTGGCTGGCACAGTACGCCAATCCGGTCATCAACTGCGCGGGGCGAGAGATCGCGCCGTGAGCACCCCCTCCTCGCCGGCACCCCGTCGTTTTTACTGGACGGCTCAGGGCGTCACCCTGATTGGCGCCGGCGTGGACCTGGTGGTCGGCGTCATGAAGCTGATCACCGGGATGATCGTCGGCTCTGCCGCGCTGATTGCTGACGGCATCCACTCCTTCTCCGATATCGTGACCGATGTCTTCGTGCTGGCCGCCACCCACTACGGGCGGCAGGCGCCGGACCGTGATCACCCCTATGGCCACGGCCGCATCGAGACACTGGCGACGCTATGGCTGGGCGGCGTGCTGATCTTCGTCGCCGGTGCGATTGCCGCCTCCAGCGTCGAGCGTCTCCTCGACGACCAGCTCGCCACCGCACCAGGGGCCACCGCCATTGGTATCGCGGTGGTATCGCTGCTCGCCAAGGAAGCAATCTTCCACTATTCGCTGCACGCGGCACGGCGGCTGGACTCGGCACTGCTCGAGGCCAACGCCTGGCACTCGCGCACCGATGCCCTCTCCACCCTGGTCGTGCTGGTCGGTCTGATTGGCGGACAGTTTGGTGTGGGCTGGATGGACGCCGCAGCCGCCATCCTGGTGGGCCTGATGGTCGGCTGGGTGGGGGGACGACTGATGTGGCAATCCTCCCGGGAATTGATCGATACCGCACTTCCAGCAGAAGATGAACGGCAGCTGCGTCGACTGGCCGAATCTGTGCCAGGGGTCACGAGCGTTCACGACCTGCGCACTCGCCGACTGGGCAGCGACGTGGTGCTCGACCTGCACATTGTCGTGGCGCCCAGGGTCACGGTGTCGGAGGCCCATGAGATCGGTAACGCCGTCAGCCGTGAGCTGCGCCAGTCCTCGCGCCGATTGAAGGACGTGACCTTCCATATTGACCCAGAGGACGATGAAGGCCTGATTGCGCACAGTTTGCGACCAGGCCTGCCGCTACGGGCAGAGATCGAGCAAATCCTTGATCAAAGATGGGCAAAACATCCCGCCTGGCGCCGACGTCTCGCGCTGAACCTGCACTATTTGGATGACCGGGTAGATATTTCGTTGTACGTTGACTCTCAGATCCATCATGACGACCTTGATGAGTTAGCTCACGAATTATGCCGAGACCTAGCCCCTCTCCCCTGGGTGGGACAGCTGACGCTGTGGCAAGGCCCAGGAAAGGCCTGACCACGGCCCGGACCCTGTCATGACCTCACCCGCGTCGACCGACGCCTCTGTCTCCCGCCGCAGCGTGCTGCGCTGGCTGGGACTGGGCACTGCGAGCCTGCTCGGCGGCGGCCTGCTGTCGACACCTGAGCCGGCGGGTGCCGCTCTGGACCACGCCAGAATGCGCTCGGCCATGAGCGCAGAATTTGGTGCTCAAGGGGTGCAGGTGCTGGAGGAGTGGCTAAGCCTGATCAACCGACTCAGGGGTGCCGATATCGCGACTCAGCTGCGCGAGGTCAACGACTTCTTCAATCGCAAGGTTCGCTGGCTCGAGGACCGCACCATCTGGCGCCAGAGTGACTACTGGGCCACCCCGCTCGAGTCGCTTGGACGCGGTGCCGGCGACTGCGAAGACTATTCGATCGCCAAGTACGTCACGCTCAAGGAGCTGGGCATCCCGGTCAGCAAACTGCGCATGATCTACGTACGTGCCAGGCTAGGACGTAGCCAGATTACCCAGGCCCATATGGTCCTGGGGTACTACGAGACACCAAGCGCCGAGCCGCTTATCCTCGACAACATCGCCGCCAGCGTTTCTCGCGCCAGCCTGCGAACCGACCTGGACCCGCTATTCAGCTTCAATAGTAGTGGCCTGTGGGCAGGAGGCTCCACGCAGTCGCGCGCCGACCCCCTGGCCCGACTTTCGCGCTGGCGTAATGCGATTGATCGCATGCGCCGACAAGGGATTCAATAACCCCATGCCCTATCTTCCGCTTCACGCTTATCTAGAGACGCCGCCATGTCGTTGATCAAACAACTCTGGCTCGCCATCATCGTCATCCTGCTGATCGCTCTGGGCGGCAGCCTGCTGGTGGCGGTGACCGGCAGTCGTGCCTATATCGAACAAGAGCTCGAGATCAAGAATACCGACAATGCCAATGTGCTGGCGCAGGCCATGAGCAATGCTCCCAATCAGGATCTTGTGGGCATTGAACTGATGATCTCGGCGCAGTTCGATACCGGTTACTACCGCAAGCTGCAGCTGGTCGACGGCGAAGGACGGCCGATCATTCAGCGCGTCTCGGAAGTGGCGGAAGACCATAGCGTTCCCGGCTGGTTCCGCCAGCTGATCTCCTTCGATGTGCCCAGCGGCACCGCCGCGGTTCAGGACGGCTGGACCCTGCTCGGCACCCTGGAGGTGGACAGCACCCACGCCTTCGCCTATCAATCGCTGTGGCAAAGCACGCTGCGCATGGCCGGCTGGTTCGTCGCGGCCGGTGCACTGAGTCTACTGATCGCCTATATGCTGGTGCGTCACATCAGCCGACCGCTCAAGACCGTCACGCGTCAGGCTCACGACATTGGCGAGCGCCGCTTCACTATTGCTCCGCTACCGCGCACGCTGGAACTGCGCGAGGTGTCGGAAGCGATGAACCGGCTGTCGGAAAGCGTGCGTGAGATGCTGGAGCGTGAAAGTGAACAGATCGATCGACTGCGGCGGCAACTGCTGCACGATGCCATCACCGGCGCCCTGACCCGCGACGCCTTTATCGACCGGCTCAGCTACAGCCTGGAGCAGGACGGCGAGTCCAGCTACGGCATCATTGCACTGATTCGAGCCACCGACCTGGCCGCGCTCAACGAGCGCCGCGGCCACCTGCACACCAACGCCGTGCTCAGCGACCTGTGCCAGCGCCTGACGGCCATCGCCGATGCCCATGGTGAAGGTTATGTGGGCCGCCTCAATGGCAGCGACTTTGCCCTACTGCTGTGCGGCAACGTCGATGAAGCCTGGGCACGCGAGCGCCTGAGCGACAACCTCTCCGCCCTTGCCGAACAGAATGCACCGGTGCTGCGTCTGCCCGCTGCTCTGGGCACCTATCATCATGGTCAAAGCCGCACCACGCTGATGTCGGCATTGGACGGCGCCTTGTCCATGGCCGAAACACGCCCCGGCCAGGCCATTGAAACCTGCCGCCACGCCGAGCAGGCCGCTCTCTACCATAGCCGCGCCGAATGGCGTTCCGCCCTGGTCGAGGCCATGGAGCACGGCGTCCTGCTGGGCCAGTACCCGGTACTGGATCGCCAGGGCAGCCTGCTTCACCACGAAGCGCCGGCACGCCTCAATATCAAGGGCGAGTGGCGCCAGGCGGGCACCTTCATGCCCTGGATCGCACGTCTGCGCCTGCATGACAGCCTGGACATCCGGGTCATCGATACTGCGCTTGAGACCATTCACCACCACCGTCAGCCGCTCGGCATCAACCTGTCCCACGCTGCCATCACCCAACCCAACGTGGTCATTGCCCTGCAGCAACGACTGAGTGCACGCCCAGACTCGGCCCCCTTCCTATGGATCGAGGTGCCAGAATCCATTGCCAGGGCTGATCTGGAGAGCTTCCGCTACCTGTGCCAGTCGCTGGCGCCCTTCGGCTGCCACCTGGGCATGGAGCACGTCGGTGCCGCCTTCCGCCAGCTCGGTGACCTGCGCGATCTTGGCCTGTCCTACATCAAGATCGATGCCACCCTGTGTCGGGGTGTTTCCCACCGGCCAGAGCAGCAGACCATCCTCAGGGGCATGGCAACGCTGTGTCATTCGCTGGCGATCAAGGCGATTGCCGAAGGTATCGATGAAGATGAGGACATCGAGACCCTGTTCGAGCTAGGCCTCGACGGCGTGACCGGTCCCGCCGTCTCGGCCCGTGCAGATGCAGCGTCAGGGCGCTAGACGGCTCGTCGCAGTGCCATCGAAGGCCTGACTACACGCAGGCCTTGCTCTGACAAACGGTCCGCACGAAGCCACCAGAGCGCAACACACCACTAGGCAGCAACAACAAGGCCACCTGAAAAGGTGGCCTTGTTGTTGCGTACCGCGCTGTTAGATCAGAGGGTCGTCATCGCCGCCCACCAGATCCACGTCGTTGTAGCGACGACGCAGTGACTGGCGATCCATGATCTTGCGACGCGCCGCCTCAGGGAGATCGGTAAAGCTGATCACCCCCTTGTCCATCAGCAGGTCCAACACATCCTCAAGTACCCGCACAAACGCCAGATCAGACGCGTGAAACTGCGACTGCTCATGGCGCGGGCTGCCGTCAGACAGGAATGCCAGCAACTCCTGGTCATCCGGTGCCATGAACTCGTCGCAGATAGCCGTTGGCTCTCGGCTCACGCAGACAAGCTTACCTTCCCCGTCACGCTGGACGTACATGCCGCTTTCTCCCTGTTCTTCGTTGATCGAGCATATATCAACTTTCTCTTGTGCCCCAGCTTCTGACCTCACTCTTCAGGGGCGCTGCTCGATTCTCGTTAGGGCCCCACGGATGGGGCCCCCTCGACCTGCAACTACTGACGACTGTTGACTGTCCCGTCGTCTCCCGCCAACTAGCGTAATCAGACGTCCAGCTGTCCCTGGTTCAGCAGCTGGGTCAAGAAGTCTTCGCCCGACTGCCCTGACATGCTCGCCCCTTCCAGGGTAATCAACTGATCGGCATTGGCATTATCGCCAGCCAGCCCACCGTCGCTCTTGATGTACAGCACCACGTCATCACCGTCCTGCTCAGCGTGGATGAAGTCGTTCAGCGACTGCTGATCATCACTTGCATCGAAGCCTTGCAACAGATCGCTCAGATCCAGCACATCGGCCTCCGGATCGGTGCCAGGCGCCGTGCCCGCTGCCGCGACATGGAAGTCCGCGATCACGTCATCGGCGGCAGCGCCTGCCTCGCCCTGGTCACCCAGCACCCAGGCGAAGGTGTCGGCACCGAGTCCACCCAGCAGCAGATCGTCACCCGCACCACCCAGCAGCAGGTCATCGCCATCCTCACCGTGCAGGGTGTCATTGCCGCCCCCGCCGATCAGCACGTCATCACCCTCACCGCCTTTCAGGGTGTCGGCGCCACCATCCTTGCGCTCGGTGTCCAGAAGTTCGCGATAATGATCACGAATATAGTTCAGCACCTCATCCTTGCTAGGCGCCTCACCCGAGGGCTTTCCGGCGATAGGCGGCTCACCGGTCTCAGCCAGACTACCATCGTCCTGCAGGCGCACATCCGAAGTGCCCCACGTCAGGAACTCATAGAGGCCCTGGTAGCCAAGACCGTCATGCTCACCGGCATCGAAGCGCTCTCCGGTATCGCCATTGACCCAACTCAAATGGTCACTATTGACGGTATCCCCGAATATGAGGTCATCACGGGACGTCCCGTCGATGGTGTCACTCCCCAGCGTCTGGAGACCGGTAAAGGTATCACTCCCATCCAGAACCGCATTCAGCTCATCGGCCGAATTGACGATATTCACTTGCCCCTTCTTGGCTTCGCTGGTCCTAAGGTTGACGTAGATGTCGGAAATACCGAGAGCCGTATTTGAGAAGTCAGCGTTGGTCACACCAAACTCGAGGCGATAAGTCCCGGCCTCCCGGATCCAGGAAGTCCCCTTAAGGGCCCAGCCACGGCTTGAGGCAAGCGTTTCGGTCTCCACATCGACCCAGTTACCGGAGCCATCAAGACGCTGCAGCGTGAAGCGCGCACTCTCACCGGCAGTATAGCTAGAGTTGGCATAGACAAACTGGATCTGAGCGTAGTTGCTGAATCCATCGAGGATGAAACTATCGCTCGTCACCACGGCTTCGCCAGGTACACTACCTGTTTCCAGACGCAGATAATCCACGCCGCCGGAGTTTGTTACTTCGCTGGCTTTGCCGGTCGCAACACCGGAGTATGTCCAGGCATCTTCGACGTCATCGAGAAGATGAGACGCCTCGCCATCGGGGCTATCGAAGTCCGCCAGACGATACTGAAGTGCCACCTCTCCGGACACCACCGGGATGTCGCTTTGCTCAACCACATTGGTGTTGTCGAACAACCTCAACAACTCTTCATTGATGCCATTGCCAATGCCGATCGCCTTGACCTGGCTGATATCGGACAGGCCTTCATAGGCCTCCAGGGCACGTATCACGTCGATTTCGTTAGTGGTTCCTCCCGAACTGGTACTTGTCCCATAGACGGTAGGATTGCCATCGGTCACGAAGTAGCTGACATTTTCGTAGTCATTGTCCTGATTGAGGAACCAGCCACGTGCTGCGTCGAATGCCACCTCATAATTGGTGGCACCAGTGGCGCTCAGGTTATTGACGTAGTCGATCAGTTGCTGAACCTCATTGGCATCCAGTCCAAGATCGTCGACATCTTCCAGATCGGCACCATAGGCAAAGGGAATGATTGCAATATTTACCGCCCCTTCGTACTCGGCCAACTGGTTGATCAGCCTTTCGATTGCCGCCTTGGCGACCGAAATCCGGGTGCTGCCATCCTCCGCCTTGCCTGACTGCATGCTTCCAGAAATATCCAGCATTATTGCGACGTTATAGTTGGTCGCCGGCTCGATTTCCGTGTAGGTCCCGCCCTTGTCACCAACGATCACATCGTCACCGGCAGACCCGGTATGAGTATCACCGTCGTTGGTGCCGACAAATAGCTGCGACGGAGGCGCTCCCGAGACAATGAGGGAACCCGTGGCGCTGTCGCCATCTCCATCGACACCGGTCAAGGCAAGCTCAACCTCGAAGCCCGAGCTGCTGTCACCAAGCCGATAGTCCATATCTCCCAGGGTAAAGGGTGTATCGCTACCCCCCACCACCTCGATCCCCTCAAGCCCGCCATCCGGGCTGAGTTCAAACGACCAACCATCCTTCATGCCGTCCAGGATCAGGCGACCAGCCCCATCGACGCTTATGGTCACCTTGTTGGTAACGTCGATGCCGGTCTGATCGAGAATGCGCACATCGTCCACAGTCAGACGGAAGTCACTGCTCGCCCCTTGGGCCGGTGAGCCACCGCCCGCACCGTCTGCCACATAGTCGATGGCAGCGACGGTCACCACGGCCTTCGCATTATCCCCATCGACGTGGATGGTCTGGCGCACTTCAGCTACGCGCTCATGCCCTTGCCAGCTCGGCTCTCCCGCATCCGAGAATGCCAGGCTGTCCAGGAAGCTGATGCGAATGGCTTCATTGCGCTCGATACCTGAACTCGTGCCACCCGCCACGCCGATACCGCCATCAAGTGGCACGATGCCGAGTTCATTGGGGGTGGAATACAGAACATCGTTATCAGTTTCATCATGTTTGTAGTTGGCACCGTGGTAGCGAACGTCACCCTGAAGGTCCAGATCCGACACTTCCACATGTTCGGTGCGCCCGTTGCTGACGTCGCCATCGCTGACCTCAAGACGGTAGCTGTCGCCCGCAGCGTCCAGCACCACGCTGAAGCCGATGGTGCCATCCGCCGTCACAGCGTCAAGCTGAGAACCGTCAGCGGACATGCGATAGGTCAAGGCTTCACCTTCGAAGTACAGCGGCTGACCATCGGTGTCCGTGGCGACCTGGCCATCCATGCCGGCAAACACCACATTGGATACGCCATCTGCCCCTGCGGCGTCGGCAAAGTCGATGCTGCCACCGCCGCCATCCCTCAGGGTAGCGGTCTGCGCCGAGAACGCCTCAGGGCTGTCGTCATTGATCAGCACCTGGAGCGCCCCATCGGCAGAGCTGCCGTCACCGTCGGTGACGCTGTAGCCGATCTTGAACGCCAGGACATCCTCACTCTCACTGTCAGGGTGATCCAGCGGCTGATGCAGGGTCACTTCGTAGGCACCGCTGGCGACATCCGTCAGCGCCACGCTCAGCACCAGCGCCCCGGAGGCATCACGGCCTGTGAGCGTACGTCCATCGTTGCTCAGGCCATAGCTGACCGGTTCCCCGCCAGAGGATACGTTCGGCAGTCCCGACAGGCTCCAGGCAAAGGCGTTCTGGCTGGCAGCACCGTCCGCGCCGAAGGAGTAGCCCAGTGTACCGCTGACCACGGTGGCCTCACCCGCCAGGTCACCGACGCCGCCAGCGATACCGCCCGGCAATCCGTCTTCATCGAGCAGCGCCTTGTCGATAGCCCCCTCGGGTCGAGAATCCGCAGCCACATTGACCGTCAAGGTGGCCTCGCTGGTATCTCCATCGGCGTCGACGATGGTGTAGCGAATGACGACGGTTCCCTCTACCCCAGGTCCTGGCGTGAAGGTCAGTTCTCCGGTGCTACTGTTCACCGTCACCCGACCGGCAGACTCGTGTCCAGGCGCCAGTGCAGCCGACTGCAGCACAGCACCATCTGCTCCGCCAATGTCATTGGCCAGCACATCAACGGTGACCGCGGTGTCCTCAGCCGTGGCGGCCGTGTCATCCACCGCCTGCGGCACGTCATCCACAATATTGATGCTGATGCTGGCACTGGCCGTATTGCCGTGGGCATCGGTCACGCTGTAGTTGAAGGTCTCCTGGGCGGTCAGCGTGTTGCCGCCATTGTCCGCCTGGCTCCCGGTCACAGCACTGATCAACGTATAGGTAAAGGAACCATCGCTACTGATCACCAGTACGCCATGATCCCCCTCGATCCGCGCTTCGGTGTAGCTCAGGCCATCTCCCTGGGCATCGGTTGCACTCAGCTGCCCGGACACGCTGTGACTACCGCTGCCGGCGTCGCTACCAGCGGCGAGACCGGCCTCGCTGACCGTTGCTGTCGCTTGATTGGCGGTCGGGGAACCGTCCGTCACCACAAACTTGACGTTGGTCTGACTCGTGTCGCCGTCTGCGTCACGAATCACGTAGGTCACCACTTCTTCATAGCTGGCGTTGGCTTCCGCAGTGTAGGTATAGCTACCGTCGGCATTCCACGTCAGCTGGCCACGCAGCCCGCTGGTATCGATCGACACCACCTCGGCACCATCTGCGCCCTGCACGTCGTTGGCCAGCAGCCCATTGTCGGCCGTGGTCGTCAGCGATGTGCCTGACTGCAGCGCGGCCGGTGTGTCATTGACGGCCTGCGGTACGTCATCAATCACATCTACGGTGATGGTGCCGGTTGCCGAGTTGCCCTGGCTGTCGGTGACGGTGTAGGTGAAGCTCTCTGCATCGTCCACCGGGTTGTCGGAGGACGTCACTGGCTTGGTCAAGGTGTAGGTGAATGAGCCATCGGCACGGATCACGATGTCTCCGTACTCCCCTTTGATGGTCTCCGCCTTGAAGGTCAGGGTGTCGCTCTGGGGATCCGTCGCGACCAGCTGCCCGGTGACCGTCGCCGAGCCATTCCCCGCCTGGGAGCCGCCATCCAGGCCTGCTTCATTGACCTGCACGTTGCTGGGCTGGGTGCTCGGCACGCCATTCTCAACCTGGATGGTCAGCGTAGCCTCGCTGGTATCACCATCTGCATCCGTAATGGTGTAGCGCACCACTTCGGTGTAGCTGCCGGACTCCGTCGCGGTGTAGACGAAGCTGCCGTCGGCGTTCCACTCGAGGCTACCTTGCAGCGAGGAAAGGTCTACCGCCGTCACTCTGGCGCCATCCGCTCCCTGATCATCATTGGACAGCAGTCCTTCGGTGGCGTCTTTCGACACAACCTGCGAGGACTGCACACCGTCGACGCGATCATCGGCAGCAACAGGCGCGGTATCCAGGATCTGGATATCCAGGCTATCGCTGGCGGTATCGCCTTCGTTGTCGGTCACCACAATCGCGAAGCTGTCGACGATATTGTCGTTGGCCGCGTTGTGCTCTGCAGGGCCTCCGGTCTCGGTGTAGCTGTAGCTGAACTCGCCCGTCGCGGCGTTAAAGCCAGTGATGCTCAGGGTTCCCTGGGTGCCCGTGGTGATGACCACAGGGTTCGCCTGGGTGGCACCGGTGACATCAACGCCTGCCACCGTTACACCCGCAATGCCCGCGCTGCCGCCCACGGTGAAGGTGCCGGTGACGGTCTCACCGCTATCCTCTTCCACGCTGTTGTCGGCGCCGGTCACGTTCCCGTCGCTGTCGGTCACGGTGATGGTGGGCAGGTCATCTTCCTGGCCGTTGATGGTCAGGGTCAGAGTGGTGCTGCTAGCGTCGCTGTCGGCGTCGGTCAGGGTGTAGGTGAACACCTCGGTGACCGACTCGCTGCCGTCCAGCCCCTGTACCGCCGGGTTGGCGTTATCCAACGCGTAGCTGTAGCTGCCATCGGCTGCGATGGTCAGGGTGCCGTACTCGCCCTGAATCACCAGTTCACCATCCGCATTGGTGGTGGCGGTGTTGCCGTTGGCGTTGTCGCTGGTCACCGCGGTGACCGTGGTGGCATCGGCTCCCAGGGTGTCAGCACCAGTTCCGTCAGACACCACGTTGCCAGAGACGGACGCCGTGTCTTCGGTGATGGCGTTAACGTCAGCCACGGCCTGCGGTGCGGTATCCAGGATCTGGATATCCAGGCTGTCGCTGGCGGTGTCGCCTTCGTTGTCAGTCACCACGATCGCGAAGCTGTCGACGATATTGTCGTTGGCCGCGTTGTGCTCGGCCGGGCCGCCGGTCTCGGTGTAGCTGTAGCTGAACTCGCCCGTCGCGGCGTTAAAGCCGGTGATAGTCAGGCTGCCCTGTCCACCGGTGTTGGGGATGCTCACCGGAGTGGTGAAGTCCGCTCCCACCAGCTCCACACCACCGATAGTCACGCTGGCCACACCCGCGCTGCCGCCCACGGTGAAGGTGCCGGTGACGGTCTCACCGCTATCCTCTTCCACGCTGTTATCGGCGCCGGTCACGTCACCGTCGCTGTCGGTCACGGTGATGGTGGGCAGGTCATCTTCCTGGCCGTTGATGGTCAGGGTCAGAGTGGTGCTGCTGGCGTCACTGTCGGCGTCGGTCAGGGTGTAGGTGAATACCTCGGTGACCGACTCGCTGCCGTCCAGCCCCTGAACGGCCGGATTGGTGTTATCCAACGCGTAGCTATAGCTGCCATCGGGTGCGATGGTCAGGGTGCCGTACTCGCCCTGGATCACCAGCTCGCCAGCCGCATTGGTGGTGGCGGTGTTGCCGCTGGCGTTGTCGCTGGTCACCGCGGTGACCGTGGTGGCATCGGCTCCCAGGGTGTCGGCACCGGCATCATCTGTAGCACCGTCAATGACGTTGCCAGAGACGGAGGCCGTGTCTTCGGTAATGGCGTTAACGTCGGCTACGGTCTGCGGCGCGGTATCCAGAATCTGGATATCCAGGCTATCGCTGGCGGTATCACCTTCGTTGTCGGTCACCACGATCGCGAAGCTGTCGACGATATTGTCGTTGGCCGCGTTGTGCTCTGCCGGACCCCCGGTCTCGGTATAGCTGTAGCTGAACTCGCCCGTCGCGGCATCGAAGCCGGTGATGGTCAGCGTTCCCTGGGTACCCGTGGTGATGACCACAGGGTTCGCCTGGGTGGCACCGGTGACATCAACGCCTGCCACCGTTACACCCGCAATGCCCGCGCTGCCGCCCACGGTGAAGGTGCCGGTGACGGTCTCACCGCTATCCTCTTCCACGCTGTTGTCGGCGCCGGTCACGTTCCCGTCGCTGTCGGTCACGGTGATGGTGGGCAGGTCATCTTCCTGGCCGTTGATGGTCAGGGTCAGAGTGGTGCTGCTGGCGTCACTGTCAGCGTCGGTCAGCGTGTAGGTAAACACCTCGGTCACCGACTCGCTGCCGTCCAGCCCCTGTACCGCCGGGTTGGTGTTATCCAGCGCGTAGCTGTAGCTGCCATCGGGCGCGATGGTCAGGGTGCCGTACTCGCCCTGAATCACCAGCTGACCATCCGCATTGGTGGTGGCGGCGTTGCCGCTGGCGTTGTCGCTGGTCACCGCGGTGACCGTGGTGGTATCGGCTCCCAGGGTGTCAGCACCGGCATCATCTGCAGCACCGTCAATGACATTGCCCGACACGGACGCGGTGTCTTCGGTAATGGCGTTCACGTCGGCTACGGCCTGCGGTGCGGTATCCAGGATCTGGATATCCAGGCTGTCGCTGGCGGTGTCGCCTTCGTTGTCGGTCACCACAATCGCGAAGCTGTCGACGATATTGTCGTTGGCCGCGTTGTGCTCGGCCGGGCCGCCGGTCTCGGTGTAGCTGTAGCTGAACTCGCCCGTCGCGGCGTTAAAGCCAGTGATAGTCAGGCTGCCCTGTCCACCGTTGTTGGGGATGCTCACCGGAGTGGTGAAGTCCGCTCCCACCAGCTCCACACCGCCGATGGTCACGCTGGCCACCCCCGCACTGCCGCCCACGGTGAAGGTGCCGGACACGGTCTCACCGCTGTCCTCCTCCACGCTGTTGTCGGCGCCGGTCACGTCACCGTCGCTGTCGGTCACGGTGATGGTGGGCAGGTCATCTTCCTGGCCGTTGATGGTCAGGGTCAGGGTGGTGCTGCTGGCGTCGCTGTCGGCGTCGGTCAGGGTGTAGGTAAACACCTCGGTGACCGACTCGCTGCCGTCCAGCCCCTGGACGGTCGGGTTGGTGTTGTCCAACGCGTAGCTGTAGCTGCCATCCGGTGCGATGGTCAGGGTGCCGTACTCGCCCTGGATCACCAGCTCACCAGCCGCATTGGTGGTGGCGGTGTTGCCGGTGGCGTTGTCGCTGGTCACCGCGGTGACCGTGGTGGCATCGGCGCCCAGGGTGTCGGCACCGGCATCATCTGCAGCACCGTCAATGACGTTGCCAGAGACGGACGCGGTGTCTTCGGTAATGGCGTTCACGTCAGCTACGGCCTGCGGTGCGGTATCCAGGATCTGGATATCCAGGCTATCGCTGACAGTGTCGCCTTCGTTGTCGGTCACCACGATCGCGAAGCTATCGACGATATTGTCGTTGGCCGCGTTGTGCTCTGCAGGGCCGCCGGTCTCGGTGTAGCTGTAGCTGAACTCGCCCGTCGCGGCGTTAAAGCCGGTGATGGTCAGGGTTCCCTGGGTGCCCGTGGTGATGACCACAGGGTTCGCCTGGGAGGCACCAGTGACATCAACGCCTGCCACCGTTACACCCGCAATGCCCGCGCTGCCGCCCACGGTGAAGGTGCCGGTGACGGTCTCACCGCTATCCTCTTCCACGCTGTTATCGGCGCCGGTCACGTCACCGTCGCTGTCGGTCACGGTGATGGTGGGCAGGTCATCTTCCTGGCCGTTGATGGTCAGGGTCAGAGTGGTGCTGCTGGCGTCGCTGTCGGCGTCGGTCAGGGTGTAGGTGAACACCTCGGTGACCGACTCGCTGCCGTCCAGCCCCTGGACGGCCGGGTTGGTGTTATCCAGCGCGTAGCTGTAGCTGCCATCCGGTGCGATGGTCAGGGTGCCGTACTCGCCCTGGATCACCAGCTCACCAGCCGCATTGGTGGTGGCGGTGTTGCCGGTGGCGTTGTCGCTGGTCACCGCGGTGACCGTGGTGGCATCGGCGCCCAGGGTGTCGGCACCCGCATCATCTGCAGCACCGTCAATGACGTTGCCAGAGACGGAGGCGGTGTCTTCGGTGATGGCGTTCACGTCGGCTACGGCCTGCGGCGCGGTATCCAGGATCTGGATATCCAGGCTGTCGCTGGCGGTGTCGCCTTCGTTGTCAGTCACCACGATCGCGAAGCTGTCGACGATATTGTCGTTGGCCGCGTTGTGCTCTGCAGGGCCTCCGGTCTCGGTGTAGCTGTAGCTGAACTCGCCCGTCGCGGCGTTAAAGCCAGTGATGCTCAGGGTTCCCTGGGTGCCCGTGGTGATGACCACAGGGTTCGCCTGGGTGGCGCCGGTGACATCAATGCCAGCCACGGTCACACCCGCAATGCCTGCACTGCCGCCCACGGTGAAGGTGCCGGTGACGGTCTCACCGCTGTCCTCCTCCACGCTGTTGTCGGCGCCGGTCACGTTCCCGTCGCTGTCGGTCACGGTGATGGTGGGCAGGTCATCTTCCTGGCCGTTGATGGTCAGGGTCAGAGTGGTGCTGCTGGCATCGCTGTCGGCGTCGGTCAGGGTGTAGGTGAACACCTCGGTGACCGACTCGCTGCCGTCCAGCCCTTGGACTGCCGGGTTGGTGTTGTCCAGGGCGTAGCTGTAGCTGCCATCGGGTGCGATGGTCAGGGTGCCGTACTCGCCCTGGATCACCAGCTCACCAGCCGCATTGGTGGTGGCGGTGTTGCCGCTGGCGTTGTTGCTGGTCACCGCGGTGACCGTGGTGCTGTCAGCACCCAGGGTGTCGGCACCGGCATCATCTGCAGCACCGTCAATGACGTTGCCAGAGACGGAGGCCGTGTCTTCGGTAATGGCGTTAACGTCTGCTACGGCCTGCGGTGCAGAATCAACGACGTTGACGGTCACCTGGGCCGTGGCACTGTCACCGTCAGCCTCGGTCGCAACAACTCCGATGCCGCTAATAGAAAGCGAGTTCGCCAGCGCATCGGCCACCTCATGCGGGAGGGCCTCGCTGAGTTCAGCGGTAACCCGCACGATACCGTTCTCACCCGCTTCCACTGACGCTGGAGCAGCAAGGGACAGGGTCACCGCGACAGCAGTGCTACCACCCAGGCGGCCTTCGAGCTGGCCATTCGCATTCGCTGTCCATACCAGCGTCTGCCCTGGCTCCAGCCCAGCGGTGGTAATGCCTGACACGCTGCCGTCTGTTGCAATATTGGCAAACCTGAAACTGGTCAGGTTGTCGCTGCCTGCAGTGAAGGTCAGCACACCAGAGTCCTGCTCTGCGCCGCCGATGGTACCCACTTCGTCCAGCGTAAGATCCAGGCTCTCGGTTGCCGGATCATCGTCGCCACTGGTGACAGTGACTGTCGGGCCAGTGCCGTCGGTGATGGTAACGGTGTGGCTGTCGGAAGCGGTGTCACCATCGCTATCGACGGTCTCGATGGTGAAGTTGACCGACGGGCTCTCTGCCTGGTCGAGGTTGTTGTTCGCCTCGAAGGTCCAGCTGCCATCGCGACCAACGGTCAACACGCCTTCGGCGGTATTGAAGGTCACGACGTCGGTGTCGGCGTCGCCCAGTGTCAGCGTCTCGCTGCCCACGCTGACGGT
>NZ_JAHVKS010000011.1:0-185372 GCF_019800705.1 Halomonas sp. DP4Y7-1 | reverse complement strand
GCGTTCGGGCGCCTTGTCGGCGTCCTGTCCCGGCAGGTCTGTCATGGGACTTCCTCGACGGCTTGAGGATCGCGCCAGGGCACGATCCGGAAATGAGGGGGCGGTGCCGTGGCACCGCCCTGAACGTTCAGGTACTGGCAGGTAACGCGGTACACCCTTATGCGATATGCCGTGTCGCTGCACACCAGGCGACAGTCAGCACGGCTGACGCGTTACCCTGAGACCTTGGGCTTACAGCAGGTTGTGGTTTTCCAGGTAGGCCACCACGGACTCGTAGAATTCCTGGGTGATCTCGTTCTTCTCGGCCCAGTTCTCCCACTCCTGCTTGGCGATGTTACGGAACGCTACGCGCTCTTCCGCCGGCAGGTCGATGATCTCGATATCCGGGTTCTGGCGCGCTTCGCGCACGGCTTCGAGGTCACGCGTCTTGAGCTCGGCGACCATCTCATACGCCAGGGCATCAACGGACGTCTCGAGGATGGTCTTGAGGTCGTCCGGCAGGCTGTCCCAGACATCCTTGTTCAGTGAGACCGCGACCATCGGCAGGGAGTGGAAGCCCGGATACAGCGGGTAAGGAGCAAACTCGTGCAGACCCTGTGCCTGGTTGGTGGCAAACACGGTGTAGTCAGCAGCGTCGATCACACCCTTCTCGAGGCCGGTATAGACCTCAGAGCCCGGCAGATTGACCGGTGTGGCACCAGCGGCTTCAAAGATGTTGTACACCATGCCTTCCGGAGCGCGCAGCTTGAGGCCCTGCATGTCCTCGATGGAGCGCACCGGCTTGGTCGAAGGCAGCGACTCCAGCCCGGTGGCAGCAGCGCCGATCAGGTGCAGACCATAGGGTTCGACCAGCTTGTTGTAGAGCTCCTCGCCACCGGCATTGTTCATGTAGTCGAGGAAGTCATAGGGGTCGCTCCAGGCGCCCACCAGGTTGCCGATCATGCCGAAGGCCGGGTTCTGACCCGTGAAGTAGCTGGGATCGGTCAGGTGTCCCTGAAGGATGCCGGACTGCACCGCCTGCAGGGTCTGGTTGGCCTGAACCACGGCATTGACCGGCAGAATTTCGATGGCGATGCGGCCATTGGACATCGTCGAAACGTTGTCGGCCCAGGCCTTCTTCATCTCGAACTGAGGCTCGCCGGCCGTTTCGGAGGTCTGGAAGGTCCACTCATACTCGGCAGCCTGAGCAGAAGCGGCCATGGATGCCAGAATCGCTGCACTCAACAGCTTGAGCTTGGCGCTAGGGGTCTTGAGCTTGGTGCTTGCCATCATGGGAATCTCATCCTTCTTGTCGGCATGTTGCAGATAGTTCGGGAGCGTCAAAGGTTGTCTCGAGCGTCGATGAGGCCTTGGTGACCTCTTCCAGTCCAAGGTCCTGCCCAGTGCGCTCCAGTACCGCGAGCGCCGCACGGGCCGCTTCGCGGGGCTGTCTCAGCCGAATCGCCTCCATCACCTTGCGATGACGATCCATGCTGTCATTGAGCCTGTCCGCGCTGTGGTTGGATCGCTCCACCAGCAGCGCAATGGCAGGCTTGAGAACGTGGCTGATCTGCGCCCACACCAAGTTATGCGATGCGGTGAAGATGGCCTCGTGAAACGCCACGTCGTACTCGTCGTGGGTCTTGCCCTGAAAGCGTAGATCATCACTGGCCAGGGCTTCGATCATGCCTTGATAGGCGGTTTCGATGGCCAGCAGGTCGGCGGCGGTGGCGTGCTCGGCGGCCAGTCGGGCGACGAAAGGCTCGACGGCTACGCGAAAGGCAAACACCTCGCGCTGGATCACCGGATTAGGATGGGCGAAACGCGCCAGCCAGCCGCTGACCCTGGGATCGAGCAGGTGCCAGCCTCCAAGGGGTTGCACCCGCGACCCTTGACCAGAAATTCGAGTGATCATGCCAGCGGCGACCAGCACCTGCAGGGCACTTCTCACCGTCGAACGACTCACCGCGAAACGCTCGCACAGGTCCACTTCTCTGGGCAGGAACTCGCCCGGCATGTACTCACCGGCAAAGATCGCCTCGGCCAGGGCATCTGCGATGTCCGGGCGCGCGCGACGCAAGGGAGTTGAGGCTGCTGCCATGAGGGTCATCCGAACAAGGGAATGCAGAGTCAGACCTGCTATTCCATGTGTCTGACGCTTGGTGGAGTTATGTCGGACATAGCTTCGCTAAAAATGCACATCGATGCCTTTAGACTTTAGTTTGATAACGATCGCTTTTCGCGCGCCCGCCCCTGCTCAAGTAGCGCGCTCGCCCCTGCTCAAGGAACCTCTTCCATTCAGCACAGTCGCACTGTGTAGATCTCAATGACCCGAGGCTTTTTCCTACCTTCTACGCAGCTCTTTACGACTTCGACCGACTGGTCTATTCTGGACGCACAAGCCAGGCGCTGAGTCCATTGGCCACGCCGCGTCCTCAGCAAAGGCGTGTCCTCAGCGGTGTCTGAGGCGTCGTCCGATCCACTGGGCAATGCCCTCTGGCTACAGGACGCAACGTCCCGGCAGGCAGGACCAGCAGCGACACCTTATCTAGCGAACGAGACAGGACGCGATTACCCATAGCAAAGGAGGCATCGATGCAATCCAACTACTACAGCATTAGCGAATACCCTACTGGCACTCCCAGCCCGGACGTCTTTGTTCTGAATCAGCAGGAACTGCCGGCGCTGCAGGATGGCGAGGTACGCATTCGCAATCATTGGCTGTCAGTTGACCCCTACATGCGAGGCCGCATGAGCGGCGTCAAGACGTACATCGATCCCTTCGCCCTCGATGCCCCCCTCGAGGGCGCCGCGGTAGGTGAAATCATCGAATCCCGCGATGACCGCTTCAAGGTGGGAGATCGGGTCACCCACATGGGCGGCTGGCGTGATGTGGCACAGCTATCAGCGGACACCGTCACCGCCCTTCCCGATCTTGACGTCCCCGAGCAAGCCTACCTTGGCGTTCTCGGCATGCCTGGCATGACCGCCTGGACCGGCCTCAATGCGATTGCGCATATGCAGGAAGGCGACAACGTCCTGGTCAGCGCCGCCAGCGGCGCCGTGGGCTCACTGGCGGTACAACTGGCCAAGGCCAAGGGCGGCACTGTTGTCGGACTTGCCGGCAGCCAGAAGAAACGCGATTGGCTCGAGTCCCAGGGCATTGTCGCGGTTGACTACCGCGACAAGGACGCTGCCACACTCAGCGATGACCTGGCCAAGGCCTGCCCAGGCGGTTTCGATGTGTACTACGAGAACGTCGGCGGCGTCTGCCTCGAGGCAGCCCTGAACAATCTCAACGTCGGCGCACGCATTGCCGTCTGCGGCATGATCTCTCGCTACAATGATGAAGGGCCGGCTCCTGGACCCGCCAACCTGGCCATGATCCTGATTCGTCGCGCCAGCATGCAGGGCTTTATCGTGTTCGAGCACTGGGACAACTATCCGGCCTTTCTCGCCGAGGTGGGTCCACAGGTCGCCGCTGGCGATATCGACTATCAGGAAACCGTGCGTGAAGGGCTGGAAGCGACCCCCGAGGCCTTCCTCGACCTGTTCAAGGGCGCCAACAGCGGCAAGATGCTGGTGCGCTTGAGCTAAGGAAGCGCTGAAGTCATCAGCCGAGCGGCGCCAGGCGCCCGCAGCGCAAGACTCCGAGCCCATGCGGTACAGGTGAGGAGTTCAAGCAGCGCGCAACGCAGCGAATCGGCGGCGCAGGCATTTATGCAGTGTTCCCCTGATGGCCCTTGCTCGGCAATTGACGCAGACACCGCCTACGGGCGGTGTCTTTGGTTCAGCGCTGACGCCAATGACACGCCTGCCATCAACGGCCACGGCTGGCGATCATCACACCGAACACCACCATCAACATCCCCACCGCGGTGATCCCACCGATCGTCTCGTCCAGCGCCCACCAGGCCAGCGCCGTGGCAACCACCGGGGTCAGCGACCCTAGTGCCGAGGTCGCCTCAGCGCCCAGCCGTCGAATCGCGATGCCCATCAGCAGGCCAGATCCCAGCCCCACCAGGATGCCCTGAACCACCAACTGCCCCAGCCACTCCTGGGCTGACACCAGGTGTAGCGTCAAGCCCCCCACCCCGCTCACCTCGAGCGCGACCACCGTCAGCGCAATGATCGATCCACTGGGCACCGTGACCACCGCCGTAGCCTCGAGCGCCGACAGGCCACTCTGACGCACGCTGAGGGTGAACACCGCCCACATCACGCTGGACAGCAAGAACATGCCTTGCCCCAGCAGCAGGGACTGCGAGCCCTGGCCCGAGGACGCCAGCAGACAGGCAATGCCCATTGCGATGGCGACCAACCCGGCGGCACGCCCCCGCGACAACGGCTGGGCGAAGACCCACACCGCCAGGGTACTGACGAACAGCGGCGCCGCCCCGGGTATCAGGGTACTGCCGTGGGCCACCGGCGCCAGTCCCATCCCTACCGCCCCCAACAGAAAGAAGGGAATGCCGGCGCCTGCCATCATGCCGACCAGCCACACCGGGTTGACCGCCAACAGACGCTGTCGCCGACGCAGCGCCAACGGCAACAGCACAAGGCCAGGCACGGCGTAGCGAAACAGCGTCAGGTCGAGGGTTCCCAGTGGTGACAGTGCCCCTTGGCGCAGCGACAGGAAGTAACAGGACCAGATCAGCACCGCGCCCAGCGCAGCGGCGACTCCCGACAGGGCGCGCCGGGGAGAGGCGACAAGCGGTGCCACCTGGATCAGAGAAGACGACATGACAGGACTCCGAAAGGGTTGTGGGGTAGCGGTACAAGCACCCTGCTAAGGCCAGTCTGCCGGCAATGCTCGGGGGAATGCAGGCAAAGACACTCCGCCGCTGGACCCACATTGGCAGCGCGTGCCAATATTTCGGTCTTCATGGCAAGTTTGAGCCAATTCCTTGAAAAAACTGGACCGTATCGATCGCCATCTACTCGCTCTGCTGCAGCAGGATGCGCGACTCACCAGCCACGAGCTGGCCGAGCGAGTGGGTCTGTCCCCATCCCCCTGCGCCAGGCGCATCCGCCGGCTGGAGCAACAGCGGCTGATCCAGCGCTACCGCGCTGAGCTGGACCGCGAACGCCTGGGGCTGGGGCTGACGGTGTTCGTCCACGTCAAGCTCAGCCGCCATCAAGATGCCCTCGTGGAAGCCTTCGAAGCCGCCGTGGCAGAGATGCCCGAAGTCATCGAGTGCCACACCGTGTCCGGTGCCTTCGACTATCTGCTGCAGATTGTCAGCGCCGACCTGAAAGGTTACGAACGCTGGGTGCGACAGCTGCAGACCCTGCCCATGGTCAATACCGTGGACTCGAGCTTTGCCATCCGGGCCGTCAAGCGCGCCGGCGCCCTGGATCTTCGCGACGCTCGCCCATCCGACGACGCCTAGCGCCTGACTCCAGGGGCTTTGCTCAAGGGCTTTGCTCAAGGGCTTTGCTCAAAGAGCGTTGCATCAGAGGCTTTGTACTGGCGACTCTCGAGCTGGGTCCGAGCCACGGCCGCATCCGCCAGGCATCGCCGCGCATGGGAGCAGGGCCTGGGCACCTTCGTCAGCATCGAGCCTGCCTGTCGCCGGCGCTTCACTTCGACGGCATCAGTCGTCAAGCTAGAGGCGACTCCGCCGCCATCCGGTCCCACGTATTGCCACTCAGGAGAGTTGAATGCCGACATCGCCCACTCCCCCACGCCTGACGCTCGAGGTCTTCAGCGACCTGCGCTGCCCATTTTGCTATCTGGAGCTGCCGGAGCTTGAGGCCTTGGAGCAACGGTTCGGCGATGACATCCACATCCACTGGCGTCCATTCGAACTGAGGCCAGAGCCTGAGCCGGCCTTGGATCCCCATGGCGACTACTTGAACGAACTGTGGCGTGACGCTGTGCTGCCCATGGCGCGCGAACGTGGACTCAGCATGCGCCAGCCGGATATCCAGCCTCGCTCACGCCTTGCGCTCGAGACCCTGGCCTGGGCTGAACGACACGCCTCGGCACAGCAGGTAGCCTCGTTAAGGAAGGCCTTGTTCAGTGGCTTTTTCGAACGCAGCCTGGATCTCTCCGACCCTGCCGCACTGGCAGACCTCGTTCGTGACCAGGGACTCGATGGCGACGCGCTGGTGGCAAGCCTTGCCAATGAAGAAGATCGTCAGGCCGTCCGCGAGTCTCGTGAGGAGGGACAAGCACTGGGGATCGCCGGCGTGCCTGCCCTGCGCTTCCTGATCGACGGCGAGCATGCCGGCATTCTGTCAGGGGCTCAGCCAAGGCGGCAGCTGTTTCTGGCGGTGGAGCGGCTGCGTGACGCACTCCAGCGCAACGACAGTGGCGCTGGCCATGAGTGACAGAACACGCCCCGTCGTCGTCCTCGGAGGAACAGGGTTTGTCGGGGCTGCCGCTGTGCGTGAACTCTATTTCAGTGGACACGCGGTGAGGGTGGTGGCGAGGCGTCCCCGGCTACCTGACATGGTCGAACCCGGCGACCCGGTGGAAGCAATGGCGGCAGACCTGCAAGACCCCGACAGTCTGGCGCCGGTACTGGAGGGCGCCAGCGCGGTGATCAATGCCGTCAGCCTCTACCAGGAACGTCGCCGCGGGGACTTCGAGAAGGTCCACGTAGAAGGCGCCGCAGCGCTGGCCAGAGCGGCCAGGGCCGCCGGCGTCGACCGCTACCTGTTGATTTCCGGTATCGGAGCGCGGACAGACTCACCCTCGCCTTATGTACGCGCCCGGGCCCTGGGCGAGCAGGCGGTGATGGAAGAAGTCCCACGGGCCATTATCGTCAGGCCCAGTGTGCTGTATGGCCCACAGGCCGGTCTGACGGCCACGCTGGCGCGCCTGGTTCGACTGCCGGTCGTCCCGCTCTTCGGCACCGGAGAGGTACGCCTGCAGCCCCTTCACGTGGGCGATCTCGGCAGTGCGCTGGGACGCCTGGCCACCCGTTTAGATCTGCCGCGTGCGCTGTATGAGCTGGGCGGACCTGACGCCTTGCGCTATCGCGACCTCGTCACGCTGGTCGCCCGCCATCTGGATAGGGACCCCACCCTGCTGACGACGCCGATGTGGCTATGGCATGCCCTGGCCACGACCATGAAGGCCCTGCCGTCTGCCCCGCTCACCCGTGACATGCTGTGGCTGATCCAGCAGGACAACTTGGTGTCACGCGGTGTAGGCACCTTCGACGACCTGGGCCTTCATCCGCGCAGCCTGCGTGACAGCCTGGTGCACTGCCTGCCGCGCTAGATGAGCGTCAATACGTCGGCTGGCTCGTCCCGCTAGGGAAGTGCTGACTACATCAGTCGAGTGGCATGAGGCACCAGGCGCCCGCAGCGCGGAACCCGGAGCCTATGCGGTATCGCTGAGAGTTCGAGCAGCGCGTCACGCAATGAATCGGCCGCGCAGGCCTTTATGCAGTGTTTCCTTAGCCCGTGATACGGGCCAAGCGCCTTCAGCCTTTGCCCACCTGTGACATCAGGTCTGGCTGGACCACCTCGATCCAGTAACCGTCCGGATCCTTGACGAAGACCACGTCCTTCATCTTGCCCTGTTCGGGGCGCTTGATGAATTCGACGTCATTTTCATCAAACCAGGCCACCGCGGCGTGCAGATCCGGCACTGCAAAACAGATGTGACCAAAACCCTGCGGTTCGGCGTTGCCATCGTGGTAGATACGTCCTTCCTGGTCCTCAGTGCCCCAGTTGTGCGTGAACTCCAGCAACCCGCGCTGCTGGAAGGTCCAGGTAGTGCGAGCCGCCACATCTTCAGGCACCTCATCCTGGGCATCCAGGTTAGCGAGGAAATACAGCGAGAACTGCATCTCCTCGAAATCCAGGCGCCTCAGCACGCTCATGCCAAACACGCGGGAATAAAAGGCGAGCGATACTTTCGGGTCCTTGACCCTCAACATGCTGTGGTTAAGACGAAACCCACGGGTGGCCGCCGGTGCCGCTTCAACGCCCGGATGCTGTTCGCCTTGGGGGGTATCCTTCATGGGTATCTCCTTCAGTGAGTTCGAGGAATGCATCAACAGTTTCGACGTGTTCACCATCGATGCGTTCAGATGTTGGCGCCACGCCAACGATGACCCATTAACAGGCCTGACTAAGGGTAATCATCCTTAGCGCACGACATCCTCCAGCGTGCGCGGTGCGCAGCACTTTTGTCTCTGAGCATGCGCTCGACAGGCCAGCGACCTGTCTACTAACGCGCCAAGTGCTGCATCAGGCGCAAAAATACTACCAAAGTCTAATAACATATCCACAAATCAACGCGATAACTCAATCTTTTCGCCACACGCCTTGTCATCCCTACCATTTCGTGAAAAATGGCCACCGAATTCCTACCAATGGAACGCTTTGACATGGACTCCATCGCCACCTGGTTCAACAGCGTCGTTTCCGCTGGAAACGGCCTGATCTGGGGCAAGCTGCTGGTCTACCTTCTGATCGGCGCTGGCCTCTATTTCACCGTGATGACCCGCGGTATTCAATTTCGCTTCTTCGGCCATATGTTCTCCCTGCTCAAGGGATCACGTGACGGCGGCGAAGGCATTTCCTCGTTTCAGGCGCTGTCGACCAGCCTTGCCGCCCGTGTGGGCACCGGCAACCTGGCGGGTGTCGCCGTGGCCATCTACCTGGGCGGCCCCGGCGCCATCTTCTGGATGTGGATGACCGCTCTGGTGGGCATGGCTACCAGCTTTGTCGAGTCTGCCCTGGCTCAGGCCTATAAGGTCGACCACGGCGACAAGACCTTCCGTGGCGGCCCTGCCCGGTACATCGAGCGAGGCCTCGGCCAACGCTGGATGGCGGTTGCCTTCTCCATCTGTCTGATCATCGCCTTTGGTCTCGCCTTCAACAGTGTCCAGGCCAACTCTATTGCTCAAGCCATGGAGCAGGCCTTCTCGATTCCGACCTGGGTGGTGGGCGTTGCCCTGCTGGTGGCGGTAGCGCCGATCATTTTCGGTGGCCTGCGCTCCATCGCCAAGGTGGCAGAGCTGATCGTGCCGGTCATGGCGGTGCTGTACCTGATTCTGGCGCTGGTGGTCGTGGCGTTGAACATCGAGGAGCTTCCTGGCGCCATCGCCCTGATCTTCAATAGCGCCTTTGGTCTTGAAGAAGCCGCCGGCGGTGCCGTGGGCTACGCCGTGGCCCAGGCCATGATGCAAGGCATCAAGCGCGGCCTGTTCTCCAACGAGGCCGGCATGGGATCCGCCCCCAACGTGGCAGCGACCGCCAGCACACGACCCAACCATCCAGCGGCTCAGGGTTTTATCCAGATGCTGGGGGTATTCTTCGACACGCTGGTAATCTGCACCGCGACAGCAGCAGTGATCATTCTGGCAGAGCCGGCCCTGCAAAGTGGCGATGCCCCCAACGGCATCCAATTGACCCAGACGGCGCTGACCGAGCACGTAGGTAGCTGGGGCGGCATGTTCGTGGCGATCGCCATTCTCCTGTTCGCCTTCACGTCACTGATCGCCAACTACTCCTACGGCGAGTCCAACATCGAATACCTGGCCGGCAAGCGCCGTTCTGCCGGCGCGGTATTCATCTATCGGCTGGCGGTGCTGGCCATGATCATGATTGGCTCGGTGGCGCAGCTGAAGACCATCTGGGGCTTTGCCGATCTGTCCATGGGCATGATGGCACTGATCAACCTGATCGCGATCCTGCTGCTGTCGCCCCTGGCCTTCGCGCTGTTCCGTGACTACGAGCGACAGCTTAAGGCGGGCAAGGAGCCCACCTTCGACCCCGACCAGTTCCCGAAGCTCAAGGGCAAGGTCGACCGCAGCGCCTGGCCTGGAACATCCGGCCAGACCGAAGGCACCACCAGGACCGACGCTTGATCCTGATGAATGCCCCCGTTTGACCCTCAACGCCACGGTTCGCCGTGGCGTTGTCGTTTCAGTCCCTGATGGCGTACCAGCCCTTGCGCGAGTCAGTGTCGGTCTCATCCAGAGCATTATCGAGAAACGCCAGAAGCGTTCGAACAGAGGGTAGCTGTCCACGACGACTGGCGTAGACAGCGTGAATCAATCCAGAGCGCGGCGTCCAGCCAGGCAGCACGTCCACGAGATGGCCCCTTTCCAGTTCTCTACCCGCCGCGACCAAAGGCAATCGCGCCACTCCAAGTCCATCCACTGCGGACCTGACTAACAGCCCCACATCGTCAGACACCAGACGCGGCCGGTGTTCTACCATACGCTCCATGCCGCCGGGGCCATCAAGCCGCCAGACATGTCGCCGCTCAGGCTCCTCGAAGTCCAGGCTCGGCCAGTCACTGAGGTCCTGCGGAATCTTCGGCTTACCCATGCGCTCTAGAAGAATAGGAGCAGCCAGCAGCAACTGTGGGCTGGCACATAATCGTCGCATCACAAGATCACTGTCTTCCAACGGTGGATAGCGCACACGAATAGCCAGGTCGAAACCTTCACGAACAATATCGACCCGCCGACTGGTCGCCACAACGTCGAGTGCTATCAAAGGGTATTGCTTCATAAACGCAGACAGGATCGGAGTAAACAGGCTTGTCAACAGACTGGGCGGACAGCTAATCCGTATTCGGCCACGGGGCTCTGATTGATGCCGTTCGACGACTTCTACTGCGGCTTCTGCTTGCCACAGCATGGCCTGACAGTGCTGATAGAACGACTGCCCAAGCTCTGTCACGGCAAACTGGCGGGTCGAGCGTTGGATCAAGCGCACCTCAAGCCGGGCTTCAAGTTCGGCGATGCGGCGGCTCAGGCGCGACTTCGGCACACCCAGTGCGCGGCCAGCAGACGCAAACCCTTGGTGGTCGACGACCTGAACGAAGTAGTAGAAGTCATTGAGATCCTGCATCGCGACGCTCTTGTTGAGACGGGACGCCACATAGGCTGACTCACCGTCCGGTTTATCGGCAACAATCGTGCTCCCTTCCGTCACGTCCTCTTACAGGCCGCATCAGAAGCCTTTCACCACTCACCATCCACTGTCTCAAAAATAGAACAATCAGTCCGAAAAACACCAACTACCAGCATCTTCGTTCTACTTATAGGATAAGAGATATCGGGGTCGCTATAACCCCTCGGCACCAGGAGACTCCCATGAAGAACATCCTCGGCGTTCACTCTGCACCGCGTCGCCATTGGGTTGGTGACGGCTTCCCGGTGTCCTCACTACTGAGCTACGACCGACTCGGCGCGGAGCGAATCAGCCCGTTCCTGCTGTTAGACCATGCAGGCCCTCACCATTTCGCTCCAGGGCAGCACCGGCGCGGCGTCGGCATTCACCCCCACCGAGGCTTCGAAACGGTCACTTTCGTCCATAAGGGGGAGGTGAGCCACAGAGACTCCTCAGGGGGAGGCGGCACAATAGGCCCCGGAGATGTGCAGTGGATGACAGCAGGTAACGGCATTCTGCATGAGGAGTATCATTCTGATGCCTTCAGCCAGACGGGCGGCGAGCTGGACATGCTGCAATTGTGGGTCAACTTGCCCTCACGGCATAAAAGTACACCGGCGCGCTATCAGGGCCTGACCAGCGAGCATATTCCGAAGGTACCGTTGGCAGGCGATAGCGGCTACGTCAAGGTAGTCGCAGGCCGCTACGCCGGAATCACCGGGCCCGCCCAGACCTTCACTCCTGTAAATGCTTGGGAGGTGGTGTTGGCCGAAGGCGCCGAGACCTCCTTGTCACTCCCGAATGGGCACACTAGCCTTCTGGTAGCACTCGAAGGCACGCTGCTGGTCCAGCGCGATCAAGTGGTCCGCAGCGGGAACGTTGTTGAGCTATCCAGAGAGGGTCAAGACGTTGCATTGGCTGCCAATACCGCTGTTCGGCTCCTGGTGCTTACCGGCGAGCCCCTCGACGAGCCCGTAGTGGGTCACGGCCCCTTCGTGATGAGTACCGAAGAAGAGATTCAAGACTCAATCGCTGCTTTTCAGCGCGGTGAGTTCGGCCACCTCCCTCATTGAGCCCGCGTCACTTTCGCAAATCCCGATGCCAAACTTGGTCGGGACCTATCGCTCCAGGCGGAGTGCCGGAGCCTATCTCCCAAGGAAGGGCCCTGACGACCGGAGATTTCTATGACACGCCCCTATGTTCGACTCGACAAGAACGACGTGGCTGTCTTGCTTGTCGACCATCAAGCCGGACTATTGTCGCTGGTGCGCGACTTCGATACCGATGCCTTCAAGAACAATGTACTGGCACTCGCGGATATCGCGAAGTTCTTTGAATTACCCACCATCCTTACCACCAGCTTCGAAGACGGTCCCAATGGTCCAATGGTACCTGAGTTGAAGGAGATGTTTCCCGACGCGCCATACATTGCGCGCCCTGGCCAGATTAATGCTTGGGACAACGACGACTTTGTCGCCGCCATCGAAAAGACTGGCTGCAAACAGTTGTTGATAGCGGGTGTAGTGACCGAAGTATGCGTCGCCTTTCCCGTTCTCTCGGCCATTGAGGCGGGGTATGACGTCTTTGTCGTCACCGATGCGTCCGGCACCTTCAATCAGGTCACACGCGACGCCGCCTGGGATCGAATGAGTCAGGCCGGTGCTCAACTCATGACCTGGTTCGCCGTGGGCGGTGAGCTCCACCGAGATTGGCGCAATGACATCGAGGGTTTCGGTGGCCTGCTGGCATCACACCTGCCGGCCTACTCCAACCTGATGCAAAGCTACGAACAACAAAGCCAAGACTCCTGAGCATGACGAGTCAACCTCCCAACACATTCTCTACACCAAATCCTTAGCAACAGACCGAGCCCGAGATGCTCGGGCTCGGTCTGTATCAGGAGCTAACCGCCCATGAGTCTGCACGAAACACCCCGCCGCCCTTCTTCCTCACGGGATTGTCCGGTCATCGACGGACGTTATCAGATTCAGCGTATTGGCTCGCGAGAGGCCACTGTCGGAGGGCTGCCAATCCATCGCGTGCTGCCTACTCGACACCGCCGCACCATCGGCGCCTGGTGTTTTCTCGATCACGCGGGCCCCAGTATCCTGCGCGAGGGTGAGGGCATGCGAGTCGGCCCTCATCCCCATACCAGCTTGCAGACCTTCACCTGGATGCTGTCAGGTGAGGTACATCATCGCGACAGCCTAGGCAGTGATCAGGTCATCCGGCCTGGCGAGGTCAATCTGATGACCGCGGGCCATGGCATCAGCCATACCGAAGAGAGCCTCGAGGACAGTGACGAGCTGCATGCCGCCCAACTGTGGATCGCGCTGCCTCTTGAACACGCTGACACGGCGCCTCGCTTCGACCACTACGCCGACCTGCCCCGCTGGTCCCAGGAGGATGTTCACTTCACTCTTCTGGTTGGCCACTACGGTGGGCATGATGCACCCACCCTGAGCTTCTCTCCGCTGGTAGGCGTTGATCTTCAGGCCGAGCGCTCCGCCCAGCTGACGCTGCCGCTTCAGGCAGCATTCGAATACGGGGTGCTGGTGCTGGAGGGTGACCTGACCCTGGACGGAGAATCCTTCAAGGTGGATGAGCTGGCCTACCTGGGTCGCGGCCGCAACGCTGTCGACGTCACCCTGTCGCCTGGCAGCCGCATGCTGTTGATTGGCGGCGAGCCGCTCGAGGATGAGATTGTCATGTGGTGGAACTTTGTCGGCCACTCGCGCAAAGCGATTATCGAGGCCCAGCGGGACTGGGAAGCCGAAAGCCCCCGCTTTGGCACCATACCGCAGTGGCAGGGACAGCGCCTGGAAGCCCCGCCATTGCCATGGAAGTGATCTGCCGTGTCAGGGGCTGCGACTCGCCCACCAGTCGGCGTAGCTGCTGTTGTGCGGCGCCTTGCCGGATTCATCCTCGGCTCCATCGTCCCACCACACGGGGCCGCGCTCGCCGAGTGCCTCCTTGGCGGCCTGAACCTGTGCCCGGGCAGCCTTCAAGGCAGCCTCGTCCTCACTCTGCCTGGCATCCTTCACCGCTCGACGAGCTGCCATCAACGCCTTGACGTGGCGCTGTCGAAACGCCTCATCAAGGCTTGGATCGGTGCAGCGCCACAACCGATTCTTGGCGACAAAGTAACGACCATCCGGGGTCTTGGGATACTTCATGGGCAGCCTCCGTGTGCCTTCAACGTAGTGTACATTGCATGATGACGGAGCAGCGGGTTCGCGTCTGTGCTTGCACCCCATCTCAACGCCCTGACGACTGCCCTAGCGCATCAACCTGACATGGAGGAACACGTCATGAGCCACCAACGTCCACGTATCCTGGTCTTCGCGGGCAGCGCTCGCAAGAACTCCTATAACAAGCGTCTGGCAAAACTGATGGCACAGCGTATCGATGCCTGTGGGGGCGACGCCACCTTTGTTGACCTGGCAGATTTTCCCATGCCTCTCTACGACGGTGATCTGGAGGAGCAAGAGGGACTGCCAGAGCACGCCAGCCGCCTGAAGCGCATGTTCATGGACCACCAAGGCGTTGCCATCGCCTCTCCTGAATACAATGGCTTCATCACGCCTCTGTTGAAGAACACCATCGACTGGGTGTCTCGGCCTGATGGAGACCTGGGCGCGCTCGAACCCTATCAGCACAAGGTGGCCGCCATCGTGGGCGCCTCACCCGGCGGGCTCGGCGGACTGCGTGCCCTGCCTCTACTGCGCCAGCTGCTGAGCAACATCGGCGTGACCGTCCTGCCCGACCAGCTCGCCGTCGGCGGTGCCGGTGAGGCCTTCCATGAAGACGGTAGTCTGGCAGACGAAGGCAAGGCCAAGGCCCTGGACGGTATCTGTCAGCGACTGGTGGATAGTTTGACATAGCGCCAGTGAGGGCCGTCTGACCACCGACGGCGACCCAGGCAAGAGGCACGTATCGGGGCGCCTACCACAGCGCCCCGATCATGATGACAAGGCATGCCAGCATACCCATGGCAAACACACCAGAGCGGATCCATTGCCAGTCGAGGGCATAGGCGATGGGATGCAGCAGGCGCGAGGCAAGAAAGACTAGCGCAGGCGTGTCGAGGCTGTTCAGATCGGCGCCAGCGCCCATGGCGACCACGGCCGTGCTCAGATAGACGATCAATGCCTCCCAGGCGTTGGACTGGGCCGCATGCAGGCGCGCGCCAATCCCTTCCATGGCGGCCTGCTGGGCCCGCGGATGGCGGTTATCGAGATGGCCGAACTGGCGCACGCGCCAGGCGGCACCGATCCAGGCCAGCAGGATCGGCAGCAGGGAAGCGATAAACAGGGTGACGAGAAAGATCGACATGGCAGGCTCCGAGGGCGAATCTTCCTCAGCATGGCACAGGCAATGGCTGACAGGCGAAGGGACAGGCGTCAGCATGGCGGTACTTGCCTGATGCCTGGCTTACCGAGCCCAAGAGGTTTCCTCCATGCCCGCAAGCCGAGACCGCGACGTCCCCCACGTACCCGATGTCCACCCTGCCCGCCACGCCCTGACCAGTCGTGCCCTGCACGCCTTGCTGGCACTGACCACCGGCCTTCTCTACCTGAGCGCCTACGGACGCAAGTGGGCGACCACCCAACTGGAAGCCGCCAACTGGTATCTGCTGGTGGCCCACGTCAATCTGGGACTGTTAAGCGTAGCGCTGTCGCTTGGCCTGTTGATGGCGCATCTATGGCTGCCTCGACCTGCCCCCCAGGGGCCGCCCCGCGTGTCGCGCCTCGCTCACCGAGGTCTGCTCGCGCTACTGCTGGCGCTGCCAGTCGCGGCCTATGTCGGCACCGGCTTCGACCTCAAGGTGCTGGGCCAGTGGACACTGCCTTCATTTCAACGCCTGCCAGTGGCTGACTGGCTATCGGACGTGCTGGCCCAACCGCTGATCAGCCTGATGGATCCTTTCGCTCGTTTTCACAAGGAATGGGGCTCCGATCTGCTGCTGCCGGTATTGCTGGCCGGCCATATCGCGGGCGCCCTTTTCCATCACTGGGTGCTCAAGGATGATGTCCTCAGGAACATGTGGACACTCAAGTCACCCTAGGGTTATCGGGGCGGGGCCCTGTGCAAGATGGTCGATGACTAAAACCCCGCGTCACATGCATGACGCGGGGTTTTGGCATCAACGTAGGTGACGCGCTCGATCAGGCCTTGGCCCCCTTGCGCAGTGGCACCTCGGGTACGGCTTCCATACGCTCACGTTCCTGGGTGATCAGCTCCAGAGCCTGATCCTCGGTCAGCTCGGATGCTGGGGTGAACAGACTCACCACGATACCCACCAGGATTGCCATTCCCACTGCCGGGATACTCGGATTGCCCCAGTACAGGTTCCAGCCACTATGGCTGATCACCACCAGTGACGTTATCGAGGCAGTTGCCAGGGAAGCGATCGCCCCCTGCCAGGTATAGCGAGACCAGAAGCGTCCCAGAATCCCGCAGACGAACATGCCCGCCAGTACCGTGGCCACCATCTTGGTGATGTAGGCGATCACGTTATCGGAGGTCAGGGCGAAGGCCAGCGCCAGGCCGATCGTGAACACCAGACCGACGCGGGACAGCCAGACCACGCTGTTGGCCGAAGGAGCACGACCCTTGACCAGCACATAGAGGTCACGAATCAAGGTGGTGACACCGGCAATGGCATCGCTGCTGGCGCTGGACATGGTGGCCGAGAGGCCCGCGACGAGCAGCAGCAGGCCCAGCCACAGCGGCAGCACTTCGGTGGCCAGGTAAGGGAACGCAAAGTTACTGTTTTCAAGGCCTGGGTTCAGCGCATAGGTCGACATGCCGATAATCGCCGGGACGATGGAAAACAACATGTACAGGCAGCCGGTGACCAGGAAGGAGCGACGCACCGAACCCACGGAAGCGCCGGAGTAGATCCGCTGACGGAAGGACGGAGTCGACAGCACCCCTACCGCGATAACCGCCACCAGTGACAGCGCCGGTACCAGGCCAACCTTTTCGATCGCCAGGAAGCTAGTGGCAGCGGCATCCATCGAGGCGGTCATCTCGGCGAAGCCCCCTACCTCTACCACGGCCACCGCCGCCATCAGGAAGAAGCCGACGAACAGCACGATCGCCTGGACGGTGTCGGTCCACACCACCGCCATATAGCCACCGATGACACAGTAGACGCCAAACCCCAGGGCCACGATGAGCTTGGCCTGCCACACCGGGATGTCAGCCATCCAGGCAAGATACAGACCGCCGCCAAGGATATGGGCACCCAGCCAACCGATACAGGCGATGTAGATGAACAGGGCCACCACATTGCGCACCAGACGGTTGGCGCCCACATAGAACGACAGCTCTTCACTCATGGTCATGAAGCGGTAGCGCCGCACACCGGAGAAACACAGCGCCAACAGCAGCACGCCGATGGAGCCGCCGAGGCCATACAGCGCCCCGCCCCATCCGTTGGCGTAGCCAAAGCCTACGGCTCCCATGCTGGAGCCGGTACCCACCATGGTGGCGACGGTGGTGCCGATGGTCAGAAACAGCGGGACACTCCGCCCGCCAAGAAGAAAATCATCGCCGGAACCGCGATCATTGCGCGACATCCACCAGCCAAAGCCAATCATCAGGACGATGTAGATACAAAAGGTAGCAAGGAAAAGATGACTGTTCATACAGACCTCTTATACTTGTCGTCTCGGTCGTTGCCGCGATCGAGACAGTGAACGTAAGCGTTTGCTGAGCCTGGCGTCGGGTCCTTGCCGGGACCCGGCGCCCTCCTTCACTGCGATGCGGGCATCCTGCCCAGGACGAGTTGCCGCTCGCCCCTGGTTATCCCCTGATCCCCTTCCTTATTCAGGCCCGGTCAGCGCGATAGCACGTCAGGTCGACCTCGACCTTGCAGTCCACCACCAGGTCCTGAACGCTGCAGATACGTGCCGGCGGGTGATCCTTGAAGTACTCCGCAAAGACCTTGTTGAACGACTGGAAGTAGCGGGCATCGGTCAGCACCGCGGTCACGTGCACCACGTGTTCGATGTCGTACCCAGCCTCACGGGCGATGGTCAGCGCATTCTCGAAGGCCAGTCGGCTCTGCTCGATGATGCCGCCTTCAACCACTTCACCGTCGGTCATGGGTGTCTGGCCAGACACCTTGAGCCAGCCCCCCGCCTCGACGGCCCGGGAGAACGGCAGTTTCTGTCCACCGGTGCCTACGCCTCCCTCGGCGCCATAACGCTTGATGCTCATCTTTCACTCTCCTGTCAGGTACAGATGCAAACTCTTGATATGTTGAGCGTTCCTTGGCGAAGCGCTCGCTACAGTGGCGTCGCCTCCAGGCGCACGCTTCGACGCAACATGCGTCCGTTACGTTCGTTCGAGGCCCTGTCCTCGGTATAGGCCGTGTGGCCATTGACCCACACCCGCAGAATGCCTTGTGCGGGCGTCTTGGGTTGGTCATAGGTGGCGCTGTCGTCCAATCGTTCCAGGTCCAGCAACACCAGGTCAGCGAACGCTCCCTGGCGAATCACTCCGCGATCTTCAAGGCCAAAGGTGGCAGCGGACAGGCCGGTCATCTTGCGCACCGCCTCGGCGGGCGCCATCAACGCCAGGTCCCGGCTGTAATGGGCGAGGACTCGGGGAAAGGCGCCCCACAGACGCGGGTGGGGATGAGGGTCATTGGGCAGGCCATCCGAGCCGACCATGGTCAGCGGGTGCGCCAGTACCTGGCGCATATCCTCTTCACACATGTTGTGGTAGACCGCTCCCGCCGGCTGCAGCCGCTTGGCCGCCTCCAGCAGTGACACCTCCCAGTCGGCGGCAATCGCCGCGAGTGGCCGGCGCGCCTGCTCGGGATGCGGTTTCGACCAGGTGATAGTGATCTCGATTTCATCCGTGACCTGGCCCAGGTCCAGCGTCGACGAACCCGCGGTATAGGGGTAGCAATCGCAGTGCACCCGCTGCTGGGTGGCCGCATCGGTCAGCTGCGACAGCGCCCTTGGTGCCTGCCCCCAGTTACCGGCGCCGGCACACTTCAAGTGAGAGATCACCAAGGGTGCGCTGGCGTCACGAGCGGTGGCGAAGGCTTCGTCCATGGCCTCGGCCTGGCCGGCGAACTCGTCACGCAGATGGGTGGTATAGATGCCCCCTGCAGCGCTGACCGCACGCACCAATGCCGCCACTTCGGCACTCGGCGCCTGGCGGGCGTTGCGATAGGCAAGCCCGGTGCTCATCCCGATCGCTCCTTCGGCAAGGGCTTGCTCGAGAGATGCGCGCATGGCAGCAATCTCTTCCTCGCTGGCGGGTCGCTCAAGGTCCTGCATAACTTGAGAGCGCAGGCTGGTGTGGCCCACCAGTGCGGCGACATTGATGGCCGGCTCCGCCTGTTCGACGGCCTGGGCATAGGCGGCAAAGGTGGGATAGACGAAGTCGTCGGCCTCACCCAGCAGGTTCATGGGGTCCGGCACGTAGCTACCTGCCAGCTGGACCGGAGAGGCACTGATGCCACAATTGCCCACCACCACGGTGGTCACCCCCTGACTTAGCTTGGGCAGCATGTCAGGGGTGCGCACCACATTGGTGTCATCGTGGGTGTGAACGTCGATAAACCCAGGCGTGAGGGTCAGACCTTGCGCCTCGATGACGTCGAGAGCCTCGTGTCCCGCCAACTGCCCCAGCGCCACGATGCGATCGCCCTTGATGGCCACATCGGCGATGAACGGGTCGGCGCCAGTGCCATCCAGCAGGGTGGCGCCACGGATCAAGAGGTCATGCTGCATATCAGTCTCCCAGTGGCTGACGATTGTCGCCGCCACGATGGTCATCCAGTGCAATCTTCAATCGCCGCAGCTTGGCACGCGCCTGGTCGCGATGACGCATGGCCAGTTCCAGCGCCAGTACGTCGATCGCGGCCATCAGCGCGTAGCGCGACGCCGAAGGGTGAAGAATGAAATCGGTTTCTCGGGTGGCGATAGGCAACACAACATCAGCCGCTGCGGCCAGGGGCGAACCAACAGCGGTTAGGGCGATGACCTGGGCTCCGTATTGACTGGCAATCTGAGCCGACTCGACCATCTCCGGGGTGTAACCAGACACCGACAGCACGACCACCACATCGTCGGGATCCAAGGTGGCGGCGACCATGCGCGGGACCAGGCCATGCGGATAGGCACTGACCGGATAGCCGAGGCGCATCAGCCGAAACTGCAGCTCCTGACACATCACGCTGGAGCCTCCGCCGCAGCCGAAGGCCAGGATCTGGCGCGCCTGGTCCAGTCGCTCCACCGCGCCGGCAATGTCCGCCTCGAGCAACAGTTCGCGATTGATCGCCAGCGTCTGGGTGGCAACGTCGTATACCGCAGCAGGGCCCCGCGCCGGGTCGGCGTCCTCGATGAAGCGGCGACCTGCCGCCAGCGCTCGATTCAGGCGCAGCTTGAGATCGCGCACGTTGTCGCAGCCCACGGATCGCGCAAAGCGGGTCACGGTGGCATCACTGACACCAGAGCGTCTGGCGATGTCGGTGATGCTGGCCTCGGCCACGAAGTCGATATCCTCGAAGATCAACTCCGCCACCTTGCGCTCCGAGTCGCTCAGCGACCCGACAAGGGCAGTGATTCGGGACAGGATGTCGATCTGCTGACTCATGACAGGCTCCTAGCCGTTACCGCGATGGCAGGTCAATAAGCCCATCGAAAGGGCTCGCTATCGGTGTTGTCATTACGCTATGTTAGTTTCTAACATCAATCCATAGTTTTATGAAAATTTCCTACAAAGGTCGTAGTCAGGTCAATTTTCATCGGTTGCCAATGGCCACGCCCGGCGTAACATGACCTTCGCTCAGCTCTCAGGAGAATCCTCATGTCACTGTCGTCTCACTCACCTGCGCACTCCGCCGCGGCACTGGATACCAAGGGGTCCCACAAGGGCACGCTGGAAACCGGTCGTGGCCTGCTGGCGGATGTCAGCCTGCCCGCTGCGGTCATTCATCAGCGCCCGTTGGCACATAACCTGGACTGGATGCAGCAGTTTGCCCGCCAACACGGGGCTGAGCTTGCGCCCCACGGCAAGACCACGATGACGCCTGAGCTGTTTCGTCGTCAGCTCGATGCCGGCGCCTGGGGCATCACCCTTGCCACACTGCCACAGTGCCGCGCCGCCTTTGCCGAGGGGGTCAATCGGCTGCTGGTGGCCAACCAGATGGTGGGCCAGGCGAACATGGCCATCGCCGCCGACCTGATCCGCGCAGGCGCCGAACTCTTCGTGACCGTCGACAGTGCGGAGAACCTGGATCAATTAGGCACTTTTTTTGGTGACGCTGGCATCACCCTGAATATCGTGATTGAGGTAGGTGTAGAAGGGGGAAGGTGCGGCCTGCGTGACGATGCCGAGGTAGTCGAGCTGGCACGCAGGGCCAAGGCCTTGCCCGGCATCGCTCTGGCCGGTCTGGAAGGCTATGAAGGGGTCGTGCACGGTGACGATCCCATCGCCGGGATTCGACGCTACGCCAAGCGGCTCATCGCCAACGTCAAGCAACTGGCGAGTGAAGGATTGATCGAGCGCGATCTGCCCATCGTCACCGCCTCAGGGTCTGCCTGGTATGACCTGATCGCCGAAGAATTCCGTGACGGTGGGTTGGACGGCAAGTTCACCCCAGTGCTGCGTCCGGGCTGCTATGTCGTCCATGATCACGGTATTTACCGGGAGGCCCAGGCCGGCGTTCTGTCCCGCCGCAAGGACCTTCACCAGGGCCTTGAGCCCGCACTAGAGGTGTTTGCCCAGGTGCAGTCCCTGCCGGAGCCCAGCATGGCTATCGTGGCCATGGGCAAGCGCGATATCGGCTTCGACCTGGCCCCGGAAGCGCTGCGCCGCTACCGGGAAGGCGGTCCTACCGACCAGACGCTGTCGGTAGACGGCTGGAAGGTCATCAAGCAGATGGACCAGCATACCTTTATCGAACTCCCGGCCGACGCTACTGACGTGCGTATCGGTGACGTCCTGGCCTTCGGCGCGTCGCATCCTTGCATGACCTTCGACAAGTGGCGTCAGCTGCATCTCGTCGATGACCAGCTGGAAGTGGTGGAGACCTGGGAAACGCGTTTCTGACCAGCGCGCATCCGGCGACCAAGTAGCGACGGCGGCCACACGGCCGCCGTCGCTTTCTCGCTGGCACCATCTGTTCCTCTCCCTTCATATCCCCCTCGTGCGGTGCAACAACGCCTGAGCTCCCCTTCTCCTATGCCCAGCCGTTTCTCCTATGCCCAACCGTTCAATCTAGGCCCGTTCGCCCGCCTGCTGGTCCTGGCGCAAGGTCGACGCCGCCACCTGCACGTACACTGACAGCGATGACCGGGCGTTTTCCGGGCGCCGCCAGCGAGAGCAAGGAAGGTCGATGGCCAAGAACGTGGCGTTGTTTTTCGATGGCACCTGGCAGGTGCCTGACACGGACCTGCAGGATGGGGATACCAATACCAACGTGAGTCGCCTGTACCAGGCGGTGCTCGAGAACCCCATGGCCGAGGGCGGTACGATAACTCGCTACTACCGGGGCGTGGGTAGCGGTCGCCGCTGGTACGAGCGACTGGTGTCGGGAGCCACGGGGCTAGGTCTTTCCGACATTCTGCTCGACGCCTATGTCGAACTCATCGACCTGCTGCGACCGGGCGACCGACTGTTTCTCTTCGGCTTCAGCAGGGGCGCCTACACGGCACGCAGCCTTAGTGGGCTGCTTCACACCACAGGGCTGTTGAGGCCCGCCCACCGTCAGCTGGCGTGCAGGGCGTACAGGCTCTATCGCGATCGCCGACGGGGGCCGCGCTCCGCCGAAGCCAAGCGCTTTGCCTCACGCTATACCTGGATGCCAGACATTCACATGATCGGGGTGTGGGACACGGTGGGCAGTCTCGGCATTCCCCTGAGGAGCTTTGCCAACTTCAACCGACGACTGTTCGAGTTTCACGATACCAGGCTGAGCCCTTTGGTCCGTCATGCCTATCAGGCGCTGGCCATCGACGAACATCGCGAGGCCTTCGCGCCAACCCTGTGGTCGCCGCAGACCACGACCGCTACGCTGGAACAAGCCTGGTTTCCAGGCGCCCACTCGAATGTAGGGGGTGGCGTCGAGCAGCGCGCACTCTCTGATATCAGCCTTGACTGGATGATGACGCGTGCCGCACTCCATGGCCTGACACTGGCGCCACACAGCCGACCGCTGTTGGGAGCGCCGCCCCGTGACGATGACATCGTCGACTCCTACGCCCTGTTTCTATCAAACCTCTACCAATTGGTATCCCCGCTGCGCTACCTGAGGCCTGTCGGCTTTGCTCGCTTCGGTAACGAGTGCCTGCATGCCAGCGTCGCCGAGCGCCAGACGGTACTGCCACACTACCGGCCAGGCAATGCCTTCCACCCCAGCCTGTCGCACTGCTCACGTTCCCCTTGAATCGACGTCTGCCAGCAGGGCATCTCTGAAACGCCAAGCGCCCACCGGATGGGGTGGGCGCTTGGCTCACGAGCCCGCGACATGGGGCTCGTTAGGCGAGAGCTCAGTGCGAGGGGAAGTTGAACTGAGCCTGCTCCTTCTGGCGCTGGCTGGGCCAGCGCTGCGAGATCGCCTTGCGTCGCGTATAGAAGCGCACCGCGTCGGGGCCGTAGGCGTGAAGGTCACCAAACAGCGACTCTTTCCAGCCGCCAAAGCTGTGAAAGGCTACCGGCACCGGCAGCGGCACATTGATGCCGACCATGCCCACCTCGATGGCATCGGCGAAGCGCCGCCCTGCCTCACCGTCGCGGGTAAACACACAGGTACCGTTGCCAAACTGATGAGCGTTGATCAGCGCAATGGCCTCATCGAAGCTTGCCACGCGGACAACACACAGCACCGGTCCGAAGATCTCGTCACGATAGACGCTCATCTCCGGCGTTACCCGGTCGAGCAGGCTAGCGCCGAGAAAGTACCCCGGTGAAGCGGCCACCAGCGGATGCTCACGGCCATCCACGATCAGTTCAGCGCCCTCGTCGACACCCTGCTGGATATAGCCTGCCACCTTGTCGCGATGGCCGGCGTTGACCAGGGCTCCCATGTCGAGGCCAGGCTCGGTGCCAGCACCGATCTTGAGCTCACGGGCTTGCTGGGACAGCCGTTGCACCAACCTATCGGCGGTCTCATCACCAACACACACCGCTACGCTGATCGCCATGCAGCGCTCGCCGGCGCTACCGTAAGCGGCCCCGATCAAGGTACTGGCCGCGTTGTCCAGGTCGGCATCGGGCAGCACCACGGCGTGGTTCTTGGCACCCCCGAGCGCCTGCACGCGCTTGCCGTTCTCGGCGCCACGCTGATAGATCGCCTTGGCCACCGGGGTAGAGCCAACAAAGGACACCGCCTTGACATCCGGGGTATCGATCAGCGCCTCGACCACTTCACGATCGCCATGCACCACGCTGAACAGACCATCCGGCAGTCCAGCCTCGGCCAGCAGTTCGGCCATCTTCACGGCTGCTGACGGCACCTGCTCGGAGGGTTTGAGAATAAAGGCGTTGCCGCAGGCCAGCGCCATCGGATACATCCACAGCGGCACCATGGCCGGGAAGTTGAACGGCGTGATCCCGGCCACGATGCCCAGCGGCTGATGATTGGACCAGGTGTCGATGGCCGGTCCAGCGTTGTGGGAGTATTCCCCCTTGAGCAGCTCCGGCACGCCGCAGGCGTACTCGACGTTCTCGATACCGCGCTTGAGCTCGCCCATGGCGTCTTCCAGCACCTTGCCGTGCTCTTCGCTGACCAGCGCGCAGATCTCGTCGGCGTCGCGCTCCAGCAGCATCTTGAAGCGATACATCACCTGGGCGCGCTTGGCCGGCGGGGTGTCGCGCCAGGCAGGCTGGGCGCGGCGAGCCGCCTCAATGGCACACTCGACGGTAGCAGCGTCGCCCAGGGCGACACGCCCGACCGGCTCGGCGGTGGCCGGGTTGATGACATCCAGATGGCGCTGGGACGGCTGTGACTCACCGCCGATCCAATGATTCACGTCTTTCATCAAAACTCTCGATATGACTTTCTTACAAGGCGTCAGCGCCGGGCGGCCATCTCACATGCAGCCCGGCGCAGCATGTTACGCAGATGATGCGGCTCAGAACTGGCGGTCGAGCAGGGCCTCGTCGAAGGGATAGCGGGACAGCTTTTCGACGCCGGTGTCGGTGATCAGCACCTCTTCTTCCAGCTTGACCCCGTCGGCGGCGCCCACCTCGCCGATATAGCTCTCCACGGACACCACCATGCCTGGCTCAAGCACGCCATCCTTGGAGAAGCGATCAAAGTCCATATGGTGGGCGACCAGCGGCGTTTCACCGTGCATGCCGACGCCGTGAATGATGGAGGGGTAGCGACGGTCCAAGAAACGCTCGGGGATCTTCCAGGCCTGCTCGGCGATCTCGCGATAGCTTATACCTGGCTTCAGGATGCCCATATTGTGGTGCACCTGGTCGTAGGCCATCCGATACAGCTCCTTCTGGTAGGCGCTGGGGCGATTCGGGCCGACGTGGAAGGTACGCGAAAAGTCCGAATAGTAGCCGTGACAACCGATGGTATCGGTGTCCAGCGCCACCAGCTCGCCCGGACGGATGACCCGGTCACTGGCCTCATTGAACCAGGGGTTGGTACGCGGGCCGGAGGACAGCAGACGGGTCTCGATGAATTCGCCGCCCTGGCGGATGACGTTGCCGTACATGACCGCGAACAGTTCGTTCTCGGTGATGCCGGGCTTGATCGCGGCTTCAACCTCAGCGACTGCCGCCTCGCTGCCGGCCATGGACTGGGCCAGACAGGCGATCTCTTCCGGGGTCTTGATGCGCCGACAGTGCAGGGTGTCCTGCATGCAGTCGAAGACCTCAAGGCCCTGGGCCTCGAGCGAACGGGCCAGGTTGAGCGCACAGCGATCCAGCCCGATCTTGCGGTTGCCGCGCCCGTGCTCTTCGATCAGCTCGGCGATCTCCACACCGAAGGGGTCCGAAGAGAGGTTGTCGCGCTGATTGACGGCGGACCACACCACCTTGGACGTGCGCGATTCATCGATGGTCTCGAGCCAGGTAGAGACGTGGGCGCTGCCCGGGTATTCGAACAGGATCACCGGCCCTTCCAGGGGCACATAGATGTAGCGGGTCGAGTTGCGCAGGAAGTAGCCGAACATGTTGCGCGACCCGGTGGCATAGCGCTGGTTGTTGGGGTCGAACAGTACCATGGCGGCGTAGCCTTGCTCCGCCATCGTCGCGCGCAGCCGCGCAAGGCGCCCGGCGCGCAGCTGTTTCGGGTCAAACGCCGTGGGGATGCTATCGCCGTTGGCCATCGGCGCTGATGGCACCACGGGAATGTGATCCGGTTCATTGTCGGTAAGGTTGTCGAAGTCGACGATGCTCATGTCAGGGTCCTGTTCAAACGGGCAGAAAATCACGCTGGGTGCGGCCTGTCCGGAGCTCTATGGACGGGCTCTCTGAGACGGGGCTCTCTGGGACAGGGCTCTGAGACGCTCTGCTAGAACCCGGCCGCCGCACTCCACGCTTAATCCGCCAGGGAATCGGTACGATTCATGCCTTCCTTCAGGAGGGTCTCGTGAATCGGCGCCATACGGCCGAAAATACGTTGGGCGCGCTCCGGGCGGCCGATGAAACCCGGCTCCTTGGCGTAGGCGAAGATCACGGTGTGGCGCTCTTTCTGGCCTTCCACCGGCGTCACGCGATGCAGAGAGTAGCGGCCAAAGAAGACCTGCAGGTCACCCGGCTGCAGATCCAGCGCCTTGAGACGCGAGCGATCGCCATCCAGCACCTTTTCGACCTCTTCGAAGCTCTCGCCTTCAGGACTACGAATGCCGGGGGCGTACTCGAAGCGCCCACCGCCGTGGGACTGGCGAGTCATCATGGTGACGATGAATTCGTTGGTGTCGTAATGCCACGGATGCTGGCAGCCCTCTCTCAGCACATTGACCACCAGGTCCGCCAGCGGGTCGGCATACTGATGAATCTCTTCCATGCCCACCACGGTGGCGATAAAGCGCTGGAAGTCCGGATGCTGGTAGACCTGACGAATGATCGTGTCTTCACCGATGCGGTCACCGGCGACAAAGCCGTTGGTGCGATCGTCGAAGCGATTAAGCGGATGCGACGCGGGCCGCTCGGGATCCCCGGCGTTGTTGTAGGGATTCGTTTCGGTCTGATTGTAGTGAGCATCCGGTGAGAGCCTTTCGGTCTCGCGCTCCAGCCGCGCCAGCGCATCGGCCGGCACGAAGTTCTTGAGCACCACGCAGCCGTCGTCGGCCAGCTGTGCGTGACAGCGCTGGATCAGCGCCCGGCCGGACTCGCCGTCCAGATCATGAATCGGGTAGTGCTCAAGGTCGATCAGACCGTCCAACGAGGACGTGGTGGGCGCATCGGTGGCCTGCATGAGAAGCTCCTGCCTGTCTGGTGTGTTGCTGGACAGGATAGGGAGCGGCTCTCCATAATAGAAATGAATGGTTGAGATACTACTTATTTCAAAGGCTCATTAATCATGGACACAGACCTGCTCCGCGCCTTCGTCACCGTGGCCGAGTGCCAAGGCTTCAGCGCCGCAGGACGGGTGCTGCATCGCACCCAATCCGCCGTCAGCCTGCAGATCAAACGGCTCGAAGATCAGATGCACACTCCCCTGTTCGAGCGCACCAGTCGCAGCGTACTGCTGACGGCGGACGGGGAGCGCCTGCTGCCCTATGCCCGACACATGCTGACCCTGGAAGATGAGGCCAAAGCCGCGCTGGGAGATCATCAGCAGGGTGAAAAGATTCGCTTTGGTACTTCGGAAGAACAGGCCAGCGCCTACCTGCCGGAGCTGCTGCCACGCTTTGCCGAGGCTTATCCCAGCACGCGTATCGAGGTCATCTGCGGCATCAGTGCTGGCCTGGTGGATAGCTTCCAGCAGGGGCTATTGGACGTGGTGCTCTCGATTCGCCATGGCCCTACCCAGTCCGGCCAGTTGCTTGGGTGGGAGCCGATGGTGTGGGTTGCCGCCCAAGGAGCAGACCCTACCCGCGGCCGGCGCCTGCCGCTCGCCCTCAACCCTGAAGGGTGCATCTTCAGAGCCCATGCCCTGGCGGCCCTGGGCAAGCAGGAACGCGCCTGGGAGCTGCGCTACTCGAGCCAATCACCGACTGGCATCAACCTGCCCGTTCAAGCAGGCCTGGCCGTGACCGTCAAGACGCCCCGCAGCGTTCCCGAGGGCTGCCGGATTCTGGATGACGCCCATGGTCTGCCGGCTCTGGGCCAGGTTGAAATTGAGATGCATCGCCGTCCGGGTCACGCCAGCGACGCCTTCAGTACCTTTTGCCAGCAGCTGGAGGAAATCGTGACGCATAACGATGCCGTCGCCGTGCCCGAGTTCCACGATCCGACGCCGTAGACCACCCGCGGCAAACAAGGGGTCACGGCGGCCACCATGTGCCGCCTTCGGCCTGTCATCCACCCGACCACGATGGGGATGCCAGCGCCGTTACCTCGCTTCTTCAGGCAAGCTACCTCCTGATCACTATGTCGAAGCGACATGGACCATGTCACAGTGCGATCAGCAGGTGTGCTCGCCTTCGCGCGCACCTTTCACTTGACCTGAAAAACGGTCGGGAGATAACGGTGACTGCAAGTCGCAACGATACCGCCAGCGGCGGCCAACCCTCCACAAAGGCCTTTCCAGCGCAGGGTGACCGGGACGAAATGGCTGAGGAGCTTGCCCGGCTGAAGGATCGCCATAGAAAGCTGAGAGACAGGGTCACCAGCATACGTCACTACGCCGGCGACCATCTGCCCGCAAAGCCTGGGCTGGTCATCGTCAAGATGTTGGAAGATGCGTTAAAGGTCTAGCAGGCAGACAAGCGCTTCCCAGATGCAGGTAACTCGTGCAAGCAATACTGCCGCCCGTATAGAAAACACCTTTGCGCATACTACTGCATCACCTTCTCCAAATGGGCATCGCTACCACCCTCTTCGTCCGGTTTCTCCTGCCGGTCCTTGCGTTCCTTTCTTCACCGCATTCTGCTACTTCTGACCACCTGACCATGGGACTATTCCGCCCCTGCCCTGCCTTTCCTATAACGTATAGCAGAAGCTATAGGTCTTTGTTTTAGCTTAATCTTGCAGCCTTGGTAAAGAGTTGCATCCTGTCAACAAGACGCTAATATCCCATGCAATGTCGCTATGGCAGTGATAGCCGAAAGGCGCGTGTCTGAGTCATTTTTTTCGATGACGTTGTTGGACGGGCTTGTGCCATCGGGCTTTCTTAAAGGGCGCGTCTCAAGTGGCTTTTGTCAGCGAGCATGACTCACAGCGCGTCATCGCAGACATCAGCAGAGGCCATAGGCACTGAAAGCGCTACGATGCTGGTGGTTTAACAACGGTCATGGCCGCCATCACACCGCTGCCATTCTGCCCATAAAAAGCACGATAACGTTGCCATCATTTACCACAGTCACTGCTATTAAAGAGCCACCATGAATCCGACCTCCACCCTGCTGCTGGCTTTCTCCCTGTCGTCAGATGCCTTCGCCGCGTCTGTCAGCAAAGGGGCCTGCGTGCGACGGCTGCGTTTTATCGTGGCCCTGCAGACAGGGTTGATGTTCGGCCTGGTGGAGGCCACCACCCCGATTATCGGCTGGATGCTCGGTTCCAGCGCTCATGAGACCATTCGTGACTGGGATCATTGGATCATCTTCTTCCTGCTGCTGGCCCTCGGTGGAAAGATGATCCAGAGCGGCTTGATGCCCAGGGCAAAGGACTGTGCCAGCTGCGACTGCGGCGCCACCACTGACCGTACCCGCTGGTGGCTGATCATCGCGACCGCCGTCACCACCAGCCTCGACGCCATGGCCGTCGGTGTCGGCCTGGCCTTTATGGAAGCCAATATCTGGATCACCGCATTGACGATAGGCGCGGCTACAACGCTGATGGCGACCTTGGGCATGCTGTTAGGTCGCAAGCTCGGCAAGGCCGTTGGCCCACGAGCAGAAATTATCGGCGGTCTGGTACTGATCGGCATCGGTGCAACGACCCTGCACCACCACTTACTGGGATAACGTCCCGCTTGGCCGAAACAGCGGCAAGGGACACCCTGCAAAAATGCCTGCTTCGCCAATTCGCTGTTTTTAGCTGAGGCTGCACCGGCCATCCGTCAAAGCGAATATCATAGCCCTGGTCACAACAGAGCTCCGGGTGCCTGGAAGGGTTTTGGCCGTGGCCTCACTGCCTTGGTTTTCGCTGGCTCAGTGATCCTGCAGGACCTATCTAGTCTCCCTCTAGTCTCTCGCTAATCACTCACTCGTCCCGAGCTCGCCCCTCACTAGCCCCGCCCTCTTCCACAAATAAGCCAAATCAGCACAGGATGCGCACGCCAAGGCGCGGTTTCTCGATACTCTGCTGTGAGATACCGCTAGGTCTGAGTCTGTGCTATTTCACCCAATACGACAGATCAAGGCCTTGCTGATACCCCAACGGTGGATCCGCAAGGCTATCCCACGACTTTCTCCCCTTCCGGTTATTCTGTCGGCAGGCCTGCTGTCAGGCTGCGCCAGCTCGTCGCCTGACCGACAGCCGCAACAGGCTTACTATCCTTCGGTGCCCCCTGCACAGGCCAGCGCGTCAGAGTCCGAGCCGGTTGTATCCGCATCGCTGTCACCCTCGGCCCTGTCTCCCTCGGCCCTGTCTCCCTCGGCCCTGGCATCACCATCCTTAGCATCGCCTGCCCTGTCGTCATCGGCTCACGCCTCTTCGACGCTGGTCAGCCAGTCCGTCGCTCGCATGGCCAGCGCCAGCCTGGTCTCCCAGGGAGTCAATGTCGCCCACACCGTTGGTGTCGATCACCTCAGCGCGGGGGCGCAGCAGGCTGTGCATAGCTCGGCTGACTATCTGGAAAGCTCACTTGATGTTATCGACAGCGCGGTGGACACCCTGGCGTCACTTCCCCTGCTGCACCGCTTTGATGACCGGATCACCCGCGTACTGTCACTCGATCGCTACGGCCAACGTATCGGGCATGCCTTGGGATTCAGGGAAAAGGACCTCTATCTCGCCGAACAGCAAGGACATCTGGAGCGCTCACTCACCGCCCAGGTGGCAGACGTGCTACAGGCCGGACTGGAGCCTTTCCTGATCACTACCGACTCGCTGTTGCTGCCCGGACTGGCAGCAGACCTGCTCGTGGCAGGAGGAGACGCCCTAAAGGAGGGAAGTGGCAGCGTGCTGAGCCGCACCGGCGAATGGGTCAGCCTGGCGGGTATCGCCCTGGGAGGACAGCACAATGATAACGGCCTCGCCGGCGCCGCGGCCCGCAGCGTGTCGCGTCATAGCGGTATACCCAGGCTGGATGAGCAAGCCGTCATCGGCCTGGTGGACAGCGTCGGCAGTGACGACAAAAGTACGCTTGCGGCTACCGCGCTGCTGGGGCGCACCACCTTGAGCAATACCCTGGCGGTCGAACTGACGGGAATGAACCGTGATATTGGGGGCCAGCTGTCGCGGCCCAGTCAGCGACTACAGGATAGCGTCACGGACACGCTTGCCCCCGCGCAGCAGCTGGGTGAGCTGGCTACCCACCTGACCGCGATCATCGACGAGACGCAGACCACACTTCACGGTATACAAGATCTCGTCGACGAAAGCCGTGACGTGTCGAGACGCCTGGACGGCCTGCCCCTGTCCAGCTCACTCAGCGACGGCGTCACGCTGTTAGGTCGGCTCGACGGCCGGCTAAGCTCCACCGGCCAGACGGTTCTGCCAACCGTCAGCACCGTCGCCGAAGGCCTGGCCTGGGCCGACGCCAGCACCCGGCAACTGGCTCAACGCGCGGGCGATAGCCTGGCGCCGATCACCGACGCCAACATGGCAAGCGTTGAACATCTAACGAACACCGTGATTCAGGCGCCCATGGCGGCTCGACCGGTCGATGAACTCAGTGATGCCGTGCTGTCACTGGGTGACGGCATGGGTCTTGCTCCCATCGCCGCTGGGCTCGACTGGGTCATGGTGGTGCCGATCAACCGCAACATTCCAGCGAATACGTTGAGTGGTGTCAGCGTCAGTACCGGTGGTCATGGCAACAACCGTCACGGCGTCGACCCTATCCCCCCTCCCCAACACCTCGGTGGAAGTGCGCTGGCAGGTTCAAGGGCCGACCAGATGCCGTAATACCCCCTAGGCCTGCTCTCAGCCCCCTCGAGCATCCAGCCTGCCGCTCGCTCGGCGATCATCAAGGTCGGTGAGTTGGTATTGCCGCTGGTGATGGTCGGCATGACGCCGGCGTCCGCCACCCGCAGCCCCTGAATACCCCTCACCCGCAAGCGCGAGTCGACCACCGCCATGGGGTCGTCGGCCTGGCCCATCCGGGTGGTACCGACCGGGTGAAAGATGGTGGTGCCGATGTCTCCGGCGAGCCGCCACAACTCCTCATCGGTCTGGTACTGGATGCCGGGCTTGACCTCTTCCGGTTCGTACTTGGCGAAGGCTTGCTGCTCGGCGATCCTGCGGGTCACGCGCAGCGAGTCCGCCGCCACCCGCCGGTCCTCATCGGTGCTCAGGTAGTTGGGGGCGATGGACGGCGCCTGGGCCGGGTCGGCGCTCTGGATCCTGACGCTGCCGCGACTGGTCGGATTCAGGTTGCAGACGCTGGCCGTCACCGCCGGATAGGGATGCAACGGCTGACCGAAGGCTTCCAGACTCAGGGGCTGGACGTGGTACTGGATGTTGGGGTGCTCATGCTCGTCGCTGCTGCGGGTGAAGATGCCGAGCTGCGACGGTGCCATGCTCATCGGGCCGGTGCGCTTGAGCAGGTACTCCACCCCGATACCGGCCTTGCCCCACAGGGTGCTGGCCATGGTGTTGAGGGTCTTGGCGCCCTTGACCCGATACACCGAGCGAATCTGCAGGTGGTCCTGCAGGTTCTCGCCGACCCCCGGCAGTTCGTGGACGACGTCGATGCCGTGCTGCTTGAGCAGCTCACCAGGCCCGATGCCGGAGAGCTGCAGGATCTGGGGAGAACCGATGGCGCCGGCGGACAGCACCACCTCACGGCGCGCCCTGGCCACCTGGGTGGTGCCCTCACGCTTGACCTCGACTCCTTCACAGCGCTTCTCGCCGTCAGTCTCGCCGCCCGCGACGATCAGCCGGTTGACCTGGGTGGAGTGCCACAGGGTCAGGTTCGACCGCTTGAGCGCCGGACGCAGAAACGCCTTGGCGGTGTTCCAGCGCCAGCCGGAGCGCTGATTGACCTCGAAGTAATCGACGCCTTCATTGCTGCCACGGTTGAAGTCCTGGGTACGTGGAATCCCCGCCTGGACCGCCGCCTCAGCGAAGTCATCCAGCACCTGCCAGTTCAACCGCTGCTTTTCGATGCGCCACTCGCCACCGTGACCGTGAAAGTCCCGGTGGGCGGCGTCGGCGTCGCTGCCCTCGTCCAGACGATAATGATCCTCGTGCTGGATGAAAGCCGGCAGGCAGTGCTCCCAACGCCACTGCTCGTCGCCGGTGACGTCGGCCCAGTGGTTGTAGTCCCGGGCCTGGCCGCGCATGTAGATCATGCCGTTGATGCTCGAGCAGCCACCGAGCGTCTTGCCGCGCGGATACAACAGCGAGCGCCCGTTGAGGCCCGCGTCTGGATCGGTGCGAAAGCGCCAGTCGGTGCGCGGGTTGTCGATGCAGTACAGGTAGCCCACCGGTACGTGGATCCAGTGGTAGTTGTCGCGACCACCGGCCTCGATCAGCAGCACCCGGTTGTTCGGGTCGGCGCTCAAGCGATTGGCCAGCAGGCACCCGGCGGTGCCTGCTCCGACCACGATGTAGTCAAACTCGCTGTCGTATTGTTGTGCGGTTGTCATCGCGAATCCCTCGATTCAGGGCATTATTTGGCGGTCGGCATCACGAACTCCGCGCCCGCCTCGATGGAGTCGGACCAGCGCTGCATGATCGACTTCTGCTTGGTATAGAAGCGCACGCCCTCTTCGCCGTAGGCATGCATGTCGCCAAACAGCGAACGCTTCCAGCCACCGAAGCCATGCCACGCCATGGGCACCGGGATCGGTACATTGATACCGACCATGCCCACCTGGATGCGACGGCCGAACTCGCGGGCCACCTTGCCGCTCTCGGTGAAGCAGCTGACGCCGTTGCCGAACTCATGGTCGTTGATCAGCTCGATGGCGGTGGCCACGTCCGGCACGCGCACGCAGGCCAGCACCGGGCCGAAGATCTCCTCCCGGTAGATCGTCATCTCTGGCGTCACGTGATCAAACAGGGTGCCGCCCATCCAGAAGCCCTCGCTGCAGCCTTCACCGGTTTGGCTGGCGTCGAAGTCGCGGCCATCAACTACCAGCTCGGCACCCTCCTCGACGCCCTTGTCGATATAGCCGGTAATCCGCTGGTGGGCCTGGGCGGTGACGATGGGTCCCATCTCGGCGTCCAGCTGCATGCCGTCCTGGACCTTGAGGTTGCGTGCCCGCTCGGCGACCCGCGCCACCACATCGTCGGCCACATCACCGACCAGCACCGCCACACTGATGGCCATGCAACGCTCGCCGGCGGAGCCATAGGCCGCACCGATCAGCGCATCCACCGCCTTGTCGAGATCAGCGTCGGGCATCACCACCATATGGTTCTTGGCGCCACCAAGGGCCTGCACACGCTTGCCGAGGGCAGCACCACGCTGATAGATCAGGTTGGCGATGGGGGTGGAACCGACGAAGGACAGCGCCTTGACGTCAGGATGATCGATCAGCGCGTCCACCGTTTCCTTGCCGCCCTGGACCACGTTGAACACGCCGTCGGGCAGCCCGGCCTGCTTCAGCAGGTCCGCCATCATCAGCGAGGCGCTGGGATCGGTGGGGCTAGGCTTGAGGATAAAGCTGTTGCCGGCGGCGATGGCGACCGGGAACATCCACATCGGCACCATGGCCGGGAAATTGAACGGCGTAATGCCGGCGACCACGCCTAGCGGCTGACGCAGGGTCCAGTTGTCGATGCCGGTGCTGACCTGGTCGGTGAAGTCGCCCTTGAGCAGCTGCGGGATACCACAGGCGAACTCGACGATGTCGATACCCCGTGCCACCTCGCCCTGGGCGTCGGTGAAGACCTTGCCGTGCTCACGGGTGATCGCCTCGGCCAGGGCATCCTTGTTGGCGTTGAGCAATTCGAGGAAGCGGAACATCACCCGGGCGCGACGGATGGGCGGGGTGTCGGCCCAGCTCGGGAAGGCCGCCTTGGCCACCTCCACCGCCTTGTCGATCTCGTTGGCGGAAGCCAACGCCACGCGCCCGCTGACCTGGCCGGTCGCCGGGTTGTAGACGTCCTGATGGCCCAGGGATGCACCTTCGTCTCTCTGGCCGCCGATAAAGTGAGGAATCGTCGAGGTCATGGGGTACTCCTTTATAAGCATTGTTTAAGTAAATCGAGCCTGGGCGTCTGCAAAAAGGTGTCCAGCCTGCTCGTCTTGTCGCTGTACAGCCTATCGCTGATGGGGATCGGAGCAATTGAGTTATTTGGAACCCAGATATAAAGTTTTCAAATATCACGCTCGATTAAAGGAAGGCGCCATGCAGGACTACCCCACACTGCGAGCATTCGTCACGGTAGCGCGCCTCGGCAGCGTCTCTCGGGCCGCCGAAGCGCTGCACCTCACCCAGCCGGCGATTAGCCTAAAGTTGAAGCAGCTGCAGGCAACGCTGGGTCTGACGCTGTTCCACCGTCACCCCCAGGGACTGGAGCTGACCGCGGACGGTCAGGCACTGCTGCCCACCGCCGAGAAGGCGCTGGAGAGCGCCCGGGTGTTCGATCAGATGGCCCGCTCACTGCACACGACAGTGCGCGGGCTGCTGAGAATCGGCACCATCATCGATCCTGAGTTCATCCGCCTGGGCAGCTTCCTCAAGGTACTGGTCGAGCGCGCGCCGCAACTCGAAACTGAGCTGCGTCATGGCATGAGTGGTGTCGCCCTGTCACGGGTCGAGCGAGGGGAGCTGGACGCGGCCTTCTACCTGGCGCCACCAGGTGTCGGTGCCAGCAGCACCTCACCGGCGCTGGCATACGTTGAACTGACGCACTTTCGCTATCATGTGGTGGCCCCATCTGGCTGGGAGTCACGGGTTGCGGACACCGCATGGCCCGTCCTGGCCAGCCTGCCCTGGATCGTCACACCGGCGGATTCAGTGCACCATCGCCTGCTCAAGCGCGCCATGCAGCAAAGCGGCGTGACGCCCAGGCGGGTCGCCCAGGTCGACCAGGAAGCCTGCATGCTCGACTTGGTACGCGCCGGAGTGGGACTTAGCCTGGCCCGTGATTCGCTAGCCCTGGCCGAGCGCCAACGCAGCGGCCTGACCATCGTCGAGGGAGTGGCGCTGGACTGTGCGCTCTGTTTCATCTGGCGGCGAGAGCGTACCGCTGACGCTCCACTGCAAGCGGCGCTGGAAACCCTTGAACAGGTCTGGCCCAGTCGGCCCCACTAACCAACGCCGGCTAAGCACCTACACAGAGATCAGTGACGAGGCTAGCTTAAGGCGCCCAGACCCGCGGCTAGTTTAAGGCGCCCAGGGACGCGCCTAGTTTAAGGCGCCCGAGGACGCGCTTAGCTCAAGGCGCCCGAGGACGCGCCTAGCTTAGGGCGCCCAGGCCAGCGACGCCGAACCACGGGCCATTGCAAGGGGATGTGGCGTGCTTCTTTGGGCGCAGACCCGGCGCCTAACCGGCGGCCAGCGGTGATACCATCAAGCACTCTTCCGCCTGGACGAAGGAACGCCCCATGACTGACCTGTCTCGCTTTCCGATTACCCAGAAATGGCCCCCCAGTCACCCGGATCGCCTCCAGCTCTACTCCCTGCCGACGCCCAACGGCGTCAAGATATCGATCATGCTGGAAGAAATCGGGCTGGCCTACGAGGCTCACCGAATCAACTTCGACAGCAAGGACCAGCACTCTCCGGAGTTTCTCTCTCTCAGTCCCAACAACAAGATTCCGGCGATCCTCGACCCGGACGGGCCGGAGGGCAAGCCACTCACGCTGTTCGAGTCAGGAACCATTCTGCTCTATCTCGCCGACAAGAGCGGGCAACTGCTGCCACAGTCTCCCCAGGCGTACTATCAGGCCCTTCAATGGCTGATGTTTCAGGTTGGCGGCGTCGGTCCCATGTTTGGCCAGGTCGGTTTCTTCCATTTCTTCGGCGGTAAGGAGTTCGAGGACAAGCGACCCTTGCAGCGCTACCTCGACGAGGCCCGACGGCTGCTCGGTGTGCTCGACAAGCAGCTGGAAGACCGCCAATGGGTGCTGGGGGATGACTACTCGATAGCGGATATCGCGATCTTCCCATGGGTGCGTAACCTGGTTGAGCGTTACGGTGCCGGCGAGCTGGTCGGCTACGACGACTTCCTCCAGGTCAAGCGAGGACTCAGCGCCTTCCTCGAGCGTCCAGCAGTGCGACGCGGCCTGACGGTCCCTAGCTAAAGCCCTCCCGCCGGCAACATAGTTCTCCAACTGCGACTCGGCGGGCTCAAACTACAAGCGGTCTTTTATACCGTCAGGGCCATAGCGCGAAGGGAAGAAGGGAGGAAAAGCGAGAGTGGCAAAGAGAGAGGACAAAGAGAAGGGGTAAAGAGGGACCAAGAACGAAGCCCTAACAGTGAGATCTGGAAACGTGAAAGACAATGAGGGTTGGTGAGAGCGGGTGAGAGATGACGTGTACAGCACAATAAGCCGATAATCCCGTGGAGCGGCTCCGACCGGGCCGCCAGCTGTACACCATCGCCCCCTTCTCACGACCCCGGCAGCTAATGCCGGCTCATCTGGAGCTTGTCATGACGTTGCGTCACCTACCCCCCCTGTGCGCTCTGCTGCTGTCGTCCTTCGCTTACGCAAGTCCGCCAGCTTGCCAGAACGCTCAGCTCGACAAGACAGCACAGGCGTTGATGGACCGGCATGGGATTCCCGGCATGTCGGTAGCGGTGATCGATGCGGGCGAGGTGTGCCTCAGCCACTACGGCGTCGCGACGAAGGAATCCGGCTCCGACACCACCGCCGAGCTTACCAACGACACGCTGTTCGAGGTTGGCTCACTCAGCAAGACCTTTACCGCGGCGCTGGGTGCCTGGGTGCACGAGAACGGCGGCTTCGCGCTGGATGACACCGCCGCCAGCATCGAGCCCCGTTTCAGCGGCCGACCGGTCGGCGACGTCAGCATGGCAGAGCTTGCCACCTACACCGCCGGTGGCTTCCCGCTGCAGTTTCCCTCGGGCGTCGACGACGACACCATTCACGACTACTTCGTGAACTGGCAGCCGGACTTCGCCGCCGGCACCCAGCGACTTTATTCGAACCCCAGCATCGGCCTGTTCGGCCTGCTCGCAGCCCAGAGCTACGGAGCGAGCTTCGCTGAGCTGATGCAGGACAGCGTACTGCCCACACTTGGCCTCAATGCCACCTGGCTTACGGTGCCCGACGACCAGGCCCACCACTACGCCCAAGGCTACAACGGTGATGAGCCGGTACGCGTCAACCCAGGCCCGCTGGATGCCGAGGCCTACGGCATCAAGACCACAGCGCTGGACATGGCCCGCTTCATCCAGGCCAACATCGATGCCTATCACGGCAACCAGAACACCCCGGACGACCAGCGCATGGCAAAAGCCCTGCTGACCACCCATCACGGCTACGCCGCCGTCGGTGACATGCAGCAGGGCCTGGGCTGGGAAAGCTATGCCCTGCCAACGACACTGGAGACCCTGATGGCAGGCACCACCGCCGAGATGGCCCTCGAGCCCCAGGCCGTTACCATGCTGGCAACCTCTGGCGAGCCTCAGCCCCAGCGCTGGTATCACAAGACCGGCTCCACCGGCGGCTTTGGCGCCTACGCCGCCTTTATTCCCTCCCGGGAACGGGGCATCGTTATCCTCGCCAACAAGCGCTACCCCAACGGCGAACGGGTGGAAGCCGCCTGGCGGATACTGAACTCCCTGGACCAGTAACCGAAAGACCAAAGGGCACACCATGCCCGATAAGAGCAGATAGGCGGAGGACCATCGCCCGTGATGGTCCTCCGCCAGCTGCCTAAGCTAGCGGTGAATGTTGCGCAGACAGCCAACGATGAAACCGGCCCACCAACGCTGGTACACTACGCGCCCTCTCAGCTCCGACCCGTGAACCCCATGACTGACCACGATCCCCTGGCCCAGGCCCGCCGCTTTTCCGTGGCGCCGATGATGGATCGGGGATAAAGCCCGCAACCACGGGCTCTCCCGGCGTCGTGTACCAAAAATGTACCAGCACGAAAAAGTGGCACGGATCCTGCCGCTAGCGTTGCGCTTGTCGGTGAGACAGGCGCGAGCATGGACGTGACGAACGCGTGCGTACGCGCTAGAGGCGGCCCCGCCTCAGAATCCGTGGGGTCAGAATGAGGAAGGTCCTCGGCAACATGCTTGAAGAAACGTCGGCTACCGACCATTCAGGTGTGACTTCAACCACTGAATGACGTTTCGCTTCCCTTCTGGTGAGTACCTACTTAAGTGTGGTGTTCCTGCCACGTAAATATCACGGCCGTTGAGTTCGGTCGAGAACCCCTTTACTTTCCAATTTCCATGGCCTGAGCAGATACGATCTTCTTTTCCATTAAGCAATTTTCGAAGATACCCGTAGGACGACTTCTCGGAGTTACCAAATGCTAATATCAATCTAGGCTGGACCAACTCAATAATCGCTTCATGGACGGGCCAGCACTGTTCCGCTAAGGAGTAGTGAACTCCGTTTTCATCTCGACTCCTCACAAAAATCAAATTACTAGAACAAACTTCTCGTGGTTCAAGGCCAAGCTCATTCAGTAAATAAACAATTCGCCTTTGCAAAGTGGCTTTGCCAGGCCCCCAAGAACCATTGCCATTTGACCAAGACTCGTCCAAATATGCATTTATATCTGAGCTAAGAATTTCGTCAATACCTTCTTCGATCGTTGATCCGCCATCACCTCCAGGATTGAACCCCAGCAAATACACGTCTCCTTTTTTCAACGTTTCGTGACTACTATATAAAATCCCACCAGACTCATTCATCAAATCACTCAGCGCGTTCCGTGCGATCACGGGAATATCTTCCTTTCTCATACTACCTCCAGAGTCGTCTGCCCGAAGAAAGTTCGCCGCAGGAAAAGACAGCTTCCCCGACTAAAGGTGAGAGTGTCAAATCGCATGATTCCGCATGACAGACAGCCCCTTCCCCTGCGCCATGGAGCCCAGAGCGCAGGCACCCTCGGTGGGAGTGCAAGGGTGCACAAAAATCGATAGATTTAGCGCACAGGCGGGGCGGGGTGTCGACAGCGCGCCAGGGATTATATGCAAAAACTCTCCCTGCACGCCTAACGTCGGTGCCATATCTATCGTTTAGAATCACTCGCTAACCATCATTCAGTAGACTGCCAAATTGTTTTTCATTCTATGGCTTTTTCCAACAATTTCTTCAATTTCACTGTCACTAACTCCTATCTTCCTTAATACTTCAAGGTGAAGAACGTCTTCAAGAACTCGACACATCTTCCACAACTTATATCCTTGTGCTGAACTTTCCTTAAGCCCATCGTCAAAGTGGGTAAGGTAGTTCCTTGTTGTTACAATATTCCGAGCAAGTGACTTAACCTTCTTACTCGAACCGATAAACTCTTTATATACACCAAGCACTTCTTTAACCCTCTTTGATAAATTTGGCTCATTTCCATAAATCAACTTCCTGGAGACAAATTCCCTATATTCATCAGGAACTGAGTCGACAATTAAATTGACCATGGAAATATACTCATCTTCTTCCATCATTTTATTATTGAAATTTGCTCGATGGTAGGATTCCAAACATTGAGCAAGGCTCAAAAACTCACTATCCAAATATTTGTGAGCCTTCATCTTCATGGTTATTAGAAGGTCGATTGAAGGTTGTGACTTATCGTAGAATTCAAGCCAGTTTAATAGCATTGAAGGAAATTTATCTTGCACAGCCTTGTAACCTAGCAAAACTTCATGCCAAGAAACTGGTTCACTTTCTTCTACATATGGCAAGCTTTGGTAATAAAGCTCGAGGCGGAGCGGTCTTGTTGAACCATCAGTCAGTACCCTTCCCAATGATTTTGATGTTGCCACAACATCTTTTATATTCTGCACCTTTCCGATCATAAAACTAACTAGAACTGCTATCCTCCCAGACAATTCAATCAGGTCATCAAGCTTGATAGCCTTAGGAGACCTCAGGTCAAAATATACTTTTTCTTTTAACTTGATTTCTCTATAATTTGGTGAGCCAGGGAGTGTCCATTGCAACCCTAGAAACAACTTAATATTATCATGCAACTCTATTTCCACTTCCTCAACTGGATTATATGTTATAGAGCAAGATTTTCCTGAAAGGTCGTGATCAACATCAAATCCGGAGAAACCAAACCATTCTTCCAAACTCTCCATCGAGAACTGTAGTGAGTCCACCATTACATCAGTTTCTTCAAAAACTCCATTACAGATAGCTCGTCTCACGTGTATCGTTGAAGTGGAAACACTTCCAATAGACAGGCTCTTCCTGACATAAAAACACTGATCTAAAGTTACGTTTCCTTTATCTTCCACAACTCCTAAAATCCTAGGGAGCTCAACATCACTATTGCCTTCACCACAAGATGGGAAGCTATCAGAAACTTCCAGTTGGCATTCTCCCCCGTCCCCTATCTTCAACACACCGTACACAATATCCTCGGGCGCTCCTGGAACCCAGAACTTTCCACTAGTAGAAATAGAATTCAAAACGTTCACTTATTTTCCTCGTACTTGATAACGAAAGCTTAGATAGAATACTGCCTTTTGTACTGTGCTTAGTAAATATCTATACTGCACAAGTCAAGTGATGACGAGTTCTCTTCTAGGCATCGTTGCCTCCCTTCCCACCGTATACCGCAGCTGCGTTGTCTGTAGGTCGAGCCCCTGGAACACCTCGCGCATCTTGGGCACGTCGTTGACGCTGATGACGACCTGCCCTTTCGCTGTCCGAGCCAGCTCGGCCATGCGCTCGTATTGCTCGATGCCGAAGTCGGTTCCGTAACCCGCGGTCTCCCAGTAGGGCGGGTCGAGGTATAACAGCGCCCCGGAGCGGTCGTAGCGGGTCAGTCACTCTGCCCAATCCAGATGCTCGATCACGGTTCGCGACAACCGAAGATGTCCCTGGCTCAGGTCTTCCTAGATACGCATCAGGTTGAGCCAACCGAAAGTCTGAACAGTGGACCTTAGCTCCGAAGGTCTGCCAGCTGAGCAGCGGGGGCGTCACAAGTTCGGCCTGACAGCCGAACAGCTACCCGACGGCACCCACAACGAACAGGACGCCCGCGACTGGCTCTGTGCCGCCTGCGGCGTCAACAGCCGCGCCGAGCTGGATCATCGCCCCAAGTCCGCAGCGTTGCTGCGGACCATTCGGCAGCGCTATCACCACTGGAAAAGGAGGAGCCGAACATGAACACATACTTTGGACTGCTGGCAGAGTTCAACGGGCGCTCCGAGCTGCCACTCGATGAAGTGGCACCTCGCTACTTCGGCATCAGCCCACGTACCGCCAGCATCCGCGCCGGAGCCCAGGCCCTGCCTGTACCCACCTACCGCGCCGGCGACTCTCAGAAGTCTCCCTGGCTGGTCAGCGCTGTGGATCTTGCCAAGTACTTGGACAAGCGGAGGGCCGAGGCGCATGAGATGTGGAAAAGCGTCCACATGTGAGCCTGCCCTTTCCAGTAGCTCTATTACACAAGTTGTATAGTCGAATGCATATGCGAGCGGTTTCATGGAGCTTTTCACGGAGGAAGCATGCTCAGAGAAAGAGTTGCTCAAGCAGGAGAATACATACTCGGGCCATTGGCTGAAGCAGAGGCCTTCTCAAGCTTGTTTCCAAACCGAGACGTTCGCCATTCCATTCGAGAAATCCTTACTGAGTACCTGAGAGCCTGGGCTATCCCAGGCTTCATAGGTTACGCACTATTGGACGGGCTAACCTATCTGACAGGGGACTATCAGTTTCGAGAAGCGGGCATAGGCGCGCTCTCTATGGAATTATGGAACATGGTGGTTATCGCAGGGATCACCTTTGCGATCATCGGCAACCTCTCGGGCCTCATTTACCTTACCAAGCTGAAATCAGGCTTCATGAGCAGTGCAATCCGGCTATTGCGCTTTGCATCAGAGGCTGGAGCAATTGCCTTGGGAGCTATCACAGCCATGTTTCTTTTATCCTTTTTCTACACTGACCAGTCTATCGTTCACCTCCTTCCTGAAACCCTACTAGGTACTGCTCTTCTGGCAGCATTTTTCTTTATCAACACTATCGTCTGGTGGATAGCTCATTGCCTCGAAAGTGATACAGCTACCCCTCCCTATTTTCAATATCTGGGTGAGAGAGTACTTGCTAACATCATAGCCTGCTTGATCGGTCTGGCTATTATTATTCTGTCTCTCATGTTGAACCGTGTAGATTCATTGGCTTGACCATCCTACCTCAATTCCAGCGTTTCGGGACGCAGATGCGTATACCGCTTCAACACATCCCAGCTCTCGTGCAGCGTAAACTGCTGCACCTCGACGATCTCGTATCCCGCCTCGAACAGGCGGGATGTCGCTTCGTGGCGCAGGTCGTGAAAGCGCAGGTCCTCGATGCCGCAGGCGGCAGTCGCCGCCCGCCAGCGGGTGCCAATTGACTTGCCGTTGTAGGGGAAGAGCCGGTCTTCCCCTTGAAAGCGCGGCTGCCGTTTGATGATGGCCATGGCCTCGTGTGTCAGCTTGAAGCGCTTGTGGTTGCCCCACTTTTGGCGTGGGTGCTTGGCATCACGCACCCAGCAGGTCATGGCCTCATCGTCGAGATCCGACCATAGCAGACGCGTGATCTCCTCCTGGCGCCGTGAGGTGGCCACCGCAAAATCCATGATGTCCTCCATTGGGATGATGGCACTCGGCCGGATCCGTTGCGAGCGCTGGAAGTAAGCGCGTATTCGCTCAAGCTCCCCGGCGGTTGGCCGCCGATCCCGTGCACTCGACCTGCCGATCACGCCCTTGGTACGCAACAGCAGCCTGGCTGACTCGAACTCATTGAGCTCCACCGGCATCTTCCAGGCCGCCGCTGCAGTCTTGAGGATGATCCCCAGCCACACCACATCCTGGTTGATCGTCGAGGGCTTGATGCCGCTGTCGCGGCGCATCACCGCGTGCTCGATCACCTGTTCGCTGGTAAGTTCGGTGATCGCTACCCTGGAGATGGGAAAACGTCGTAGCTGCTCGATGGTGGCGCGCTTGGAGCGACCGGCACCCTGGGCGAACTCGTGCAGGTAGCGCTCGATGGCGTCGTCCAGAGTCACGCCCTTCCAGCGCAACTGAGCGATACCATCCGGGGCGGCCAGCTCGATCTCGCGACGCTTGGCCCATTCATCGGCCATAGCCTTCTTCGGGAAGGTCCTGGTCTCCGAGTAGTCGGGCTGGCCGCGCCGAGCGATGCGGACCCGGACCAGATATGAGAAACTGCCGTCCTTTTTTCGGCGCTTCACTATTGTCGCCATCACCACACTCCAATGTGACAAATCCCCTCGGCGCCATGTGCCAAGAATGTGACAAGACACTGAGTAAAATACGGCAAAACTACTGTAAATATGTACAGATATGATTGAGAAGGCAACCCCCACAACCCGCATGAAGCCTGACATTCCGCGCCCCACGCTGGATAGGACTTTCTCAGTGGCGCCGATGATGGATTGGACTACCCGCGACTACAGGGTGTTCGCGCGTGCGCTGACGCGCCAGGCGCTGCTGTACACCGAGATGGTGACTACCGGTGCCATCTTGCATGGTCGCCCTCGTGAACGGTTTCTTGGCTATGACAAGGTGGAGCACCCTCTGGCGTTGCAGCTGGGGGGCAGTGATCCGGGCGAGCTCGCGGAATGCGCGGCCATCGCTCAAGAGTGGGGCTACGATGAGGTCAACCTGAACGTCGGCTGCCCGAGTGACCGCGTGCAGAATAACCTGATCGGCGCCTGCCTGATGGGCCATCCCGACAAGGTGGCGGTGGCTGTGGCCGCCATGCGTGAGGCGGTGTCGATCCCGGTGACGGTGAAGTGTCGTATTGGTATCGACGATCAGGACGAGGACGCAGACCTGGAACACTTCATCACCAAGGTCGCCGACGCGGGCTGTGAAGTGTTCATCGTGCATGCGCGCAAGGCGTGGCTGCAGGGGCTGTCGCCCAAGGAAAACCGCGATGTGCCGCCGCTCAACTATCCACGTGTCCATCGCCTTAAGGCGAACCGGCCCGACCTGCATATCGGGATCAATGGCGGCATCAAAAGCCTGACGGAGTGCGCAGCGCAGCTTGAGCACGTCGACAGCGTCATGGTGGGACGCGAGGCATACCAAAATCCTTGGCTCTTGGCCCAGGTCGATGAGGCCCTCTACGGGGTGTCTGGCCCGGCTCAGAGCCGCCATGCGGCAGCGATGACGCTTCGCCCCTACATCCAGCGTCGGCTGGAGGAAGGGGCCAAGCTCAACCATATGACACGCCATCTTCTGGGCCTCTTCCAGGGCTGCCCTGGCGGCCGGAAGTTCCGTCGTCACCTCTCTGAAAATGCCCACAAGGAAGGTGCCGGTCTAGCCGTGTTCGATGATGCGCTGGGACTGGTACCCGACACCGTCGAGTCCTGAGCCTTGCTGCCGTGTTGAAGGCATTAAACGCCAGCGGCCGAGCACGAGGCTCGGCCGCTGGTTAGCATCAGGTTCCCCAGGAACGTCAATACAGGGCGTCCGGCGGTGGTTCCAGGCTGGACTGAAACGTCTCGATGGCACTCTCGGCCTCTTCGATGGCATCAAACCGAGCGACGTGAAATAGCGCCTCCCCCTCGTTGGCCAGAGGCAGTCGACTCATGCCGATCACGATGCCGTCAGCCATGGCCAAGACCTCGCCTTCGGTCTCGCCGAAGGGGTCTGCTACCTTCCCCAGTACCTGGCCCTTGGCTACCCGTGCGCCAAGTCGCACCTTGGGACGCAGAATGCCGTCTATAGGCGCCCTCGCCCAGCTCGATCCATTGGCGACTTCAGCGGCAGGCGGTGCGCGACGGCGCTGCTCGCCGGTGAGCATTCCAAGCCTGCGCATGACCCGTTGAACGCCGCGAACCCCTGCGGTGATCGCCCATTCGTCAAAGCGCAGTGCTTCACCCGCTTCATAGGTCAACACCGGCGTACCGCGACTCTGGGCATAGTGGCGAAGGCTTCCCTCGCGCAGTTCCGCATTGAGGATGACCGGAGCCCCGAAGGCATCCGCCATGCGTCGCGTTTCTTCGCCGGCATCACCAAGCTGCGCGCGAATCTGTGGCAAGTTAGTGCGATGAATCGCGCCCGTGTGCAAATCGATGATGTGAGTCGCGTGATCGACAATCTGTTCACGAAACAGCGCCGCAATACGCCCGCCCAAAGACCCCGACTCACTCCCGGGAAAACAGCGATTAAGATCGCGTCGATCAGGCAGGTACCGGCTGTGTTGCACGAATCCAAAAATATTGACGATAGGCACCGCGATCAGGGTGCCCCTCAAGCGGTTGATCTGGCGGGAGCGCAGTAGCCGACGGACAATTTCAACGCCGTTGATCTCATCGCCGTGAATGGCGCCACATACCAACAGGGTAGGACCTGCCTGCCGTCCGTGGACCACTTCTACGGGGATATCCAAAGGGGCGTGGGTATAAAGCTTGGCCACGGGCACATCGATCTGCGCGCGACTGCCGGGCTTGACCGTGACTCCGGCCAGTTCAAAAGGGGCTCTCGCCATACAGGCTCCTTGGTCACCTTATCGGTCCGTCTACAGGCGGACGGCATGTTCGTTCTTATACGCCCACGCCGTCTCCAAAACGAGTCCAATTTACCTCGCATCACTCATCGACGTCACTGAACTCATTCGGTGAGTCCGGTAGAATACGTTACTTGACGATACCGCTGGAGTTGCCCGCCCACATGGCCCGCCGTACCAAGGAAGAAGCTGCCGCTACCCGAGCCGCCCTGCTCGATGCCGCCGAGGAGGTGTTTCTCGAACGCGGCGTGGCACGTGCCTCGTTGGACCAGATTTCCCGACGGGCGGGGGTGACCCGCGGCGCGCTGTATTGGCACTTCCGCAACAAGGGCGATCTGTTCCGCGCCATGCTGGAACGTGTTCACCTTCCCTTTGAGGACCTGCTGAACAACCTTGATCACGCAGAGGTGGGCCATCGGCCACTGGAAGCGGTGCGCTTGGGCTGCCACACCGGTCTGAAGCAGTGCGATACCCCGAGACACCGACGCGTGCACGGCATCTTGCTGCACCATTGCGAACGTACCGATGACTTCGACCCGCTGCAGGCAAAGGCAGAGATAGCCAGAGAAACCTGTCAGGCCTTGCTTAGGCAGTTTCAACAGGCAGAAGAGCGCCATCAACTGCGCCCGGGGCTAAGCCCGGAGCGCGCCACTGACTTATTCCACTATGCCCTCAGCGGGCTGTTCTGGGAATGGCTGCGAGTACCCGATGCGTTCTCGCTCAGCCAGCGCGGCCCGGCGCTGGTGGATGACCTTATCACCCTGATCGGCAGCAGTGAGACGCCATAGCAGCGCAGCACCGGTCAGTGCTGGTGATGTCCGTGGTAATGACGATGTTGCCTGCTCTCGGCATTGTCCTGGGGTGGCACCGGCTCATGGCGCTCGATCAGCTTGAGTCGCACCAGGCGCGTGCGCGCATCGAGAAACTCGCGCTCGGCGACTGAACGAAATCCATCTTGTTCATCCAGGTACTTGACCAGCACCCGCACCTCTCCTTCCTTGGGCATTGAGCCGGGCTTGCCCCTGAGGCAAACCTCCCGCGTGCCATCGGAACACAGCACCGCTCGACAACATCCCTGCTGATCGACAAAGCCCACCACTTGCACTCGCTCACCCAGCAGGCACCGCTGGTTGAACGAAGGCCGGTCACGGTAATGGCGCAACAACGCGCGGCAACTCTTGGCCGCAAGTGGTGACGCAAGAGCAAAGGCTCCCCACAATACCGCAATACCCAAAGGCACGATCACCAGCGCCAGATCAAACCAGCGCAACACCAGTAGCTCGGCAACCAGCGTGATGACCGCCGCGTACACGAACAACACAGAAAGCGCCATGGTGACGGGCACGCCAGCAAACCCAAGCGACACCATAGTGCTGGCCAGGTGGTCGTCTCTCAGGCTATCGCGCTCAAACAGCTGCAACGGTGCCACCCTGACGGCGACCAGCAACCAGTAGATCAGGACCACGGGCAGTAGCAGCGTGAACAGAATAAGCGGAAAGCTGAATGCCGTTTCCTGGATGATCGCGATATTCATACGTCTCTCCCGTGGCGAAGGGTGGGCCTTCCACCTGCCCAGCAGCCGATGCCACTCGTTTAGTGTCTGATAAAAGCATAGCGCTCTCTACGGCAAACCTCGACCGGGCGGTGTGGATTTTTTCGTTACCGGACAACGTGTTGCGCTGCAGCAAGCGATGCGCCGAGGCCTTGATATATGCTCTCTGCGTGCGTCGGCCTGCCCCGAAAGCCGGCCCGGTGGAAAGAAAAAAGGCGCCGTCCCAATGGGACGGCGCCTTGGTCAGCACCACGTGCAGACAAAGCAAGTAACGCTATCAGGGGGTCGTCGGACGTTGCTCTTGATCATCTCTGTCATCACCCCTGTCATCACCCCTGTCGCCGCTTCTATCTTCGCCCTCGTCGTGGGACGAGTTGCTGCCGAATAGCTTGTGCGACAGCGTTGCGATCATGGCGTAGAAGGATGGCACGAAGCAGCTGCCCAGCACCGCCACCGACGCCATGCCCATCGCCACCGTGGTACCGATGTGGTGGCTACTGGTATCACTGGCGCCGGTCGCCATGGCCAATGGCAAGGTGCCGAAGATGAAGGCCATGGAGGTCATGACGATGGGGCGGAAACGCAGCTCAGCCGCGGTGATGGCCGCCTCACGTATGCTCTTGCCCATTTCCTTGCGTTGCAGCTCGGCAAACTCGACGATCAGGATAGCGTTCTTGGCCGCAAGGCCGATCACCACCAGTACCCCGATCTGGACGTACACGCTGGTGTCCAGTCCACGCATGGCAATACCCGCGATGCCACCGAGGAAGGCAAAGGGCGTTGCCGTCAGCACCGCCAGCGGCAAGGACCAGCTTTCGTACTGGGCCGCCAGAATCAGGAATACCATGACCATGCCGAAGATAATGGCGATGGTACCGGCGTTGCCTGCCTCGCTTTCCTGATAGGCAGTACCGGTCCAGCCCATCCCCCAGTCACTGCCCAGGGTGTCCTCGACAATCCTCTCCATGGCCTGGATCGCCTGGGTGGAGGAATAGCCCTCAGCAGGACCGCCCTGGAACTGCGCCGCCGAGTAGACCCCAAAGCGGGTCACCACGGCAGGCGCCGCCTTGCGCTCGAGAGTCACGAACTCGGACAGCGGAATCCGCTCGCCATTGCCACCACGCACGTAGACATTGTTGATGTCGTCCGGGGTGTCGCGGTACTCCGCCTCGTTCTGCAGGTACACCTGGAAGTTACGGTTCTGGTAGCTGAAGAAGTTGACGAAGCCGTTACCGAAGGTATTCGACAAGGTCGCGTTCAGGTCGGTCAGCGACACGCCGTAGCTCAGCGCCTTCTGCTGGTCGATATCAGCCCGGAATGACGGCACGTTGACACTGAACGTCGAGAACACCTGATTCAGCGCCGGGTCCTGATTGGCTGCCTGCATGACCTTGAGCGAGGCCTGGTAGATCTCCTCGGGTGTGGCACCGGAGAACGACTGCAGGTAGCCGGTGAACCCGCCAGTGGTGGAGAGACCAATGATCGGCGGCATATTGAAGGCCATGACCGTACCGCCATCCACCTCGGCACCGATCTGGAAGATCCGTCCGATCAAGTCATCAACGGTGGTCTCCCGCTCGTCCCAGTTATCCATGTTGATGAAGATGATGCCGCGGGCCGTATTGACCGAGCTGGTCAGCATGTCGTAGCCAGCGATGGCCGATGAATACCTCACACCGGGCACCTCCTCGATACGCTTGCTGACTTCCGCCATGTAGGCCTTGGTACGACTCAGCGACGCCGAGTCCGGCAGACTGACGGCCGCCAAGGCAATGCCCTGATCGGTCTCGGGCACCAGGGTCGACGGCGTGTTCTCGTACAGCCAGAACGAACCGACGCCCACCAGGGCCACCAGCGCCAGGGTCAGTATCCAGGCCTTGACCAGGCCTTTCACCGCCAGCATGAACAGCTTGGTGACCCCGTCGAAGAAGCGATCGAACAGCCTCAGCGGGGTGCGCACCGCACGCATGAAACCGGATTCTTTCTTGTGCAGGTCATGCTTGATGAAGATCGCGGACAGGGCCGGAGTGAAGGTCAACGCCATCAGCGCCGAGAAGGCCACCGATATGGCGATGGTCAACGCGAACTGCTGATAGATCTGCCCGGTGAAGCCACCAAGGAACGCCACCGGCACGAACACCGCCGCCATGATCAATGACGTCGCAATGACCGGACCGCCCACTTCCTTCATGGCCTGAACCGTCGCCTGACGAACGCTGATGTCTTCGTCTTCGGAGAGCACTCGCTCGACGTTCTCTACCACCAGGATGGCGTCATCCACCACGATGCCTATCGACAGCACCAGGGCAAACAGGGTCAGCAGGTTGATCGAGAAGCCGAACGCATAGAAGCCTGCAAAGGTCGCCAGCACAGACACCGGCACCACCGACATGGCGATCACGGTAAAACGCCAGTTCTGCAGGAAGATGAACAGAATGACGCCAACAATCAGGAAGGCTTCGATAAAGGTGTGGAAGACGGTTTCCACCGACGCATCAATGAACAGCGTGGTGTCGTAGGGCACCACGAATTCCAGCCCCGGCGGGAAGCGCCCTTCCAGCTCCGTCATTTTCTCCTTCACCAGATCCGCGGTATGCAGCGCATTGGCGCCAGGCTGCTGCTGAATCATGATCGGCGTCATGATGGCGCCGTTAAGACGCGCTTCGACACCATAGAAGGAGGCGCCCAGCTCGATGCGAGCCACATCATCCAGACGCAGTGCAGACCCGTCTTCGTTGGTACGCAGCAGGATGTTGCGGAAGTCGTCGGCACTGGACAGACGTCCGCCGGCGGTGATGGTGTAGGTAAAGGCTCGCGGGCTGTCGATGGGTGTCGACGCCAGGCTGCCCGCAGGCACTTCCGTGTTCTGGGCGCGGATCGCCGCCGCCACTTCAGTCGGCGTCAGGTCGTACTCGGCCAGCTTGTTCGGGTCCATCCAGATGCGCATGGCAAACTCGCCGCCGCCCAGCACCTCGGCCTCACCGACGCCGGGAATCTGGCGCAGCTCATCGAGAATGTTGAGGGTGGCGTAGTTCTGCATGTAGATGTTGTCGTAGTCTCCCTGGGGAGAGATCAACGACACCAGCATCAGGATCGAGCTAGAACGCAACTCGACCTGAACCCCTTGCTCCTGCACCGCCTCGGGCAACTGGGACAGCGCCCCTTGCACCCGATTGTTGACGTTGATGGTATTGATATCACCGTCAGTGCCGATATCGAAGGCGACACTCAGGCTCATGGAGCCGTTATCGGAGCTGGTCGAGTTCATGTAGAGCATGTTCTCGACGCCGTTGATGGCTTCCGCCAGGGGAGCAGCAACGGTTTGCGCCACGGTCTCTGCGTCAGCCCCCGGGAAGGTCGCGCTCACCGACACCGTCGGAGGCACCACGCTGGGATACTGCTCGATCGGCAGTACCCGCATGCTCATCGCACCGATGATGGTCAGGATGATCGCCAGGACCGAGGCAAAGATCGGCCGTTTGATGAAGAAGTTGGCGAAATTCATTCGTTGCCCTCTCCTTCAGCCTCCTCGGCCTCCTGGTTGCCCTGCGGTGCCTCCATTGACGCCTGGTCGGCGCCCTCTCCCGCAGCGGCCTCAGCCTGCTCGCCGGCCGCCTGTCCTGCGCCACCCTGGCCACCTTGCTGTGCCTGCTGCTCGTCGTACTGGGCCGCCTGCATCAGCGCCTCGGCATCACCGTCAAAGGGTTGCGGGTCAATCGGGGTGCCTGGCTTCAAGCTGCCCGGATCGCCGACCACCACACGCTCGCCAGGCTCGACGCCATCCAGGATGATCTGCCACGGACCGGCCAGTTCACCCAGCTGCACCGGGCGCGCGCGGGCGACGTTGTCGTCATCCAGCACGTATACCTGCGGTCCCATCAGCCCCTGAGTCAACGCCAGCTCGGGAACCGCCAGCACACCGAAGCGCGCGAGTCCCTGAATCTTCACCCGAACATACTGACCGGGCAGCACCGCGCCGTCAGGATTGGCGAAGGTAGCCTCTGCCTGCACCGTGCTGGTCTCGGCATCGACTCGGGACCCCAGAAAGTCCAGGTGACCGCTCAATACAGTGGGTGCCTCACCGCGAGAAGAGAACGCTTCCAGCGAGGCAGCAATGTCTTCGATGCTCATGTCTTCAAGCTGACGACGCAGCTCGAAGGCATCGTTCTGGGGCATTTGGAAGCGCACCTCGAGCGGGTCCAGAGGGGTAATGGTGGCCAACTCGGTATTCGGCGACACCAGGTTGCCGACGTTGACTTCGCTCAAGCCAATCACGCCGGACACTGGGGCCGTGACATCCGCATAGTTCAGGTCAAGCTGGGCACTCTTCAGGGCCGCCTCGGCCTGGGCCACGCTGGCACGTGCTACCCGCGCGTCCGCCAATGCCTGATCCACCTGCTGGCGGCTGACAGAGTTCTGCGCGGCCAGCTGCTGGAAACGGTTGGCATCACGGTCCGCCCGAGCCACCTCGGCCTGGGCGCTGGCCAGATCTGCCTCACGCTGCGCTACCGTTGCCTCATACAGGTCAGGCTCGATCGTATACAGGCTATCGCCCTTCTCCACCTGATCGCCGGGCTCGAACTTGCGCTCTTCCAGCACACCAGTGACGCGCGCCACGAGCGTGACCTCCTGCTCGCTCATCAACTTGGAGGGGTACGATTTGTCCAGCGGAATGTCCTGATAGGCCAGCTCAGCCACTTCAATAGGCTTTGCCGGCGGCTGGCCGCCCGCCTGGGCGTCAGACTGTCCTTCATCCTGGCCACAGCCAGCCAGCAGCAGCGCCGCCGCCAGTGCGGCCCAGGGGCGACCGCGCGTCATGGTGGTTTTCATCCCGTCATTCCTTGGGGTTCGTGATGTCGTAAGGCTGAAAGACATCCGGCCACCGCGGTGGTGGCCGGACCGGCGCTGGAGGGAACTACGAGTCCTGACGCGGAGGCGCGCCAATGTCCAGCACTGCGTCGTAGCCGTCGGCTTCGCTCTGCTCGGGAAGCGTAAAGTTGACCTGCCCTTCTTCTACCAGGAAGGCGTTCAGTTCAGCGATATCGTCAGCGTCGAGCACGCCGGCCTGGCGATGCAGGCTCAGCAGGTCGACCACGTAGTTGTATCGAGCATCGGCGTAGTCGGCGATGGCGTTGTACAGGCTCTGTTCGGCATTGAGCACGTCAACAATGTTACGTGTGCCGACCTCATAGCCCGCACGAGTGGCGTCCAGAGCGCTCTGGTTGGAGACGATGGCCTGCTTGCGCGCCGCCACGGTGGACACGTCATTGCTGACCTGGGTGTACAGCGAGCGAATCTGCAGCACGGTCTCGCGGCGCTGGGACTCGAAGTCGTACTGACTCGACTCCAGCTGGTAGGTCGTCTGGCGCACGGAGGCACTGGTGCGTCCGCCGGTGTAAAGCGGCATGCTCGCACTCACGCCCACCTGGCTGTTCGAGTTGTAGTCCTCGTAGCCGTCCCGCTCATCATCGCTGTAGGCGTAGTTGGCAAAGGCCTCGAAGACCGGTAGATCAGCCGCGCGAGCCACATCGATCTGCTCGCGAGCCACATCGACACCGGCCTGCTGCGCCAGCAGTTCGGGATTGCGCTCAATCGCCAGCTCGATCCAGGCATCGCGGCTGGCCGGCTCAGGCAGCGCAATGGGCAGGTCGTCCTGGAGCATCTCGATGCTGTCGTAACGCTTGCCGGTCAGTCGCTCGAGGGCCTCGAAGGCGACCTGCAGGTTGCTTTCAGCGGTGATGCGGTCCGCCCGAGACTGGTCGAAGCTGGCACGGGCTTCTTCCACATCAGTGATGGCGATCAGGCCCACATCGAACTGCTCCTGGGCTTGCTCGAGCTGACGCCCGATAGCACGCTCCTGGGCACGGCGTGCTTCCAGGATTTCATACGCACGGAGAATGTCGAAATACGCCGAGGATGTGTCGATCAGCACCTGCTGCTCGGTCGCGGCCAGGCTGAAGGTCTGCTGCTCGAGCTGCGCCTTGGCCACGTCGACCTCACGGCTGTTCAGCGCGTCGTACAGCTTCTGAGTGGCCTGCAGGTTGATTCCGTAGCTGATGTAGTCATCATCCATACCGGTGCCGCTGAAACCGGACTGGGATTGCGTCTCGAAGATGTGGTTATAGGCCGCTTCACCTGAAGCGGATACCTGCGGATTGAGGTCCGCCTGCTCGACGTTGATGCCCTCTTCCACGCCACTGGTTGCAGCACGTGCCGATGCCAGCTCGGAATTGTTTTCCAGGGCGTCGCGGGTAATCGTCAGCAGATCAGCACCCTGGGCCTGTCCCACCATCAAGGCAGCTACAACGGCACACAGCAGGTGGCGGCGCACGCGTACCGGCGTACTCCGGGAATCAGAAACTGGATGGGAAGGCGTCATTAAAAGCATCCTCGGTATGTTGCTTGGCGTTGTCCACAAGTCCCATCACACCGGCCCGGAGGGCTCCTTCCAGGCAATCAGGACCGGTACAGCAGCGGGGCGCGTCATTGACACAGCGTGGTCGACTCCCGCGCCATCCGCGAGATTCGATCTTGCATCGGGTCAACGATCTTTCACTTGCAGCATACGCCAATAGTAGCAATCGATATACATACATTGTCGCATGTTTGATGGACTATTCTACCGCCCTTCGTGCAAGGATGGTGAAAATTTCGCAATTTCGCACGCACCCTCTAGCTCGACTAGAATGATGCAATGCAGCATTTGCATCCTCGCCGTCAGACCACCCGTCAGGAGCTGCCATGGATCATCTGAGCCTGGTCACACATCGCGAACTGGAGATCGCCGTGCGCGTTTTCCACCCCGAAGCACCGAAAACGGTAGTGGCCTGGCATGGGCTGGCGCGCCATGGTGGCGACTTCGCAGCCCTGGCAAGAGAGCTGGGTCCAGAATGGCGCGTTCTTGCTCCTGACACCCCCGGGCGGGGGCTCTCCAGCTGGTCCATGTATCCGGCCAATGACTATGTATACGCCCATTACATGACAGTCGCGTTAGCTGTACTCGACCACTTTTCGTTGGACAGCGTCCCCTGGATTGGTACCTCCATGGGAGGCCTGCTCGGCATGTTGCTGGCGGCAGATCCTGCCAGCGCATCCCGCATCGAACGCCTGGTGCTTAACGATGTCGGCCCCGAGCTCGACCCCTCGGGGCTGACCGAGCTTGCCAGCTACTTTACGGTCCCCCATCGATTCACGCGGCTGGGGCAGCTTGAAGCAGAGCTACGTCGCCACTACGCCGGCTTTGGCATCGACACCGAGGACGGTTGGCGCCAGCTGACACTGGAGAGCGCTCGGCGCCTGCCGGACGGCAGCTGGACCTATCACTACGACCCCCGGATAGGCGAGCAATTTGTGCATGACACGCCGCGGGATACCTGGTCCGACTGGAGGGCCATACGTTGCCCCTTGATGGTCATTCGTGGCGAAGATTCCACGCTGATCAGCGAAGACATTGTCCAGCGCATGGGCGAAACACAGCCAACACTCGAGACATTGAGCGTACCTGGCTGTGGACACGCTCCCATGCTCGATCGCCCCCAGCAGGTCGACCCCATCAAGGCCTTTCTGGAATCCACCACCAGCGCCCAGCAGGAGGCCGTGGACGCCAACGCCTTGCCATGGTGGAAGCGCTGGCTGGGTATCGGGCACTGACACGCCCCGGCTACACTTAGCGGTTCTTGACGGGTCTAGCCTGCCCGGTGGGCAGGCAGTCGCAGGCCCTCATGCACTGTTGCTCCAGGGAGACGTTATGTACAAGCTCGCCTTTTTCGTACCACACGACCATGCGGAGGCGGTCAAGGAAGCGGTCTTCGCCACCGGTGCTGGCCGTATCGGCGACTATGAAGCCTGCTGCTTTCAGACCGCCGGGGAAGGTCAGTTCAGGCCCTTGAGCGGCGCGGATCCGCATATCGGCCGAGTCGGTGAGCTCGAGCGAGTACAGGAGTTCAAGGTCGAAATGGTGTGTGCAGATGAGTTGATTGAAGCGGCAGTGTCGGCACTGAAACTGGCACACCCTTATGAAGAAGTGGCCTATGACGTCTGGCGCCTGGCCGAACTGTGACGTCTGGCGCCTGGCCGAGCTGTGCCCCCCTGCTCCAGCTCGGCTCAAGCTTCGGCTCACGCTCAGGTCTGCCTGGCCATCACAGGCCCACGGCGAGCAGCATTGAATGGGCCCTGCTCAGGCACTGCCGAAGAAGGCGGAGCGCTGCTCTGGGGTGATGTCACTGACGTGCAACGGGAAGTGATCAGTGCCCCGGTCTTCGAAAAAGTGCCGCAAGGTGCGCTCGATGGTGGGAAAGGCAAGCTCATCCCAGGGTATCTCGTGTTCTTCAAAGAGTTGCACGTCCAGGCTCTCCGGCCCCGCCGCATAGCTGCCGTTCAGCTCCGCCAGAAAGATCATGAAGACCTGGTCGATGTGGGGCAGATTGATCATGGTGTACAGCCCCGCCAGCGCCACATCGGCGCAGGCTTCCTCGCGGGTCTCCCGCCGGGCCGCATCCGGTGTCGTCTCTCCGTTCTCCATAAAACCTGCCGGCAGCGTCCAGTACCCTTCTCGGGGAGCTATGGCCCGCCGACACAGCAATACGCGAGAGCCGCACACCGGCAAGGTCCCCGCCACGATCCTGGGATTCTGGTAGTGAATCGTGCCGCAGGCATGGCACAGGAAACGCGGGCGGTCATCCCCCTCAGGGATGGCAAAGCTGACCGGCTCACCACAGTGGCTGCAAAAATTCATGGGCTGCAATCGTTCTTGTCGTTCCCTGGCAGGGAGTGGGAGACAGGCTTGACGCCGCTACGTAGGGCTGGGTACAACGAACGAAACCCAGCGGACACCCCATGTTAGAGAAACTACGCAAACGCCTGCAAGCGCATTCCCCGCGGCAGCTAAAGGTCAAGCTGCCAGAGGCAGCGGTGCTGATCCCAGTGATCGACCGACCAGAGCCGGGCCTGTTGTTCACGCGTCGCGCCAGCCATCTGTCGACCCACAGCGGCCAAGTGGCCTTCCCTGGCGGCAAGCGCGAGGATCAAGATGACCACCTGCTGGCCACGGCCTTGCGTGAGTCGGAAGAGGAAATCGGCCTGGAGGCCCATCACGTCGAGGTGATCGGTCAGCTGTCCGACGTGCTTTCCCTGCACGGGCTCAAGGTCACGCCCTTTGTCGGCATCATACCGCCGGGGCTCCCGCTGGCGCCGGATCAGGGCGAGCTGGACGCCATCTTCGAGGTGCCGCTGGCTCACTTCCTTGACGATCATCGCACCCATACCGATGTCATCCCGGTCGACGGCAATAACCTCTACGTGCCCAGCTACCTGATCCCTGCCGACCAAGGCGAGGACTACGTGATCTGGGGGCTATCGGCGATGATGCTGGTGGAGCTTCTGGCGGAGGGATTCGGCCAGGAAATGAGCCTCTCGCGCCGCCCTGAGGGTACACTGCGCCACCTGCCTCCGCGACGGGCCCCACATGCCTGACGCAGACAGCCACCACTGGCTCGCAAGGGCACATGACATCACCTGGCAAGAGACGACTTCGGCACTATGAGCTATCCAGACGCTTGCCCTCTACCCCCTGGCCGCCTCGACGAGTTGATCGAGGCGCTGGTGGAGCAAGGCTTTTATATCGGCAAGGAACTGCTGGATCCGGCGCTTTGCCAGGCCCTGCACAGCGAAATCGAGGACCGCGCTCGTCTAGAGGCCCTGACCAGGGCAGGTATAGGACGCGGCAACGAGCACGAAACCCGCGATGACATTCGCGGAGACGCCATCCATTGGCTCGACCGGGAAACCCTGGCTCAGCGGCGCTACCTGGACACCATGGGGGAATTGCAGCAGGCCCTCAATGCCAGCCTGTTTCTCGGCCTGTTCGAGTATGAAGCGCACCTGGCACGCTACCCCAGCGGCGCCTTCTATCGTCGCCACCTCGACAGCTTTCGCGGCCGCGCCAACCGTGTGGTCTCCACGGTCGGCTACCTCAATCCGGACTGGCCTGAGGACGGCGGCGGTGAGATGGTGATCTACGCAAGCGATGACCAGGATCGGGAAGTGGCGCGTGTGGCGCCACAGGCTGGGACCCTGGTGTGCTTCCTGTCAGAGCAAGTACCCCATGAAGTGTTGCCAACGCGACACCCCCGGGCCAGCATCGCCGGCTGGTTCCGACGCAACGCCTCACTCGGGGGCATGATCGACCCCGCGCGCTGAGTCAGCCGCCCTGTGTGACCTGCGCTTGCCAGACAAGCCATACCGCTATCGAGTGTGCCCATGTCCACCACTACCGACACCCGGCTGCGTGAGCTCGAGCAAACCATCGCGCGGCTGGAAGAAGAAAAACGTCACTATCAGTGGCTGGCGGAAAGCACCACCGATCTGATCTCGCGGCACGACCAGGACGGCGTCTTTCTCTATGCGTCCCAGGCCTCGCAGTCGCTGCTCGGCTTTGCGCCGGAAGAGCTGGTGGGCATCTGCGCCTATGACATGTTTCACCCCGACGACCTGGCCGCCCTGCTGAGCAAGTCACCCAGCATTTACTACCACGAAGGCTTCTACGAGCAGACCTACCGTTTCCGCACCCGTGCAGGCCACTACATCTGGTTCGAGACCACGAGCCGAACTCGCCGAGACCCCGCCACCGGCGACTTGATCGACATACTCTGCGTATCCCGCGATGTCAGCCGGCGGGTCGAGGAAGAAGCGAGGCGTCAACGCCTGGCACGGGTGGTCGAATCAACCACGGACTACGTGCTGTTCTGCGATGAAGACGAGACGCTGGTCTACTCGAACCAGGCGGCTCGCGAGCTGCTGGGCCTTGCCAAGGACAGCACCTCGCTGGCCATTCGCCAGCTGCTGACCACTCAGGCCACCCAGACCTGGTGCCAGCAGGTACTGCCAGCCATTCACCAGCATGGACGCTGGAGCGGAGAGTTGGCCCTGGCCAGCCCTGGCGGTGACATTCCGGTGCTCAGTGTGGTCCAGCAACACCGTGAACAGGCAGGCCAGGCCCAGCTATCCCTGGTCAATCGAGACCTCAGCCTGCGTCTGGAAGCAGAAGCGCAAGCGCGGCGCCACCAGGAACAGATTACTCATGCCAATCGGCTGGCCTCCCTCGGCGAGTTGGCCACCACGATTGCCCACGAGTGCAACCAGCCATTGGCGACCCTCAGCAACTATGCCAGTGGCGCGCTGATGCAGCTTGAACGCAATCCCCAACAGCCCGCCAGTGAGCTCACCGTTCCACTCACCCGAATCAGCCATCAGATTCAGCGGCTATCGGACCGTCTCAAGCATATTCGCCGCTTTGTTCGCCGTGGCAGCCTGCACCTTGCCCCCCAGGACCTCACCGCCATCATCTCTGCGGCGGTCGACCTGTGGGAGCCACAGTGCCGCCACGAAGGGGTTCAGCTCATCTGGTGCATGACGCCTCCTGGCCTGTACGTTACTGCCGACGCCGAGGGGCTGGAGCAGGTACTGGTAAACCTAATTCGTAACGCGCTAGACGCCTGCCGCGACACGGTGGCCACTACCTCGCCTCCCCGTATCCTCGTCGATGCCTATCCCACCGGCGCAGATACGGTATGCATCGACATTCTGGATGACGGGCCAGGCGTCCCTGAAGATCAGCGTTCACAGCTCTTCACGCCTTTTGTCAGTAGTCGCCCGGAGGGCCTTGGCATGGGGCTATCGATCAGTCTGTCATTGCTGGAGGCCATGGGCGGAGGGCTGACGCTTGAGGATACTGGTCGTGACGGCGCAACGTACCGAGCTCCAGTGCCAGAGAATTCTCAGCGCTTCCAGGTGTCTTCCCCCTTTACCGGTGCACGCTTTCGCATCAGCCTCGCGCGCGTCTAGGCACCAGCACCAGCGCGATGAACAGTCCCCGGCAGGGCCCCAATCGGATAGGATAACGACGTCTCTTGTTTTCTGTTATCGGCGGTCAGCATGTGCTCACCACATGTCCAGGCTCGCCAGACCACCTCGGTAACTGACATGTCTCATGATGTTCCGCCTGCCACCGTCGCCATCGTCGATGATGACGAAGATCTGAGGGAGTCGCTGGCCTGGCTGCTGCAGTCGGTAGGACTCGGCGCTAGAGGCTACTCCAGCGGTGATGACTTTCTTGTCTCGACCCATTCGCATCAGGTGCTATTGCTGGATGTGCGCATGCCGGGACTCAGTGGGCTTCAGGTCCAGCAGCGGCTAGCCCAGCGCGACCAGCACCTGCCGTTGATCATGATGACGGGACACGGTGATGTCCCCATGGCGGTGGCAGCCTTGAAGGCAGGCGCCTTCGATTTCATCGAAAAGCCCTTCAACCAGCAGCAGCTGATCGACACGATTCAACAGGCGCTGGATCTCCATCACTGCCAGATGAACCACTGGTCGCGACAGCAGGAGCTGAAGCGTCGCTACGACACGCTGAGAGCCAATGAGCAAGCCATCCTGCGGGAGGTGGCGCGGGGTCTGACCAGCCGTGAAATCGCAGAACAGCTATCCCTCAGCGCCAAGACCATTGAGGTCTACCGTCAGCGCATCATGAAGACGCTGGGTGCCGCCAATCTGGCTGAACTGATTCGAATGGCCGTTGCGCTGGAGCTGGTCGATGCGCTTCCGGCCACTCACTAACATCGCGCACTCGCCTGGCGAGTGTCGCCACCTCGCACACCTTCTCGCCTCAGGCCGAATCACGCCATCGGTCCGGGCCGGCGCTTCGCTCCTGATGCCAGGAAGGCCCCTGAGGTGAACCCCGCAACCGGGCCAGGCGCTGAGAGAGCGGCTCCAGCCCCAGCGCCTGTCGGCGTCGGTCCACGTCGGCAGGGTTCTCGATCTCACCAGGGACCGGCCAGCCATCCTCACCAATCTCGAACTGGGTGCCGTAACGCTGTGGCTGTCCCATCAGCACGCGCATACGATCCTCCAGGTAGGCCAGCTGCCACCCGGGAGCCTGACCGTCGCCAACGGCCTGCTTCAGGGCAACACAGCAGCGCTGCATGAAGTCGACGTCAAACACCGCATGCATGGCGATATGCCACGCCGCCTCGCAACCATCCTCGCCTGCGGCATCGCGGCCCGGCCAGCCCTGACGATCGATGATCCCCGACAGCCGCTCGGCATTGTCCTGATACAACGCCCGAACCCGCGGGTGATAATCCATCGAGGGAAGTTCCCCGGAAGCGCTGAGTTCCTCCAGCAACGTCCGGTCCTGTTGCAGCAGCGTGATCATCTGCTGGGCCAACACTCCTTTGCGTATCGTCATCCCGAGCACCTCGTATCCGCTGATCTGCCACGCTTGATCACAGACTCCTAGGGTTAATGGTCTGCATCAATAGTCGATTCTCCGACCGCTCCGTAGGAAAACATCGACAAAGCAGGCTTGTTTCAGCAAAGAAAAGACTGGCGTCACCGAGCGCAGCGTGGGGTCAACCCGCATGCTAGAGTCCATGGGAACACCCTGGCATCCCTCCTCCGAGGCATCCCAGGCCTAGCAGACGACGCTGTCAGTGCTGCCACTTATGAGGACATGCTGATGAATGAGACCGACCTCCATCACCTGCGCCGTTGCATCGAATTGGCACAGCAGGCCCTGGACAAGGGCGACGAACCCTTTGGTTCGCTGCTGGTCGATGGCCACGGCAAGATACGCTTTGAGGACCACAATCATGTCGCGGCGGGTGACGCAACTCAGCATCCCGAGTTTGCCATCGCCCGTTGGGCCGCCACCCACCTGTCAGCAGAGGAGCGCAGGGCAGCCACGGTATACACATCGGGAGAACACTGCCCGATGTGCGCCGCCGCCCACGGTTGGGTCGGCCTTGGCAGGATTGTCTACGCCAGCTCGTCTGAACAACTGGGTCAGTGGCTGGCGCAGTGGGAGGTCGCCCCGGCACCGGTGGCACCGCTACCGATTGGATCCATTGTTCCGGGTCTTCAGGTCGACGGGCCAGTCGCAGCGTTCGGCGATGCGATTCGCGAACTGCATCGCCGGTACCACCGGGAGAAGCGCCTCAGAGGGTGACAGGACGCTGGCTTGCTTCCAGGCGGTCGCCGACCCTGAGCACGGCACCGACACCGTCTTCGATGATGGCATTCTGACCGAAGTAGGCGCCTTTCCAGCCAGGCTGCGTGTCCATTTCGACCAGCGTCTTGAGCGGCTCCTTGGGGGAAGGCGCAGCGCCACTGCGCTGATCAAGGGTAATGATCTTGCAACGCTTGCAGGGCTTGCGTAGCCCCAGTCGATAGCCTGGGCCCGCCAGGCTGCTCCAGTCACGCTCAGCAAAGGCGTCAGCGCCCGACACCACCAGGTTGGGACGGAAGCGCTCCATCGGGACGGGGTCTTCTCCTTTGGCCAGCAGTCGCTCGTTGAGCGCCGCCAGAGACGCCTCGCACGCAATCAGCAGTGGATAGCCATCGGCAAAGCCGGTATGAACCACGCCCTGTTCCTGGGGGGACAGGTAATCAGTTTCGACCAGCCTTCTGGCGGAATCGGGGAGTCGCACCAGGCGCAAGGATCCTTGAGGAGCGCCCAGCGCAGCGGTGAGCCACTGTGACGCCTCGGGGCCCTCATCCTCCGCCTGGCAGTCACTCGCCCAGACCCTCACATCCAGCATGGCCCCACTGGTATCCGCCAATGGCACCACCAAGGGCGGCATATCCGCATGACGCAGTTGTAGCGCTGTTTCGGTCAGGACGACACCGATGGTCGCCAGCGCTGGTAGCTCGCGCTGGGTGACGAATTTGCCCGCGGGATTGACCAGCATCCAGCGACGATCATGGGCCAGGCCGCGCTCGGTAAGTTCCGCATGGGACAGGGTGATTCCCTGCAGGGACTTCACCGGATAGCAGGCGAGAGAGGACAGCTTCATCAACGTTCCTTGTCAGTGGTGGGTGCGCTCGACGTGGCGGTGAGCGGTAGCCATGCGATCTTACCCGACAATGCCGACACGCTGTCGTAACAGACTGTCGAGACGATCTATCACAGCGAGCTGTCGTGGCACGCTTTCGCGACACGCTTTCGTGTCGCCCTATCGTGACACCCTATCGTGTCACCCCAGCGTGACAGCGCCCACAGGATCCATGACGCCGATGTGGTAAGTGTCAGGTAAGCTGGCTGACGCTCAGCCAATGGCCAGTTCTACCGCCCTTTTCGCGTGGATCGCCGTGGTGTCGTACAGCGCTTCCGCGGTATCCTGCTGATTGACCAGCAGCGCAATCTCGGTGCACCCCAGAATCACGGCCTGGGCCCCATCAGCGACAAGCTCCTCTATGATGGCCAGCATCTCATCGCGAGACGTTGGCACGATCTGGCCATGACACAGTTCATCGTAAATGATGCGATGCACTTGCTCGCGCTGGGGCTTGTCAGGGACCCTGACGTCAATTCCGAAGGCCTCGAGCCGATCCTTGTAGAATCCCTGCTCCATGGTGAAACGCGTACCCAGTAGCCCAACACGCTTGATCCCGTCCATGACCAGTGCATCCGCAGTGGCGTCGGCGATGTGGAGCAAGGGAATATCCACGGCCTTCTCGATCTGACGTGCCACCTTGTGCATGGTGTTGGTGCACAACACGAGCATGTCGGCGCCAGCTTCCTGCACCTGCCAGGCAGCGCCTGCCAGCAAGGCGGCAGCGTCTTCCCAGCGCCCCTGCCGCTGGAATGCCTCGACTTCGGCAAAATCGACGCTGACCAGGACGATCTTGGCCGAGTGGTGTCCCCCAAGGGTCTCGTTGACGCCACGATTGAGGTACTGGTAGTAGCTCACCGTGGATTCCCAGCTCATTCCACCCAACAAACCGATGGTCTTCATGCCCGCCCTCCCGGAATCATCCCTGACGTCAGTATCGTCTAACCCACAGCATACAGGGACCCGCTGAGAGGAACAGTATCCATCACCTCAACCCTTTGCTGCTCCTGAGTGGGCTGCGCGATCATGAACAACCGCTTTCTCCAGGCCCAGCACCTGGCCATGGGGAGTCGGGCAGCCTCGCACCTGCTGATACCCCTGTCGCTGGTACCATGACACGGCGCGACTCCCCGACAGCACACGCAGGCGAAGGCATTGAGCACCCGACAAGCGCGCCATGTCTTCCCACAGTGCGAGCAAGTGCGTACCGATTCCCTTGCCGCGTTCATCCGGCACCACATGCAGCTCCCGCAGCACGGCAACATCAGCACTCTGCTCCCATGCCAGCAACCCCACTCGCCCACGGTCGCAGACCGCCCAGCGCCAGCACCGCTCGGGGAAACGCTGGTGAAACCGGTCACTGTCCCAGGTCAGCCCGTGGCGAAGGTAGTCATCTGCCATCTGATGACGCACTAGCGTTTCTGCCGCGTCAGCCTCTGCGCATCCCTCGAGCGTCACCCTATCGCCGTCCATGCCCCATGCCCCTTCCCATCCCCTTCCCATCCCATCCCATCCCCTTCCTACAACAACACGGCCCTGGTAAACACCAGGGCCGTGTTGTTGAGGCTATGACAAACCCGCGCCGTCAGAAGTTGGGTTTGCGTTTCTCGACGAAGGCGCTCATGCCTTCACGCTGCTCGTCGGAGGCGAAGCACAGCGCGAACAGGCTGGTCTCCAGCGCCAACGCACTGTCCAGATCCTGATCCATGCCATCGTGGATGACCTGCTTGGCACTGCGCACGGCTCCCGGACCATTGCCAGCGAGCTGCTTGGTCAAGGTCTGGGCATAGTCTTCCAGCTCCGCCTGGGACATCACCTGATTGACCAGCCCGATACGCAGCGCCTCGGCGGCATCAATCTTGCGTCCGGTGGTGCACAGGTCCAGCGCCATGGCCGGCCCCACCCGGCGCGGCAGGCGCTGTGAGCCGCCGAAGCCAGGAATCACGCCCAACAGAACCTCCGGCTGACCAAACACGGCGTTGTCGCTGGCCACCGCCCAGTCACAGGCCAAAGCCAGCTCGCAGCCGCCTCCGAGGCAAAAGCCGTTGACCAGGGCCACCACGGGCACTGGCAGCGTCTCAAGTCGCTTGACGGTCTTCAACGCCTGGGCCGCGAAGTCGCGCGCCTGCTGAGGTGACATCTCACGCATCTCGGTGATGTCGGCCCCTGCCACGAACGACTTTTCGCCAGCGCCGGAAATCAACACCGCACGCAGCCCTTCGCGGCCTTCCAGCTGGTCCAGTACGTCTTCCAACGCCTGGATGACGCCACTGTTGAGAGCGTTCAGCGCCTTGGGGCGGTTGATGGTCAGACGAACAACGCCGCCTGTATCGGTCATCTCGACCAGTTGCTCACTCATGCAGGGACTCCTGTACGTGAAGGGACAGACACCGCTGTGAAGGCTTCACCCGCCCTCCGCCACTCGCCCTGGACGGGTGACGGCCAGACGCCCCGAACAAGCATGGGATCTAGCGCGTGCTTCACAACGCTGTGCTCGAAACCGTGATAGTTAGGCCTGGCTCTCAAGACCGGGCTTTCAAGACCGGGGTTCAAGACCTGGCTTTCGCATCACCCTAGCGAACGCTTGGTAGGCTCACAAGCCATTCTTTTGGCGCATATACGCCGCATCAACCACTGTAGTCGTGGAATCCTCGCCCGCTCTTGCGGCCCAGATAACCTGCATCGACCATTCGCTTCAGCAAGGGGCAAGGACGGTACTTCGGATCCCCGAAGCCTTCCGCTAGCACATTCATGATCGCCAGGCAGACATCCAGGCCGATAAGGTCGGCCAAGGCCAAGGGCCCCATGGGATGGGCAGCGCCGAGCTGCATGGACGTATCGATATCGTTTACGCTGGCGACGCCTTCCTGCACCAGGAACGCTGCCTCGTTGATCATCGGCACCAGCAGTCGATTCACCGCAAAGCCCGGCGAGTCTGAAATCGCCACAGACGTCTTGCCCATGGCCTCCGCCAGCGCCTCGACACGAGCCACCGTGGCGTCACTGGTCTGTTCAGCGCGAATGATCTCGACCAGCTTGAGCACCGGCACCGGATTGAAGAAGTGCATGCCCACCACCCGTTCGGGCCGTTGGCACACGCCGGCCAGTCGAGTGAGCGACAGCGAGGAGGTATTCGAGGCCAGAATGGCCTGGTGATTGAGCGCGTCCAGCTCCTTGAACAACCGTTCCTTGAGCTCTGCGGCTTCAGGGGCGGCTTCAATAATCACCTGCCGATCTGCCAGTGCATCAAGCGACGTGGACGTCGCCAGGCGGGCACTGGCAGCCTGCTGATCCTGCTCGCTGAGGCGACCTTTCTCCACCAGCCTGCCAAGTCCCTTGGCTATTCCTGTCTGCGCGCGCTCAAGGGCTTCCTCAGCGACATCACACAGCGTGACCTGGAAACCACTCTGAATCAGCACCTGGGCAATCCCCTGCCCCATGGTACCGCCTCCCACGACTCCGATCAGAGTCTCGCTCATGGCATCGTCCCTCTAGGTTTCATTCAATGGTTAATCGGTGATACATCTGCGACACATGTGTGTGAGTGCACGATCACGCTGGATCATATAGCAACGCCGCCGGAGATGACCGGCGGCGTCATGCAACGTTCCTCGGCAGGTGGCATACCCTGGTCGAGTGGCGTCAGCTTTCCTTGGCTTGCTGACGCAGCATGAATTTCTGGATCTTGCCTGTGGAGGTCTTCGGCAGCTCGGCAAACACGATGCGCTTGGGCACCTTGAACCGCGCCAAGCGCTCGCGACAGTGTTCGATGATGTCCTGTTCGGTCACCTCAGAATGAGCCGCCTTGAGCTTGATAAATGCACAGGGACTTTCTCCCCACTTTTCGTCGGGCTGCGCCACCACGGCGGCTTCCTCGACGCCAGGATGCGCATACAGCACATCCTCGAGCTCTATCGTCGAGATATTCTCGCCCCCGGAAATGATGATGTCCTTGGAGCGGTCCTTGATCTCGATATAGCCATCGGCATGCCAGACCGCCAGGTCGCCGGTGTGATACCAGCCGCCGTCCAGCGCCTCTCGGGTGGCGGCCTCATTCTTGAGATACCCCTTCATGACATTGTTGCCGCGCATCATGATCTCGCCAATGCTCTCCCCATCCTTCGGCACAGGCTCCAGCGTCACCGGATCGGCCACACAGAGTGCTTCCAGCATGTGACCACGCACACCCTGTCGGGCCTTGAGGCGGGCGCGCTCCTGCAGCGGCAGCGCATCCCAGGCTTCGCGCCAGGCACACACGGTGACCGGACCGTAGACCTCGGTCAGACCATAGACATGGGTCACGTCGATTCCCATCGCTTCAACGCCCGCGATCACCGCCGCTGGCGGTGCTGCGCCGGCCGTCGTCGCCTTGACCGGATGATCGATGGGTCGACGGTCTGCCGCCTCAAGGTTGACCAGGCCGTTAAGTACGATCGGCGCCCCGCTGAAGTGGCTGACCTTCTCGTCTGCGATCAACTCCATGATGCGCTTGGGGTCAACCTTGCGAAGGCATACGTTGACCCCGGCGTTGGCGGCGATGGTCCAGGGAAAACACCAGCCATTGCAGTGGAACATGGGCAACGTCCACAGGTAGACGGGATGGTGTGGCATGGCCCATTCAAGAATATTGCTGACCGCATTCAAGTAGGCGCCTCGGTGATGGTAGACCACCCCCTTGGGCTTGCCGGTCGTACCCGAGGTGTAGTTCAGCGAGATCGCGTCCCACTCGTCCTCTGGCAGCCGATAGGGATACTCAGGGTCACCTTCCGCCAACAGCGCTTCATACTCCAGCTGCCCCAGACGCTCGGCGTTCCCCTCGAACTCAGGGTCCAGCACATCAATGATCAAGGGGGGCTGCTCGAGGCCTTTCACCGCCTCGCCCACCACCTCGACGAACTCGGGGTCTACCAGGATGGCCTTGGACTCAGCATGCTCCAGCATGTAGGCGATGGCCGCCGCATCCAGGCGAATGTTCAAGGTGTTCAGCACGCAGCCTGCCAGGGGCACGCCGAAGTGGGCCTCGAACATGGCCGGCACGTTGGGCAACATCACCGATACGGTATCCCCCTTGCCAAGCCCGCGCTGCTCCAGCGCCGAGGCCAGGCGACGGCAACGCTGCCAGGTGGTGGCCCAGTCGCGGCGCACCTGTCCGTGCACGATGGCAGGCAGATCGGGATAGACGCTGGCCGTACGTTCGATGAAGGTCAACGGAGAGATCGCCACATGGTTGGCTGTGTTGCGTGGCATCCCCTGGTCATAAAGACTACTCATTAGTAACTCCTTATTTTATAGCGCATGTTGACCCAGTGACGGCCTGCGTCTTCCGTTGGCGAAGGATAAATGGCAAGTGGAATGGGCCTGAAACAAAGATAGCCGCCGAGAAGCCTCGGCGGCCACGAGATCACGCGAGTGACAGTGACAGCCAGTCCTGGTAACCGGCTTCGATCACAGACCGTTGCGCGCGCCCTTCGGGCAGCCAGTGACGAATCGCAAAGTCGGCACAGACCAGCTTGCGACGATAGAACTCGTCATCCTGCCCGGCGTCCAGAGCGGCTCGTGCGACCAGAGCCGCACGCCCCATCTGCCATGCACACAGGACGTGTCCTGCCAATGACAGCAAGGGAGTGGCGTAGGCTTGCACCGCATCCAGCCCGCTGTGTTCGTCGCTGCCCTCTTCCAGAACCCTGGTGAGGCAGGCCCGGAGATCCTGGGTCGCCGCCGCCAGCTCATGGCCCAGCTTTTCGAGTGACGGGTGCGACGCCAGCGCCTGGGCGGTGCCATCGACGTCATCCAGCAGGCTCGACATCGCCGCGCCACCATCACGCTGCAGCTTGCGCCCGGCAAAATCCAGTGCCTGAATGCCATTGGTACCTTCGTAGATCGGCGCGATGCGCACATCTCGCAGCAGCTGGGCAGCACCGGTTTCCTCGATAAAGCCCATCCCGCCATGCACCTGCACCCCCATGGAGGCAATCTCCACGGCCTGGTCGGTGGAAAAGCCCTTGACCACCGGAATCAGCACATCCACACGGGCCTGGGCGGCCTGTCTGACGCTGGCATCATCGTGATGCCGTGCAACATCCAGCTGCTGCGCACAGAGCAACGCCAGGGCGCGCAGGGCGTCAGTCCGGGTCCGCATCGACAGCAGCATGCGGCGCACATCAAGGTGTTGGGCGATATCACAGGCCTCGCCGCCTCGGGCTGGCGGAGTTCTTCCCTGGGAACGCTCGTTGGCGTAGGCCACGGCATGCTGGCAGGCACGCTCAGCCACACCGATGCCCTGAATCCCTACCTTGTGACGTGCCTCGTTCATCATGGTGAACATATGATTCAGGCCGCGTCCGGGTTCACCGACCAGATAGCCGATGGCCCCGTCCTTTTCACCAAAGCTAAGGGTGCAGGTGGGGCTGCCATGAATCCCCATCTTGTGCTCTATGGACGCGCACACGACGTCATTGCGCTCGCCCAGACTACCGTCTTGATTGACCAGAAACTTGGGTACCAGAAACAGCGAGATGCCCTTGTTGCCTTCGGGCGCATCAGGGGTGCGTGCCAACACTAGGTGGATAATATTGTCCGCTGCATTGTGCTCCCCCCAGGTAATGAAGATCTTCTGACCGAACACGCGGAAATGATCGCCCTCTGGCACCGCTCGGGTGCGTACGCGTGACAGGTCAGAGCCTGCCTGGGGCTCGGTCAGGTTCATGGTGCCTGTCCAGCTACCCTCGACCAGACGCTCCAGGTAGCGTTCGCGCAGTGCTTCATCGCCATGGTGCGCCAGTGCTTCGATCGCACCGGCTGTCAGCATAGGGCACAGGCCCAGCGCCATGTTGGCGCCATGCAACATTTCCTGGACAGCACTGGCCACCACCTCCGGTAACCCCTGTCCGCCCAGCGACTCGGATACACCAATGCCATTCCAGCCGCCTTCCGCGTAGGCCTGGTAAGCCTCAGCAAACCCATCCGGCAGCGTCACCCCGCCGTCGTCACGTCGTTGGCAGCCCTGGCGGTCCCCTGTGGCATTCAAGGGCCCCCACACATCGGTGGCTAGCTTTCCGGCTTCTTCCAGCACGGCATCGATCACATCAGGACTGACCTCGCCGAAGACCGGCAGGTCCAGGGATTTGTGCTCAAGCAACTCACTCAGCACAAAGGCCATGTCTTTCAAAGGAGCGGCGTAGGGATACATGGGGGCACCTCATGAAAACGATACCCGAGATAGTAGATTCCCTAGTCGACGCAAACTATTGGGCCAAGGTCGAAAAACCGTAAAACGGTGATCTTCGACAAGGTTCATGCTCAGACCGGCAAGGTGCAGGCATTGAGATGGGGCCAGCAACTGCCGAGGGCCAGGCCCCGTGGCGACGCCCTGTCAGTGCTCGGCAGACATCCTGCCGCACACAGAGGTGACGAGGCATGCCCCCAGGGATAAGGGATAAGGGATAAGGGATAACGGAGAAGGGAAAAGCGAGAAGCGAGAAGCGAGAAGCGATGAAGGCGGTGATCAGAACGGAGGCGGCGGCAAAGGGGGTCAGAGAAAAAAAGTGGCCAGAAAAGACAGCGCCGCCGCCCGAAGGGGCGACGGCGGCATCAGGTCCCGAGTCTCTGTTCCGTCCTGACTGGCCGTGAAAGGCCAAGACATCAGAGCGACGACCCTACCGGACCCGTGGATCAGGGTGTCTGGCGAATGACATCGGTACCCTCGGGAATATCGAACTGGTAGCGCCCGTCATCGATCTGGCCATTCTGCTCGGCGTTGTCAAAGGCAATCGCCGTGCGTTGGCCGGTGCTGTCGGTCATTTCCAGTGCCGCCAGCTCCTCGCTGTAGAAGGTCAGGCGCAGGCTTTCAAACAAGGTGTCGGCCGCCTTGGGTTCCAGCGTGAAGGTCTCCGAGGTGCCTTGCTGGGAGCTCGACACGTTATAGCTGTCGGTCAGCTCGCTGGCACTTCCCGACAACAGCAAGGCAGGCGTGTGCGTAACGCGCTCGTCCAGAGCCTGGATAGTAGCTTGCTGCAGGTCAGGGTCGAACAAGGTGACTTCGCTGCCGTCCGATACCACCACCTGCTCATACGGCGCCTCTACCTCCCAGCGGAACTTGCCGGGACGTGACAGCCACATGTGACCCTCCGTACGCTGCAGTCGCTGACCGCTGCCGTCCAGAATCTGCTGTTCAAAATCGGCAGAGTAGGTGTTCAGCGGCTCCAGCATACGCGTCAGTCGCTCGGCACCATCCGCCAGCGCGGTAGCAGGCACCGCAAGTGCCAGTGCCAGCGTGGCCAGGCCGGAAGTCAGGGTAAGGCGTGCAGGCATAGCGTCTCTCCGTCGATATGGTCGATTTCCCTGTCGTGCCGAAGATGCTCCGGCATGAACGGGCATGTCCCTTTGAGCCCAGTATGCCTGGCAAGTTGCCATGGGTCTCAAACGCAACCGTCTGTTGCATGGTCGTTTCATGGTAGCGCCGCATGCGTCGCCAAAAAGCGACGCATGCGACGATCGGGGGCTAGCCTCCTGCGGGAGGCGGTGCCAGCACTTCACGTCCGCCGTTGGTGCCCATGGAGGACACGACACCGGCCATTTCCATGGCTTCCACCAGACGCGCGGCCCGGTTGTAGCCAATCTTGAAACGCCGCTGCACGGCGGAGATAGATGCGCGCCGCGACTCGGTAACAAAGGCCACCGCCTCGTCATACAGCGCGTCCTGTTCGGCATCGCTGTCGTCACCGGAGCCCTCAGCCTCCAGCCCGGTCAGGGCATCGGCGGAGACACCCCCCGACAGGATCTCGTCAATGTACTCAGGCTCGCCACGGCGCTTCCAGTCCTCGACCACTCGGTGAACTTCGTCATCGTCGACGAAGGCCCCGTGAACGCGAGTGGGCTGGCCCGAGCCGGCCGGCAGATAGAGCATATCGCCGTGACCGAGCAGGTTTTCAGCGCCGCCCTGGTCGAGAATGGTGCGCGAATCCACTCGCGACGACACCTGGAAGGCCATGCGCGTGGGAATGTTGGCCTTGATCAGGCCGGTCACCACGTCCACGGACGGACGCTGGGTCGCCAGCACCAGATGGATACCCGCGGCGCGCGCTTTCTGGGCCAGCCGAGCAATCAATTCCTCGACCTTCTTGCCGACGATCATGAACATGTCGGCAAACTCGTCGATCACCACCACGATGTACGGCAGCTTTTCCAGCACCGGAGGGGTCTGATGCATTTCCCACGGCTGAGGCTCCCACAACGGATCCGCCACCTGGGCGCCGGCACGCTCGGCTTCATCCAGCTTGCTGTTGAAGCCGGCGATATTCCGCACCCCCATGGCCGCCATCAGCTTGTAGCGGCGTTCCATCTCGGCCACACACCAGCGCAGCGCGTTGGCGGCTTCCTTCATGTCGGTGACGACAGGCGCCAGCAGATGCGGGATTCCGTCGTAGACCGACAGCTCAAGCATCTTGGGATCGACCATGATCAGGCGTAATTCGTCAGGGGTCGCCTTGAGCAGCATCGAGATCAACATGGCATTGACCCCGACGGACTTGCCCGAACCGGTCGTACCGGCCACCAGCACGTGAGGCATCTTGCCCAGGTTGGCGACCACCGCCGCTCCCCCGATGTCCTGGCCCAATGCCATGGTCAGAGCGGAGGCCTCGTCCTGATAGCGATCCGAATCGATCACCTCGCGCAGGCGAATCATGGCCCGGTTGGGATTGGGAATCTCGATCCCCACGGTGGGACGCCCTGGAATCACCTCCACCACGCGGACGCTCTTGACCATCAGCGAACGCGCCAGATCCTTGGCCAGATTGCTGATCTTGGACACCTTCACTCCCGCTGCGGGCTTGATCTCGAAGCGGGTGATGACCGGACCCGGCCAGGTGTCGACCACCTCGGCCTTCACGCCATATTCGCGCAGGCGCATTTCCAGCAGCTCCGCCATGTCGGCAAGCTGCTCTTCGGTGTAGTTGGGCTGGTGCGGCTCGGGCGGCGTCAACAGTCGCAGACCCGGCAAGTCACCATCGGGTTCGGGCAGATCATCGAAGCCGGAACGCTGGTTCTGCAGGTGCTCCACGGTCCACAGCGTCGGGCCGCCCTGATCGGCCGCTTCCCTCCCCTGATCCGCTGTCGCCACATGGGGAGTGACCGACGCATCGCTATCCTGGTGGTGGACATGCCCGCGGTCCTCGGCCGATGGCTCAGCTGAAGAGGCGTCGCCCCTTGGCGGAGCCTCTGCCGCCGTCACAGACGACTGCTGCCGACTGTCCACGGTGGGCTGCGACACGCTGTCAGGGTGAGCGCTTACCACCCGCCGAGGGGCCTCGTGCGTGGACGACAGCAGTCCAGCGCTGGACGCCAGGGCGCCACCAGCCAGCGCGCCGCCGTCGTCTGGCAACACCGGCTCGGGGATATCCTCCGCCCGCCTTTCTTCGCGCTGAGGCGCTTCAGGGGTAGCAGCAGCGGGAGCTGCAGCGCCAGCTGTGGAGGAACCAGCTGTGGAGAGCCCAGTTGTAGAGGGACCAGCTGTGGAGGATGCAGCTTCGCTGGGCGGCTGCGGGGCGTTCGTCCTGTGCTGTCCCTGATTCGTACTGTGCTGTCCCTGATTCGTACTGTGCTGTCCCTGAATAGCAGCGCTCTGATTAGCAGAGCCCTGAGGTGGCGTTTCGTCCTCGGCGTGAGCCGGCGACGGAGGCTGCGATGTCGTCGCACCGGCGTCAGCGGCATCTTCAGTTGCACGCTGGCCCGCGTGATCTTGAGGCGCCGGAGAGGCTGATACGCCGCTCTGCGCGGTGTCAGCCTCAAGCCTGCGCTCCTGGGCCTCGGCACTGGTGCTTTCAGGGGCCACGCTGCGCGTCTCATGGGGCATCGAGGCCGCCGGCTCAGAAGCAGCAGCCCCGGCGGCGGGCTCATCGCGCTCTGCGCGCAGGGCAAACGTTGGCTCCGCGGGCTGACGGGTGTCACGCCTGACGTCAGCGGAGGGTCGTGTTGGCGAGCCCGCAACCGTATCGTCACTCGGGCCTGTCCCGAGACTCGCGCCCAGGGTGGGCTCCCGGCGCTCGCGGGCTGAGGTTGGTGCACTGCCAAAAGACGGCTCACGGCGAGCGGCTGTCCCAGCCTCCCTTTCGTGTTCCCGAGAGGGGCTGACAGAATCTCTAGCAGCGGGGGCACGCCCATGACGCTCATCAGCATCCAGGGCAGGCGATGGCTCCTCCCTGCTTGCCCTCAGCCCAATGGAGGGCTCAGTGGCCGCGCGGCTATGGCCGGCTGTCGCCAGTCGTTCGGTATAGGCAGCCCCCGGCTGTTTGGCTGACGGCGTGGATTCCGCCACCTCCCATGGAATATCGGTGCCGTCCTCGGTGTCCCACTGGGGGCGCTCGGAGGCGACATCGCGACGACGGCCCAGCAAGCGCTGCCACCAGGCAGGCTTGGTTGCGGCGCCGTCTTGCTCGTCTTCGTCCTGAATGTCGCGCTGGGTGTGGTCCTCGACCGATGACTCCACACGATCCGCCTCAGCATCCGAAAGAGCCGGATCCTGGGCTTGCTTGCGCGCGGAGACAGCCTCGTCGGAGGCATCCTTGCCGCCCGCGAAACGCGCCTTGATCCAACGCCCCAACAGCAGGCAACGATGACCGGCCTCGTCCATCACGTTCAGCCAGGATAAGCCGGTGAACAGTGGCATCCCGCCCAGAATCCCGACGACCGCCAGCAGCCCTGTGCCGCCATACCCGACTAGCGGGCGCAGCGCACCGACCAGCCCCACGCCAAGTATGCCGCCAGTGGAATACGGCAACACACTTTCCGGGTGGTTAAAATACAGCGCGCCGAGAGTCGTCGATCCCAGCAGCAGCAGCACCAGGCCGCCACAGCGAACGGCTAGCGCAGTGGCATCCCACTCAAACTCGACCCGCCGGGAGCGAATCAGATACCACGCCGCGAACGCCAGCATTCCCGGCCACCACAGGGCACTGACCCCAAACAGCGAGTACAGCACGTCGGCTAGCCAGGCGCCGATCGGCCCCATCCAGTTGGCGACGTCGGTTTCAGGACCGCTGCTCGACCAGCCAGGATCTGCAGGTTCAAAGCTGAACAGTGCCAGCAACAGGAACACACAGGCGGCCAGCAGCACGATGATGACACCTTCCCTGGCAGAGCCGTGCAGACGCAGGCCAACTTTCTTGGCGGTCTCCTTGGCAGCTGCCGCCGTCGCTCGAGACGACACAGACTTCTTGTTGGCACTCAAATGGCCTTCCCCTTGCGCCATGGCGGCGTCTTCCATCCTACTGACTGGCCCTCATGATACCGAGCCAGCCGGTGAGCGAATAGGCCCCAGACGGCTTGAGCGTGCCGCCATCTGGGGGCACACTCGCCTGTTGATCAAAAACCCTGTTGAAGGGAGCCCCATGCTACCCTGGCTATCCCCCTACCCGGTCGCCTTTCCCAGCGTCGAGACGGCCCTTGACGACCCCGACGGCTTGTTGGCTGCAGGGGGCGACCTGACCCCCGAATGGTTGATTGCCGCCTATCGTCGCGGCATCTTTCCTTGGTACAGCGATGACCAGCCCATCCTGTGGTGGAGTCCGAATCCTCGTATGGTACTGCGTCCCGACGAACTGCGCGTGCGTCGGAGTCTGGCCAAACGCGTCCGCAATGCAGGTTTTACGGTCACCGCCAATCGCGCCTTTACGTCGGTGGTTGCCGCCTGCGCTGCTCCCCGAGGTGGCGACCAGGATGGCACCTGGATCATCGACGAGATGCGCAGCGCCTATGACCAACTCCACCGCATGGGTGTGGCTCATTCGGTAGAAGTATGGCGTGACACCACTCTGGTAGGCGGGCTGTATGGTGTAGCACTTGGTCCTGTGTTCTTTGGCGAATCCATGTTCAGTCGCGAGGCTGACGCGTCCAAGATCGCCCTGGTCCACCTGGCACATGCGATGCAGCGGGGAGCCGGCAAGCTTATCGACTGCCAGATGCAGACCCCGCATCTGGCCAGCCTGGGCGCTAGAGGTATCGCCCGATCCGAGTTCATCGGCTATCTTGAGAAGTGGCTGGATGGCCTGGACACAGACGCTCTGGTCACGCCTGCGTGGTCCTTTGCTGACGTGGCTTGCGTCGACAACGTCTGACTCGGCGCTTGCCATCGCAGTGGGTGCATCGCCACGCCCCCCTGCCGTTGGAATCATTGAGTTGAGATCATTGAGTTGAGGTCATTGCAGTTCAGACCACGGCAGTTCAGACCACAGCAGTTGAGACCACGGCAGTTGAGAGCATTGCAGCGGGTCATGCCTTTGCCTGACGACCGACGAGACGCCATCCGACAGGGAGACGGCCGCCTTGAGCAGCAACACACCGCGGCAACCGGTCCGCGACCTGAGGTTTTTCCTCACGGTGCCACACGCTTGCAGCTACCTGCCAGAAAAAGAGGCGACCACGCTGTTCCTTGATCCCAAGGAATCGCCGGGGCCGAGTGTGTATGATGCGCTGACGCTTCTCGGCTTTCGGCGCAGCGGGCTTCACCTGTACCGCCCCCACTGCGAAGGCTGCCATGCCTGTGTCTCGGTGCGGATTCCTGTCGCGGAATTTCGTCCAAACAGGAGCCAGAAACGTTTGATGCGGCGCAATGCCGATCTGACCGTCGACGTGGTACCTGCCCGCTTCGACTCTTCCCACTATGATCTCTATGCGCGCTATATCTGCACTCGCCACCACGATGGCGACATGTTCCCCCCAAGCCATGAACAGTACCGCACCTTTCTGAGTCTCGACCAGCCTTATGCCCGACTGCTGGAGATGCGACTCGACGACAGGCTGGTGGCGGTCTCCGCCTTCGATGAACTCGGCCACGGCCTGTCAGCCATCTACACCTTCTTCGACCCCGAGCAGAGCCTCGAGAGACGATCCCTTGGCACCCAGGCGGTGCTCACCCTGATCCAGATGGCGTCGGCGAAAGGGCTTGACCACGTATACCTGGGTTACTGGATCGAGGCGTGTCGCAAGATGAGCTACAAGAGCAACTTCACTCCCCTCGAAAGGCTGGACGGACGCCTGTGGCGCCGACTGGTACCTACCGAACACGGCTGAACGCCTGGCGCTGTACCGCCCTGAGTCGCGCCAGGATCGCCACTGCTCACTCGATCCAGACAGCCTATGCTGCCAGCAACGACGGCATGCCAGTGATAGGGTAGGCGCCAAAGGCGTCAGACCTCGGCCTAGACATCTGCCGTTTTTTCAGGCAACTCACTTTGCCATCTGCCCCAGCATCCGGCAGAATATCGCGCTATCCTGACCAGAGTAACGGCAGTCGCGCCGCGCGGTCGGGCATCACTCTGTCTACACATGCGAGGATTCGCCTATATGGCACGCGAAGACCATATTGAAATGGAAGGCGTGGTCGTCGACACGCTTCCCAACACCATGTTCCGGGTCGAGCTGGAAAACGGCCACGTGGTCACCGCCCACATCTCGGGCAAGATGCGCAAGAACTACATCCGCATCCTGACCGGGGACAAGGTCAAGGTCGAGTTGACTCCCTATGACCTGTCCAAGGGTCGCATCGTATACCGTTCTCGTTGAGATCGGCCGGCGTCAGCGCTTTGCGTAGACGCCACTTGCCGGTATCGCGCCCGTCGGGCGTGCCCGCCTCGCCGGCAAGCGCAGCTCCCTGATATTCGGGTCAATGCCCATCGGCATTCGGCCCCTATCACCCAGTGCTGGAGCACACCTGACACTGGTGCTGAATAACCCGGAGCCTGGCGCAAAAGCCGCCTGCTGCGCAGCCCACCCCTGCCACGATTTACGTAGCAGGGTGGCGCTTGGCGTCCGGAACTCGCCTGCGTTTTTCACACCCTGCCGCCTTGCTGCCCGGTCCCGTGGGCAAGCGAGCCAGCAGGCGATACCTACAAGAACGCCCTGCCATAAGACAGGGCGTCATCTCTTGCGTCAGCGGTGTCCTCAAGACTCGCTGCGGCCTAACCCAGAGAGCTTAGTCAGGGCGCATCGGCCAGCTCCACATCGGTGGAGAGATGCAACTCGCCACTTTCGAGGCTGACATGGACAACCCCCCCGTGCTCAGCCAGATCTCCAAACAAGATCATCTCGGCCAAGGGCTTCTTCAGCTTCTCCTGAATCAACCTTGCCATCGGGCGAGCTCCCATGTCCGGGTCATAGCCCATGGTCGCCAGCCAATCTCTCGCCTCGTCATCGACTTCCAGCTGAACACGTTTCTCGTCTAGCTGAGCCTGCAGTTCCACCAGGAACTTGTCGACCACGTTGCGCACCACCGGCTTGGGCAACGCCGAGAACTGGATAATGCCGTCCAGGCGATTGCGGAATTCCGGTGTAAAGGTCTTGCGAATCGCCTCCATGGCATCGGTGGAGTGATCCTGGGTCTGGAAGCCGATGGAGCGGCGCGTCGCGATCTCTACACCCGCGTTGGATGTCATGATCAGGATGACGTGACGGAAGTCCGCCTCGCGACCATTGTTGTCGGTAAGACGCCCGTGATCCATCACCTGCAGCAGCAGATTGAACACTTCCGGGTGTGCCTTCTCGATTTCATCCAGCAGCAGTACGCAATGGGGCTGTTTGGTCACTGCTTCTGTCAGCAGGCCGCCCTGGTCATACCCTACATAGCCGGGAGGTGCGCCGATAAGACGTGAAACGGTGTGCCGCTCCATGTACTCCGACATGTCGAAGCGCAGCAGCTCGACGCCCATGATGTGCGCCAGCTGGCGAGCCACCTCGGTCTTGCCCACTCCCGTCGGGCCAGCAAACAGGAAGCTGCCCACTGGCTTGTCAGGAGACTTGAGCCCAGCGCGAGAGAGCTTGATCGCCGCCGCCAGGCTATCGATGGCCTCATCCTGGCCGAACACCAGCATCTTGAGATCGCGATCCAGATTCTCCAGCAGCTTGCGATCGGAGCTGGACACGCTCTTCGGCGGAATTCGAGCAATCGATGCGACTACCGCCTCGACCTGATCCACATCGATGGTATCGACACGCATCTCGGGCGGCAGCAAGCGCTGGTGAGCGCCCGCTTCGTCAATGACATCGATGGCCTTATCCGGCAGGAAGCGGTCGTTGATGTAACGATCGGCCAAGCGGGCCGCGCTGTCGAGCGCAGCGTCGGTGTACTTGAGCTGGTGATGCTCCTCGAAGCGCGAGCGCAAGCCCTTGAGGATCTTGATGGAGTCTTCCACCGAGGGAGCCAGGACGTCGACTTTCTGGAAACGACGCGCCAGCGCCCGGTCCTTCTCGAAGATCCCGCGGAACTCCTGGAAGGTGGTCGAACCGATGCAGCGCAACTCGCCGGAAGACAGCAGAGGCTTGAGCAGGTTCGAGGCATCCATCACCCCGCCAGAGGCAGCCCCCGCGCCGATCACGGTATGAATCTCGTCGATGAACAGAATCGCGTTGGGCAACTTGCGCAATTCGGCCAGCAGGCTCTTCAGGCGCTTCTCGAAGTCACCGCGATACTTGGTACCCGCCAGCAGGGCGCCCATATCGAGGGAGTACACGACGGCATCCCCGATCACGTCGGGAACGTCCTCCTCGACGATGCGCTTGGCCAGGCCCTCGGCGATGGCCGTCTTGCCCACCCCGGCCTCGCCCACCAGCAGCGGATTGTTCTTGCGACGGCGTGCCAGAATCTGCACCACACGCTCAAGCTCATGGTCACGGCCGATCAGCGGATCGATCTTGCCCATCCGCGCCTGTTCGTTGAGGTTGGTAGCAAACCCGGTCAACGGGTTGCCGCCGGCCTCGGTGCTGCCATCTTCAGCATCTTCTGCCTCCGGCGACGATGCCGCCGGGCTTTGACCGTGACCGGTCACCTTCGAAATACCGTGAGCGATATAGTTGACGGCGTCGACACGGGCCACGTTCTGCTGCTTCAGGAAGTAGACCGCCTGGCTCTCCTGCTCGGAGAAGATGGCCACCAGCACGTTGGCGCCCGTCACTTCGCTCTTGCCTGAAGACTGTACGTGGAAGACCGCACGCTGCAGGACACGCTGGAACCCGAGGGTGGGCTGCGTCTCGCGCTCGGTCTGGTCTTCCGGAATCAGCGGCGTCGTGGAATTGATAAAGTCCTGCAGGTCAGACCGCAGCTTGTCGAGGTTCGCCCCGCAGGCACGCAGCACGTCTGATGCTGACGCATTATCCAGAAGTGCCAGCAGCAGGTGCTCCACGGTCATGAACTCGTGGCGCTTGGAGCGCGCCACGGTGAAGGCCGTGTTCAGGGTCAGTTCAAGTTCTTTGCTCAGCATGGCAGTCCCCTTCTCGCCGCCTAGGGCTTGCGTCGGATCTTTTATGGTCCGGCACCATCAACATCGGGTACAAATGGCGCCGTTGCAAGTTCTTCGTCAACGAAGGACGCGTCTCCGTTAACGCATGTGCCGCCTCATGCGCCCACATCACAGGCAGATCAGCGATTCTCAGGATTCCACCTAGTCCGCCGCTTCTATATCGCTCAGCAGAGGATGCTGACACTCCCTGGCATACTCGTTGACCTGGTGACTCTTGGTCTCGGCAATGTCGTGGGTAAAGACGCCACAGGTGGCTTTGCCATGGCTGTGCACTGTCAGCATGATCTGCACGGCCGTCTCGCTATCCAGGTGAAAGAACGTCCTGAGAACCTCCACCACAAACTCCATGGGGGTGAAGTCGTCATTATGCAAGACAACCTTATACATGGGTGGCTTGGCTAACTCAGGATCGGCTTCCTGAGTGGCCAGGTCACCGTCGTCCTGTTCGTCGGGCTCTCCCGGCGGACGCGTCATTCCTGCCACCGGCATCTGGATCCAGAGCGGATCCTCGTCTCTTGCGTTGAACATAGGCCTCACACTGTCAATCGGGTGCCCGCGCTCACCCGCGTCGAGCATTGGACGTCTGGGGCGCGGTAGGGTTCCCTCTCATTATCGGGAATCCCGACGCGGCTTTCACCCTCTACGCGGACAAAATGCAAAAGGCCCTCGCCGGCGAGGGCGAGGGCCTTGTCTGTCAGCACTGACAACGAGCAGGACGGCTCGTCGCTCGGTGCAGTCGCTTACATGTTGTCAGCGACAGCCTGACCGAACTCAGAGCACTTGAACAGCGTGGCATTCTCCATCAGGCGGTGGAAGTCATAGGTGACTTCGCCCTTGCTGATGGCTTTCTCCATGCCTTTCAGTACCAGATCAGCAGCCTCGACCCAGCCCATGTGACGCAGCATCATCTCGGCAGACAGGATCAGCGAGCCCGGGTTGACCTTGTCCTGGCCAGCGTACTTCGGCGCAGTACCGTGAGTCGCTTCGAACATGGCAGTGGTGTCGGAGATGTTGGCGCCCGGAGCAATACCGATGCCGCCGACTTCAGCCGCCAGAGCGTCGGACAGGTAGTCACCGTTCAGGTTCAGGGTCGCGATGACGTCATATTCGGCCGGACGCAGCAGGATCTGCTGCAGCATCGCGTCAGCGATCACGTCCTTGACCACGATGTCCTTGCCGGTCTTCGGGTTCTTGAAGGTCATCCAGGGGCCGCCATCGAGGAGCTCAGCGCCAAACTCTTCCTTGGCCAGCTCATAGCCCCAATCCTTGAAGGCGCCTTCGGTGAACTTCATGATGTTGCCCTTGTGCACCAGGGTCAGCGACTCGCGGTCGTTGTCGATGGTGTACTGCAGGGCCTGGCGCACGAGACGCTTGGTGCCTTCCTCGGACACCGGCTTGACGCCAATGCCGCAACCCTCGGGGAAGCGGATGTTGGTCACGCCCATTTCTTCGCGCAGGAACTTGATGACCTTGTCGGCCTCAGCGGTACCCGCCTTCCACTCGATACCGGCATAGATATCTTCAGAGTTCTCGCGGAAGATAACCATGTCGACGTCAGCGGGCTTCTTGACCGGGCTAGGCACGCCTTCGAACCAGCGAACCGGACGCTGGCAGACATACAGGTCCAGCTTCTGGCGCAGTGCGACGTTCAAGGAGCGGATACCACCGCCCACCGGCGTGGTCAGCGGGCCCTTGATGGAAACGATGTATTCCTTGACCGCTTCCAGGGTTTCTTCCGGCAGCCAGGTGTCCGCGTCATAGACGTGGGTGGCCTTCTCGCCGGCGTAGACTTCCATCCAGTGGATCTTGCGCTCGCCGTTGTAGGCCTTCTGCACAGCGGCGTCGATGGCGATCTTCATCGCCGGGGTGACGTCGACACCGATACCATCACCCTCGATGAACGGGATGATCGGGTTGTTCGGCACATTCAGGCTGTTGTCGGCGTTAGCGGTGATCTTTTCGCCGCCCTCAGGGACGACAATTTTCTGGAAACCCATTGAGAACTCCCCTGTCAGGTCTATTCAGTGGAGCGCGGAGTATAGCATTACCCCCAGCGCCCGGAGTAGGCTTTGTCGACAATCTTTGCAAATGACCGCACGAGCCCCGTCAGACGGGCCTCGTCAGGACTACCGAGCCAGCCCATGAGTCAACTCTACCTGCTGCACAAGCCCTACCGCGTGCTGTCCCAGTTCACCGATGAGCAGGGACGCGATACGCTGGCGTCGCTCATCGATGTACCCGACATCTACCCTGCCGGACGTCTCGACTACGACTCGGAGGGTCTTTTGTTGCTCAGCGACGACGGTGAGTTGATTCATCGTATCAGCCACCCCCGCCACAAGCAGCCCAAGACGTACCGTGTGCTGGTTGAAGGACAGCCGGATCAGCGAGCTCTGGACGCCCTTGCAAAAGGCGTCACGCTCAAGGACGGACCGACCCGACCTGCCAAGGTACGACGCCTTGTCCACAGCGGCCTGCCGGAGCGTGAACCACCTCTCGACCCGAAACGCCATCCTGATACCTGCTGGCTGGAGCTGACCATCAGCGAAGGGCGAAACCGCCAGGTGCGCAGAATGACAGCACACGTCGGGTACCCCACACTTAGACTTGTACGGGTAGCCATTGGCCCATGGAACCTGGACGGGCTGGCGCCGGGGCAATGGCAGCGTCAGACGCTGCATGCACCCAAGCGCCCGAGAACCGCATCCCCAGCGAGGAGACGCCGATAATGCGATGGACCCCTTATGTGACCGTGGCCACCGTGGTCGAACGCGCCGGGCGCTTCTTGATGGTGGAAGAGGACCATGGCGGCCCTCATACCCTGTTCAATCAGCCCGCAGGCCATCTGGAACCCGGTGAGCGCATTCGCGATGGCGCACTGCGTGAAGTCGCCGAGGAGACCGCCTGGCGGGTGGGTATCACCGACTATCTGGGCATGTACGTGTATCAAACCAAGGACGGCAAGGCGTTTCACAGCCATGCGTTTCTGGGCATGGCACTGGCCCACCTGGGTACCGAGCTTGACCGCGATATCCACGCCATCCACTGGCTGACCCTGGAAGAAATCGAAGCACTGGATCGGGACGGACGTCTACGCAGCCCTCTGGTGCTTAAACGTATCCGCGATGCCCTGGCTGGCAAGACCTTTCCCATGGACGTGCTCCACGAGCGGTGAGGCTTCGGTTGAGCGCCGCATTTCGTGTATAATCTCCGCCCCTGCACCACCACCCCGAGAGTTGTTATGTCAGCGTCCAACGGCAAAGTCATCGTCGGCATGTCCGGCGGAGTCGATTCCTCCGTTTCCGCACTGCGCCTGATCGAACAGGGATATCAGGTAGAAGGTCTGTTCATGAAGAACTGGGACGAGGACGACGGCACCGAATACTGCACCGCCATGGAGGATCTGGCGGACGCCCAGGCCGTGTGCGAAAAACTCGACATCCCCCTGCATACCGCCAATTTTGCCGCTGAATACTGGGACAATGTGTTCGAGCACTTCCTGGCAGAGTACAAGGCTGGCCGCACGCCAAATCCGGATATCCTGTGCAACCGCGAGATCAAGTTCAAGGTGTTCCTTGATTACGCAGAGATGCTGGGAGCCGAGATGATCGCCACCGGCCACTATGTCCGCCGCGGTGAGCGCGATGGCCGTCCTCGCCTGCTGAAGGGCCTGGATGGCAACAAGGACCAGAGCTATTTTCTGCACGCGGTGCCGGAAGCGGCCATCGCCCGCACGCTGTTTCCTGTGGGCGAGATCGAAAAGCCGGAAGTTCGTGCCATTGCCGAGCGCCACGGTCTGGTCACCGCCAGGAAGAAGGACTCCACGGGCATCTGCTTCATCGGCGAACGACGCTTCAGCGATTTCCTCAAGCAGTATCTTCCGGCTCAGCCCGGCCGCATCGAGACACCTGATGGTGACGACATCGGCGAACATATGGGACTGATGTACTACACCCTGGGACAGCGTCAGGGACTTGGTATCGGCGGCCTCGCCAACTACTCCGAGGACCCCTGGTACGTGGCTGGCAAGGATCTGGAGCGTAATGTCCTGGTGGCCGTGCAAGGCAAGCATCACTCTCTGCTCTACACCGACAGCCTGGCCACTGAGGCCATGGACTGGGTAGCCGGTCACGCTCCCTGCCAGCAGGGTCGCTTCACTGCCAAGACGCGCTACCGTCAGGAGGACGTGCCCTGCACCCTGACCAGCATGGCAGACGGCGGTGTCGAGGTGTACTTCGATGAGCCTCAACGCGCCGTGACACCCGGCCAGTCACTGGTCATCTACGACGGAGATGTCTGCCTCGGTGGCGGCGTCATCCGACACACCTGGAACGCCAAGGAGCGCGCGGCATGACCGATTCGGTACCTATTCACCGCGCGCCGGAATCCCCGGCTGCCCGTCAGGCCATTGCCATGGCGGGCGTGTTCCAGGCGGCTCATCTGGTGGATGACCTTGCCCGCACCGGCCAAGTGGACAGTCGCGCCTGGGACACCCAGATCAACGCCACCCTGGTGACCAACCCTCCCACCTTTGAATCGATCTACGGTGGACACCCGAACAACCTGCGGCTGGGCCTGGAGACGCTGGACGGCGTCCTGGGTCGCCGGCAGGCCAATCCGGTGGTGATGCGCTACGGCTTCAGCCTGATGCTGCTGATGAACAAGCTACGCAACCAGCCCGCCATGATGGATGAGCTCGGCGCTCACCTGACCCGCATTCAGGGCCAGGCCGAACACTTCGGCCCCACCCACGAAAACGTGGTGGCTAGCCTCGGCGAGGCCTACCAGCAGACCCTGTCGACCTTCAAGAACCGCATCGTGGTCCAGGGCGACCCCTCTCTGCTGCAGAGCCGAATGATGCCCGAGCGAGTGCGGGCGTGCCTGCTGTCCGGCATCCGCTTCGGCCTGCTGTGGCACCAGCAAGGCGGGCGACGCTGGAAGCTGGTCTTCCAGCGAGGCAGCCTCAAGCGTGCCCTGGACTCGCTATAACGATATCGCTTCGACACTCTACCCTGTACCTACCCCACCGGAACCACACCATGCAACTCTCCGCACTGACCGCCCTCTCCCCCGTCGACGGCCGCTACGGCAGCAAGGCCGAATCCCTGCGCGAGCATTTCAGCGAATTTGGCCTGATTCGTGCCCGCGTCACCGTCGAGATCCGTTGGCTCGAGCGCCTCGCCGCTCACCCCCAGATCACCGAGGTGCCGGAATTGTCGGCCGCAGCCACCGCCTTCCTGGACGGCCTGGTAAAGAACTTCAGCGAAGCAGACGCTTCACGCATCAAGGACATCGAACGCACCACCAACCACGATGTGAAAGCGGTGGAGTACTGGATCAAGGAAGCGATCGCCGACAACGCAGAGCTGCATGCCGTTACCGAGTTCGTGCACTTCGCCTGCACCAGCGAGGACATCAACAATCTGTCCTACGGGGTAATGCTGCGCGATGGCCTGGACAGCCTGCTGCCCACCATGCGCCAGGTGGCCGACGACGTTGCACGACTGGCAGCCGAGCACGCTGAAGTGCCGATGCTCTCGCGCACACACGGCCAGACCGCCAGCCCCACGACGCTGGGCAAGGAAATGGCCAACGTGGCCTACCGCCTGCGTCGCCAGCTCAAGCAGATCGAAAGCGCCGAGGTGCTGGGCAAGATCAACGGTGCGGTCGGCAACTACAACGCCCACCTGGCGACCTACCCGGACATCGACTGGGAGGCCAATGCTCGCACCTTTGTCGAAGGCCTGGGTCTGACCTTCAACCCGTACACCACCCAGATCGAGCCTCACGACTATATCGCCGAACTGTTCGATGCGGTCTGCCGATTCAACACCATCCTGATCGACTTCGACCGTGATGTATGGGGCTACATCTCGCTGGGCTACTTCAAGCAGCGCACCGTGGCCGGCGAGATTGGCTCCTCGACCATGCCCCACAAGGTCAACCCGATCGACTTCGAGAATTCCGAAGGCAACCTGGGCCTGGCCAATGCCATTCTTGCTCACCTGGCCCAGAAACTGCCGATCTCCCGCTGGCAGCGGGACCTGACGGACTCCACCGTGCTGAGAAACCTCGGCGTCGGTCTGGCCTATGGCCTGATTGCCTACCAGGCGTCGCTCAAGGGCATCAGCAAGCTGGAAGCCAACCCCCAGCGCCTGGCAGAAGATCTCGACGCCAGCTGGGAAGTGCTGGCGGAGCCGATTCAGACCGTCATGCGTCGTTACGGCATTGAAAAGCCTTACGAGAAGCTCAAGGAACTGACCCGCGGCAAGCGCATCGACCAGGCCGGTTTCGCCGCCTTCATCGATGGTCTCGAGCTGCCGGAAGCCGTCAAGGCAGAGCTCAAGCAACTGACCCCAGGCAGCTACATCGGCAATGCCGTGGCACAGGCCCAGGCGCTGCCTCGCCACTGACCCGGCGGCGGCCTCACGCAGCGTCTGTTCGCGACGTTGCTGTGCTCGCGGCAGCTGTCAGACCCGTTCTCACCCCACCCTATGGTGGGGTGAGGCGTATTCAGTCCTTGCCCTTGCACTCATCACATGCTCGACTGCCCAGCGAGCCGCTTCTCACCATCATCAGGAATCATCATGTCAGCCGATACCCCTCTTACCCTGCTCGGCGGCCTGTCAGCCGCCGATTTTCTCCGGGACTACTGGCAGAAGGCGCCACTGCTGATTCGTGGCGCCTTCCCTGACTTCGACAACCCCCTGTCTCCCGATGAGTTGGCAGGACTAGCCTGTGAAGACAATGTCGAGGCGCGTCTGGTGGAAGAACAGGGCCCCGAGGGTGCCTGGCAGGTCAGCCACGGCCCCTTCGATGACAGTACCTTCGCACGCTTGCCGGAACAGGATTGGACCCTGCTGGTGCAGGCGGTCGACCACTATGTGCCGGACGTCGCGGCGTTGCTGGAAGAGTTTTCTTTCCTGCCACGCTGGAGACTGGACGACATCATGGTCAGCTATGCCCCTCCCGGCGGGAGCGTGGGGCCCCACGTCGACCAGTACGACGTGTTTCTTGTCCAGGGCAGTGGTCAACGGCATTGGCAGCTGGGTGGCAAGGTGGCGGACGATGCACCGATCATCAAGGGCATCGATCTACGCATCCTCGAGACATTCGACATCGACCCCGACCACGATTGGGTACTGGAACCCGGTGATATGCTCTACCTGCCCCCGGGCTGGGCGCATCATGGGGTCAGCCAGTCGGATGACTGCATGACCTATTCCGTCGGCTTTCGAGCCCCGTCTGCCGATGAAGCGATCACCTCCTTTGCCGACTACCTGGGTGAGCAGCAGCCAGCGTCCAAGCGCTACAGCGATGCCGGCATGCCACCGTCCACGGATCCTGGAGAGCTCGACAGCGCCGCGCTGGAGCGCATGCGAGCGCTGATTCTCGACACCATTGACGACCCCGCTCAGCTGGCACAATGGTTTGGCCGGGTGATGACCCAGCCCAAGTATGTCGACCAGCTCGCCCCCAGCGACACGCCCACCCCTGAGGATGAGCTTGTCACTGCACTACAGGAAGGCGACATCCTGGTCACCGCGCCTGGCTCGCGCTTTGCCTGGCATGCCATCAGCGCTGACCGAGCCACCTTGTTCGCCGACGGCGACGGGATCGAATGCGATCTGGCGCTGGCGCAAGACATCGCAGGCCGTAACGAGTTCGATGCCAGCCTGCTGGATCACCCCGATGCCCCGCGGGTACTGGTCAAGCTGGTGGACGCCGGTAGCCTGGGCTGGCCTGTCACAGACGACGAATGGGACGAGGAGGAGGACCATGACTGAGGTCACCATACAGCACGGAGGCTGGGAGCAGCTTGGCGAGGCTGCCAGCGAGATTCGCCACCGCGTATTCGTTATCGAGCAGAACGTTCCCCTGGAGGAGGAATGGGACGGTCGAGACCCGCAATGCCTGCATTTTCTGGCCATCCGCGGTGAGCAGGCGCTGGGTACTGCCCGGTTGCTGCCGGACGGCCACATCGGTCGCGTCGCCGTCCTGGCCGAAGCCCGCGGACTCGGCGTTGGCGTTGCGCTGATGCGGGCAGCCATTGATGCCGCACGCGAACAGCGCTTCAGCCAGGTCGAGCTCGCCGCACAGACACAGGCGCTAGGCTTCTATGAAGCACTTGGCTTTGTCGCGGAAGGCGAGGTCTTCCTCGATGCCGGAATACCGCATCGCAACATGACGCTAACGCTCGCCACCTGATTCCTTCCCCACCCTGATACCTCAGGAAATTCGACTACAGGAATACCTCGCAATGACGCATTCCTGTAGTCGGACTACAACGTTGTATTACCCCAAGTACCAATAGCAAACCCTCATGCTGCTGGGCCATAGTCTGTTCCATGGCGCGGACGAAGGGCCACTACAGGAAGGTAACTCGCCTACTTTGTAGTCATCCTGATCCGCCGCGCCGAAACGGGACCACGGCTGCAGTATCATTCACTGGCTGGGTCGAAAAATACGACTACACTTCGCAGATGCAGCATAAGGCGGACAGCACTTCTGCTGCATGGCACTGAATCAGCACGACACCGATGCCAGCACTGGGCAACGACAGGACTGGCAGAGAGAACAGAGGCAGTGTGCTGCATGTGGCACCGCGATAGTCGCTTCATCACAACATCAGGACGGCCAGACCATGACCTTTCGTGAAGAACTGAAGACACTGACCCAGCTTCGTGAAGCCCAACGCGGCAAGTGGGACAACATCGACCCGCACAGCGCTGCCCGCATGCGCGTGCAGAATCGCTTTCGCACCGGCCTCGATATCGCTCGCTACACCGCCGCCATCATGCGTGAAGACATGGCCGCCTATGATGCTGACAGCGCCAACTACACCCAGTCCCTGGGCTGCTGGCATGGCTTCATCGGCCAGCAGAAGCTGATCTCCATCAAGAAGCACTTCGGCACGACCAAGCGTCGTTACCTCTACCTGTCCGGCTGGATGGTCGCCGCCCTGCGCAGCGAATTCGGACCTCTGCCCGACCAGTCCATGCACGAAAAGACCAGCGTCGCCGCCCTCATCGAGGAGCTCTACACCTTCCTGCGTCAAGCTGACACCTGGGAGCTCAACCACCTCTTCCGCGCCCTGGATGACGCCCAACAGGCCGGCGACGACGCCAAGGTCGAGGAGTTGACCCAGCAGATCGACAGCCACCAGACCCACGTGGTGCCGATCATCGCCGATATCGACGCCGGTTTCGGCAACGCCGAAGCGACCTACCTGCTGGCCAAGAAGATGATTGAAGCAGGCGCCTGCTGCATTCAGCTCGAGAACCAGGTGTCTGACGAGAAGCAGTGCGGACATCAGGACGGCAAGGTCACGGTGCCCCACGAGGACTTCATCGCCAAGATCAACGCCGTGCGCTACGCCTTCCTCGAACTGGGCGTCGATGATGGTGTCATCGTGGCCCGAACCGACTCTCTCGGTGCCGGTCTGACCCAGAAGATCGCAGTCACTCAGGAGCCTGGCGATCTTGGCGATCAGTACAACAGCTTCCTGGATGGCGATGAGATTGCCTCTGCCAGTGATATCGACAACGGCGACGTGGTCATCAAGCAGAACGGCAAACTGGTCAAGGTCAAGCGACTGGCGTCCGGCTTGTATCAATTCAAGCCCGGCACCGGTGAAGACCGGGTCGTGCTGGACTGTATCACCAGCCTGCAAAACGGAGCCGACCTGCTGTGGATCGAGACCGAGAAGCCCCACGTCGGGCAGATCGCCAGCATGGTCAACCGCATTCGCGAAGCGGTGCCCAATGCCAAGCTGGTCTACAACAATTCACCGTCCTTCAACTGGACGCTGAACTTCCGCCAGCAGGTCTTCGACGCCTGGGAGAGCGAAGGCAAGGATGTGTCTGCCTACGATCGCGCCGACCTGATGAATGCGCGCTACGACGAAACGGAGCTGGGTCAGCTGGCTGACGAGTGGACACGCAACTTCCAGCGTGATGCCTCCCGGGAAGCCGGTATTTTCCACCATCTCATCACGCTGCCGACGTACCACACAGCCGCGCTGTCCACCGACACGCTGGCCAAGGGCTACTTCGGTGACGAGGGGATGCTGGCCTACGTTGCCGGGGTGCAGCGTCGCGAAATTCGCGAGGGGATTGCCACCGTCAAGCATCAGGACATGGCCGGCTCCAACATTGGCGATGACCACAAGGAGTTCTTCCACGGTGATGCCGCACTCAAGGCTGGCGGCAAGGACAACACCATGAACCAGTTCGGCTAAAAAGCGGTAGATTGGGCTGCGGCGCCCCGGACTGCCAAGTGGCGGTCCGGGGCGCACTCGTCTGGGCGGACACACCGGCGAACATTTTCAGTGCCCTTTCGTCTCCCTGCTGCTTGTGATGCGCTGCACAGAGCTCCTTGCATCAACATCTTCTTGCATCAACATCTTCTTGCATCAACGCTAGCCAAGGACAGGCGCGCCAGCACACTCTTGTTGTCAGGAAAGCGCCAGCACTGCGACATTACCTTATCGACGGCGAGTCACCGCTGGGGCGCTTTCGGCCCAACAAGCGTCGGGAGTGGCCCGGTAAGCGGGAACCAAAACCCTGTGATAGCTTCTAATGAGGCACTAGACTATTATCGAACAGCGTTTCGCAAGCCAAGGGCTACGCCATCATCCCGGGCAGAACGCCCTGCTGCGACGCAACTGCATTCAAGGAGAACACCCATGAAGATCACACTGCTGCCCGTCCTCGCCATCAGCGCTCTGACGCTGGCAGGCTGTACTGCCACCAACCAATACTCCGGCAACGTTTACTCTGGCAATCAGGCGCAGACAGCCCAGAATGTCCAGGTCGGCACCATCACCGCCCTGCGCCGCGTGCAGATTCAAGGCGACAGCGCTGCCAGTGGCATTCTCGGCACCGGCGGTGGTGCCATCATCGGTGGTCTTCTCGGCAACCAGGTCGGCGGAGGCTCCGGCCGCACCATCGCCACTGCCGCGGGCGCCATCGGCGGTGCAGTCGCAGGTAACCAAATCGAAAAAGGCGTCAACCGCACCGATGCCTGGGAGATGGAGATTCGCAAGGACACTGGCCAGACCGTCGTCATCGTGCAGAAAGCAGATCAGGCCTTCCAGGTCGGTCAGCGCGTCCGCTTGATTGGCAGTGGTTCACGCCAGAGCGTTGCTCCCTACTGAGCCGACATGCTTGAGATGGCCTCCTCCCGCCATTAGACCAAGCCAACATGCAAACACCCCATAGCGACGCTATGGGGTGTTTGTGTATCTCGCGTGCGCTTGGCAGGCACTTCACCATCGACAGCCTAACGCCCCTTCCGCCTTCAGGGCGTCACAGAACTGGGTCAGTGCACCTTGCCCATGACCCAGCAGCCCAGCTTGCAGGCCACCAGAGCAATGACGCCAATCACCAGCATGGTCATCAGCATATCGATGGGGAAGACGATAAAGGTAGCGCCCAGAACCGCCAGGGCCGGGCACCAGATCCAGCGATCGTCGTCACTGCGCAGTACCGACGGCAACAGCCCGTCGAGCACGCACCCAAGCCCTTTCTCCCAGGACTTGATCATAACCGCCAGCAATACCGCAAAGGCCAGCACCCAGATAAGTAGCGATGTCATATCGTAGCTCCGCAAAAACAGCGTGGAAGGCAGGATGAAAAATCTCCCCTGAGGGTATCCCCACCATCGGCACTGCGCAACAGCACCATGGGTGGGCACCCGCGTGAATCCTGCTCAGGATATGACCACGTAAGGTGAAAAATGTCCCATTCCCCTGACAGCCCCCGCACCGTCGCGTTACCATGCGTCCTCACACGCACTCACCAAAGGTTCATCAATGCAAATTGCGCAGAATTCCGTTGTCGCGTTCCACTACACCCTGACCAATGACGCAGGTGAAGTGCTGGACAGCTCGGAAGGCCGCGAGCCGCTGACCTACCTCCACGGCGCCGGCAACATTATTCCGGGTCTGGAAAAGGAACTCGAAGGCAAGGCCGCGGGCGACAAGGTCAACGCCAAGGTCGCTCCCGCCGAAGGTTACGGTGAGGTCCAGGAGCAACTGGTCCAGGAAGTGCCGCGCGATGCCTTCCAGGGCGTCGAGAGCATCGAGCCGGGCATGCAGTTCCAAGCCCAGACCCAGGGCGGTCCGCTGATGGTCACCGTGACCCAGGTGGAAGGCGATACGGTTACCGTTGACGGCAACCATCCGCTGGCAGGCCAAAACCTGAACTTCGACGTGGAGATCGCCGAAGTTCGTGAGGCTAGCCAGGAAGAAATCGAGCACGGCCACGTGCACGGTGAAGGCGGCCACGAGCACTAAGGCTCGCCACGATCACCGCGCTGCTGCGCTTTACCCGCAGCGACATCGCGGCATATTGAGCCAGCGCTAGATCCCAGGATCAGCGAATCGGCTTAGCCCTGATAGGGCAGCAAAGGACAGCTTAGGCTGTCCTTTTGCATGTCTGGGCACTGCTCAGCAGAAGGCCCGCGCTGGCGTCTTCTCCCTGCTGGCGCTCAATGCCTGTTAGCGCTGCCCTGTTGTTAGCCTTTCGCTACCCTTTCGCTACCCAGTCGTTACCCTGTTGCCGCCCTATGGTGACGATAGGACGGCCCCTTAGGTCGCCTCCCCTTCCTGTCGCTGCCCTGCCTTTACGGGAATAGTGGCGACGCGCGATCAGGGATTGGGCGATGACTGGGGTGAGATCGCCTTCAGGGTGTGATAACCACCCCAGAGTCGCGTGGCCGTCGTCAGCAGACACGCCCCTGCAAAGACGACCGCCAACGTCGGGAAGTGACCGGGCCACAGACAAAAGGCGATCAACGCCAGCACGGTTTCGGTACCCTCGGTCAATCCGTGGAGGTAATAGAAGGCTTTGCGCTGAAAGCGTGGACGCTCCAGATCATGTCGGGCCGCCATGATGGCGAAGGCCAGAAATGATGTCCCCGTGCCGATGAAAGCGAACAGCAACAAGGCCGCCGGCAGCGCATTCTGCTCGCTATCGGCCAGAGCAAACCCCAGCACGACGCTCGCATAGAAAACGAAGTCGAGGCCGATATCGAGAAAACCTCCCGCATCGGACGCACTGTTCAAGCGGCGCGCCAGAGCTCCATCGAGACCGTCTGCCACACGATTCAAGACAATTGCCAGCAGCGCCCAACCGTAGGCCTGAATCGCCAGCAACGGCAGCGCCATCATGCCGATGGCGAAGCCTGCCAAGGTCACGTGATCTGGGCGTACCTGGGCACGCTGAAGCAGTGTGACCAGAGGCTTCAGGGGCCCTTGGGTTTTCGGCATGGTCCAGCGATCTAGCATTATCAGTCTCGGTAAGAGGAAGGGTATCAAGGGTGAAAAGGCGCACGGCGGAAACCTCCGCCGTGCGCTCTTGAGTGACTCGCTCGTCAGGGACTAGGCCGCGGTATCGTTGGCAGCTCGCGTCGCACCGTCCGACTTGGTCACCGCGTCGGCCTCCCCGGATGACGCGGCCTGATCCGCCTCGGCGCCACCTCTACGCCAGCGGAAGTAACGCTCAAGGTAGCCAAGCACACGTTCGGGCTTATGGGCATTCTTCCAGACACCAGCGGCCGCCTTGACCGCTTCGGAGTGGGTCGGATAAGGGTGAATGGTCCCCAGCAGCTTGTTGAGCCCGATGCCACGCGTCATCGCTAGAGTGAATTCCGCCAGCATCTCTCCTGCTCCGGCACCCACAATGGTTGCCCCAAGGATGCGGTCCTTGCCAGGTACGGTCAGCACCTTGACGAAGCCAGTCGTGTCACCTTCAGCGATGGCCCTGTCCAGTTCTGACAGTTCATAGCGCGTCACCTCGAAGGCTACGCCCTGTTCCTCGGCCTCACGCTCGTTGAGACCGACCCTGGCCACTTCAGGGTCACAGAAGGTCACGGCGGGCAGTGCCTTGTAGCTCACCGTGAATCGCTTGAATTCACCGAACAGCGCGTTGACGGTGGCATGCCACGCCTGGTGGGCGCTGGCATGGGTCAACTGGAAAGGCCCGACCACATCACCACACGCCCAGACATTCGGCAGAATGGACTGCAGACCACCGTCCACATCCAGGGTGCCATTATCGCGAGTGCCTACGCCTAGCGCCTCGAGGCCCAACCCCTCTACGTTCGCCTGGCGCCCCACCGCCACCAGCAGCTGGTCAAAGGCCAAGTGCTCAATACGGGTCTCTCCACCGTCGTTGATCTCTACCTCAAGACGGTGCTCGCCGTTATCGCCTGCCAGCACCTTGAGCGCTCGGGTCGACAGATACAGGTGCACACCGCTGGCTTCAAGCCCGGCTGCCGCTTCACGCGCCACATCCGAATCCTCACGGGGCAGCAGTTGAGGCCCCATTTCGACCAGCGAGACCTGACTGCCCAGCCGAGCGAAACTCTGCCCCAGCTCGCTGCCGATCGGACCTCCCCCCAGCACGACCAGTCGCTTGGGCAGCGAGGTCAACTGCCACAGGTTATCCGACGTCAACACCTCAATGTCGTCGATTCCCGGAAGCGGCGGAACCCTGGGCCGCGCGCCGCTGGCAATAATGACATGCCGCGTGGTCAGCACCTGCTCCCCCACCTGCACGCGCCAGGGGTCAAGAAGCCGAGCCTCCCCCTCGACCACATCCACACCAAGCCCCCGATAACGCTCAGGGCTGTCATGGGGCTCCACCTCAGCGATGGCACCGTGTACATGCCCCATCACCGCGGCGAAATCTACCTGGGGCTCGCCAGCGCTTACGCCATAGGCAGGCGCCCGACGGATGTCCTCCGCCGCCCGGGCGGCGCGGATCAATGCCTTGGACGGAACGCAGCCCGTATTGAGACAGTCGCCCCCCATGCGATGGCGTTCGACAAGTGTCACCTTGGCCTTCACCGCCGCCGCGATATAGCTCGCTACCAGGCCAGCAGACCCCGCCCCGATGACCACGATATCGCGATCGAAGCGAGCTGGACGCTGATAGGCTGACGCCAGGCGACGACGCTTGAGCACGCCCACCAGCGCCTTGGCAAGCCAAGGGAACAGGCCAATCAGCACGAACGACAACACCAGACCCGGCGACAGAATCCCCGACAACGAATCCAGATCCCCGAGCTCACGCCCGGCGTTCACGAACACGGCGGTTCCCGGCAACATGCCAAGCTGGCTGACCCAGTAGAAGGTCGGCAGACGCATCCGGGTCAGCCCCACCACCAGGTTGATCACAAAGAAAGGAAAGATGGGGATAAGACGCAGGGTGAAGAGATAAAAAGGGCCCTCTCGATCAATGCCGGCATTGATCCGCGAGAGCTGCCGGGAAAAGCGCGTTTCCAGGCTCTGGCGCAGCAACGTCCGGGCAATCAGTGCCGCCAACGTTGCGCCCAGCGAACTGGCAAACGACACCAGCAACAGCCCAGCCCAGAAACCAAACAGTGCACCGGCCAGCAGTGTCAGCAATCCCGCCCCTGGCAGCGACAGGGCAGCCATCAGTACGTAGATCGCGAAAAAGCCTCCCGCCACGGTCCATGGATCGTCATGGAACCACTGCTGAAACTGCGCTTGCTGCGACTTGATGGCCTCCAGGGTAAAGGCATCGTTGGCGCCGGTGGCGAAGAAGCAGACAACCGCGAGAGCGATCACTGCCAGCAATATCCATTTTTTACGGGTCACCCGTCTCTCCTTCTCGACTCGGTAGGGCACAGGGGCCTGGGCAACAGACGTCACGATCTCGCCGTGCTTCAGTAGCAAGACGCTTCTCGCTGGCTCAGGGCCAAGGCATCACGATGCCTTCGAGGTTAGCAGCAGCGGCTATGTCGCGGATAGCCGCCCTAGCCTTACGGCTGAAAATGCAAAGATTCTGAATTTAGCTGAGTCGTCCTGTAAGGAAGGACCTGCCACACTGACCAAACCTGCGGAAGGTCACCTGCACCCTGGACACTAAACGGAGTGAATTGATGCGAATTCCCCTGATCCCACGAAGCGTCATTGTTGCCGGCATGTTGACTGGTGCCACGCTGACAGCCCCCGCGGCCTTTGCCGATCAGCAGACGGCTATCTTTGGTGGGGGCTGTTTCTGGTGCATGGAAGAAGCGTTCGACAAGATCGACGGCGTCGAGGCGACCGTATCGGGCTTTGCCGCCGGGAACACAGAGAACCCGACCTATCAGGCGGTCAGCGCTGGGGGGACCGGCTACGTGGAAGTCGTGCAAGTCACTTACGACACCGACAAGCTCGACTACGAAGACCTGCTCTACGTCTACTGGCGTAACATTGATCCCTTTGTCGCCAATCGGCAGTTCTGTGACGAAGGTGACACCTATCGCTCTTCATTGCTGCCGCTGAACGACGAGCAGCGCAGCCAGGCGCAAGCAAGCCGAGACGCCATCGCCGAACGCTTTGATCAGCCTATCGAGACCCTGATCGAAGACCCTGGCACCTTCTATCCGGCCGAGGACTATCACCAGAACTACTATCAGAACAACAAGGTTCGCTACACCTTCTACAAGAACGCATGCGGTCGCCCGGATCGCCTCAAGGAGATCTGGGGCGAAGAAGCCATGCCCCACACGACCCCGGGTCAACAGGCGACCTCCTGAGCCCTTGCCATGAAGGCCGCTCTGGGGCTCCTCTGCAGGAGCCCATTACCCTCACGGCCCCTCTCGACCGACGTGGACGAGAGGGGACGCTGTCTTCCTGACAGCTCTTGGCCAGCAGGTCTATACGGCAGAAAGGTGGCGGGTGGCGCCGGCCGGCTAATGACTGCCGGACGTCGCCACGGCGATGTTGCGTGCTTCTTCTTGCCGCTGACGCCGACACAAGCGCCAGCTCAGCCATCCCGTCACGGCAAGTACCCACCAGCTGGCGCCGATCACACCGGTCCACCCCTGCCACAGCCAAAATGGCTCCAGCCATAGCGGCCCCAGGCTCGCACCCAGATAGTAGAAGACCAGGTAAAGCGCCGACGCGCTGCCCCGTCCCGTCTTGGCCTGGCGCCCGACCCAGCCTGATGCGGTCGCATGGCACAGAAAGAAGCCAAAGGCACTGACCATCAGCGCCAGCACGATCACGCTGAGGGACTCGACCAGCGTCACTCCCAGCCCCACACTCACGATCCCGATTCCCAGCAGCATGGTGCCCGGCGCACCAAGCCTGGCGACCACCCGGGCTGACAGGGTCGAGCCAAGGGTGCCGCCCAGATAGGTAAGGAACAGCAGCCCCAGCCAGCGAGGGCCAAGCAGAAACGGGGATTCTGCCAAACGGAACGTCATGTAACTGTACTGGTTGATGAATACCAGAAAGTTCAGCCCCCCAATCAGATAGGCCGGCCACAGCCATGGATTGCCAAGATGCGACCTCATCTGTTGCACCGCGCTGGACACGCGAAATGGCTGGGGCTTGAAGCTCCTGGCGGCAGGCAGCAACCACCAGAACAACATCGTGCCTGCCAGCGTGACCACCGCCACCGAAACGAAACTTGCCTGCACCCCCTGCCACTCACCGATGACGCCGCCCAGGATGCGCCCGCCGATACCTCCCAGGGTGTTGGCGGCGATATACAGTCCTACCGCACGGGTCATGGCCTGAGGGGAAAATTCGTCCCCCATCCATGCAATGGCGACGGCCGGCAAACCGCCCAGCGCAAGCCCCTGCAGCACCCTGGCAGCCAGCAGGCTCTCCAGCCCCGGAACAAAGGCAATCAACAGCGTCGCCAAACCCACCGCGGCCAGACTGACCTTCATGATCGCACCGCGCCCAATGGCGTCGGATAGCGGGCCATATACCAACAATGACAAGGCCAGCGTCAACGTTGCCAAGGACATGACCAGGCCGATCATCAAGGTCGATGCACCATATGCCTCTCGCAACATGGGCAGCAAGGGCTGGGGTGCATACAGGTTGATGAACACCAGCATGGAACCCAGACACAGAGCCAGTGTCGCTCTGCGCCAGGTGGGCGTATCGGCATGAATCATGAAAGTCTCCTTTGGCAAACGCTATCATCCATGCTTCACTTCCATCACACCAACAGAAGAAAATGATGCTCACCATCAGATTGACTTATGAGTCTACCCTTTGATCTCAGGTCGCTGGCTGTTTTCGTTGCCGTGGTCGACCATGGCGGCTTCAGCGCTGCCGCTCGTGCGCGACATGTAGCCCAATCTGCCGTCAGCCAGACCATCGCTTCACTGGAACAACGCCTGGATACGCCGCTGTTCAAACGTCAGGAACGCCCCATACAGCTGACTCCAGAGGGTGAGGTGCTGCTGCAGCATGCGAGGCGTCTTCTTGACGATGCCAGCGCCACGGAGCTCGCCATGCGGGAACTCAAGGGCCTGGTCAAGGGTGAGGTCCGCATCGGCATTCCTTCCATGCTGGGCTCCTATTACCTGCCCCCGCTGCTGATGGGATTTGCCGCGCGTCATCCCGGCATCCGCATGACCGTCATCGAGGCAGGCGCACGCCGCCTGCAAGCCCTGATCAAGGAGCGGGAACTGGATTTAGGCATCGTGGTGGAAGACGGCACGAATCACGACCTGGAGACGGAAACCCTGCTGTGTGAAGAAATGGTGATCTGTGCCCCTCGCGACCATCCTTTTGTGTCACAAGGCCAGGTCAGTGCAGCGGAGTTTCTGTCACAGCCGCTGGTGCTGTTTCAGGACGGCTACTTTCATCGAGAGTTTGTGGACGCCATGGCCCGCCAGCTTGGTATGGCACCTCAACTGGCGTTTCAATCCAACCTGATTCCGCTGACCAAGGCTATCGTGCGCCAAGGCTTCGGCATCACCACATTTCTGCGTCGGGTCGTGGACGAAGACGACCTAGCCGCCGTGTCCTTTTCGCCGCCAGCCATGTTGACCTTGTCCCTCGCCTGGCAGCCCCAGGGGTACCTGTCGCGCGCCGAACGGGCCTTCATCGACTACGCACTGGCCAACCGCCACGGGCTATGACCAAGCCGCAAGCTGTAGAGTTGACGACATAAAAGAGGCAAGCCATCAGGCTTGCCTCTTTTATGTCCATCTCACGATTCACAGGACAGCATCATGGGGCGCAGGCCATAACCAGCGACCTGAGCAGCCGATTGTCCGCCATCAAGCGCTATCAGCCGCCAAACTGTGCCGGGTTGTAGGCAAACTGTCGCATGCTCAGATGTGTCGGCTCGAGCGGGCGGCGCGCCTGCCAGTAATAGCGGCGCCAGTAGCTGTTGTCGAGCTTGGAAATCATGACACCGCGTGAAGAAGACGCGTGCAGAAAACGCCCCTGCCCGACGTAGATGCCGACATGACGATTGCCAGGAGGCTTGAAGAAGACGAGATCACCGGGGGACAGCTGATCGCGAGTGATGGGTTCGCCCATGTGAAGCTGGCTGCCGGTAGTTCGGGGAAGCTCAACCTGGAAGGCGTCGCTGAAAATGTTCTGCACCAGCGCCGAACAGTCGATGCCACTCATGTTGGTGCCACCAAACCGATAGGGCGTTCCCGCCCAACGATCGTGTTCTGCCATCAGGGCCTCACGAATCGCGGCGGCTGGATCATCCAGGAAGCTGCCGCCGGTATTGGGCACTTCAACCGGTGACATTCGCGAGGCGGCTCGCTCCGCCAATGTCGGCATGTCTCTGCTGAAATAATCGTTCTGGGCAGTATCCTGTTGACTCGCACATCCGACCAACAGGCCAAGCATCATCATAGCCGCTGTCACGCGGCAGGTCTGGGCGACGCTCATGCGACACACACCTCATTCCCTGAACCGGACCCGCTGACGACAGATCCGGCGCCCAAGAGCCCCTGTGGAAGTGACGCACTAGTGCCACTGCCACAATACCCTCAGCTACGCTAGTGGATCGACGACCCCCTTCTTTACGGGGGGCCTGACGAAAGTTCTCATGGATAGTAGCCAAAATAATCTGTTATGACGATAGATCAGGACAATTTTTTGGCACTTTTTTTCTGTTGTTCCAAGACGATCAGTGCAGGGTTCGACCATCTCCCGGCAAAGTATCAATATGCAGAGGTGCCCAGTGTCGCGGGCGCGCCCCCGGAAAGTCCAGGCTCGCCCAGGTTCCCGCGAGGGGTGGAGCTCCCGACAACCAGGCGATCAAAGCCTGTCGAAAACTGGCCAGAAATGACTCACGCTCTGGCGTCTCACCCATGAAGAACGAGAATCCTGCGTACAGCCCTCTTGCGTAGTCCTGCCAGCCGGCATAGTGGGTAGATGCCAACTGATAGGCCCGTTCAAGCAGGGCCAGAAAGTCTGGCTGTGCCAGCCACCCAAGCTGTCGACCGGCAATGGCAAGGTCGACGGCCTGTGCCAGATCCCAGGCACACATGTCGATATCGTTGCAATGGTCGGCATTGTCGCGAACACGCAGCAGGCGCAGCAGGTGATTACGCTCCTCCTCATTGCACTCCCCGGACTCAAGAGTGGCAATCTCGGAGTTCAAGCGCGCGGCATTCAGGGTGTAGGGCGCATAGTTGATCTGATACTCCTGACGATCTCCCACATCGAGCAGAAAGCGCACGAAATCGATCAGCTCCGTCGCCGTGTGCAGCCCGTAATGGCCATCGATCCAATCGCGGATCGACGCACCCTCACGATCGCTCTCTGGCTGAGGCAGACTCCAGGAGGCGGTATTCAAAGGTCCGACCAGAGACAGCGCCGTAAAATGCATCAGACTGGGCCGCTCTCCCGGCTCTCGCCAGTCCCCGCCCTGCCAGGTCAGCCAATGAAACAGACTGCCAGGATCGTCCAGGTGCCAGCGAATCTCATGACTCAACGTCGGCTGTTCAGGCTCCGGTAGCAGACTGTCCCAGGTCGCCCACGCTTCGAGTAGCCGCTTTGGCGAACTGTAAAAACGGCACAGGACATCACGCAGTGCTGCCGCCATTTCCTCAAGACTGGCAGCATCAAACTGCTCACTATCCATGCTCATCAACAGGTAGAAAGCGTACTTTTCCGCCATATGAATGGTGGCCGAGTGGCGCGTGGCCTTGGCCAATCCGTCACGTCCGGAGATGTCGCCAGCGGGCGCATCACCAAAGGGGGTTCGGGCGGAGGGCAAGGCACGATGGGCAGCGTCGGCCGCCAGTTGGTTAAGATGGTGGGCCTGGGCCGGTAACCAGTAGCGAACCAATGCCCGGGCCCCTTCGTCCGGATGCAGGTCCAGCGTCTCGACCAGATACTTGCGGGCTTCATCTCGGCGGGACTGCACCAGTGTCGGCGGCGGCCCTTGGCGCGCAGCCAGTTCGGGCTCGCGCACCGAGGCCAGGGCGAGCACCCAGTGCCGCGGCGATAGACGAAAGCCACGGGCGGCCTCGCGTGAGGCCTCAATCATGCCTTCGTCCAGCAGCTCCGCCAGACTGTCCTGCCAGGGGCTCAGGGGAGAGCCCATCAGCCATTGCGAGTCAGCGGCCAAGCTGGGAAGCCGGTCCTGACCTTCGAACAACCCACGCCCCCGCTGGTAGGACCGTGCCAACGCGCTCCAATCACTGTAACGACGCTGCACCAGGTCGGCAGCGTGATAGGCCATCAGAGCTGCGTCGCTGGGGGACAGCCAGCCCATGCAGGCGCCCGCCCAGGCCAGGTCCACCGCACGCAGCCAGTCCCAGGCGGCCCACTCCAGCGGCTCGCCCTGGTCGATGTAACGGCACAGTAGGCGGCCGTAGGCACGCTCCTGGGGGCCGAGACCTTCACACCAAGCCTGTCGCTCTGCGGTGCTGACACTCATCAGTCGCGAGGCGTCGATATCCCACCCCTGCCGGTCGCCTTGGCTCGTCAGCCAGAGCAGCGCCCGCTCAAGATCCTCGACACAATGAATCTGCCAGACCTCAGCCAGCCAGGTATCGACACCCTGCCAGTCGTGCTGACTGGCTGGCGTGACCAGCACGGGAGAGAAGGCAGCACGCAAGCGCCAGACACGATCCTCGGGACTATCCGGCCATAACGGCCCGACAGATGCCTGGGCGAGGCCCTGCTCCAGCAGTGGCCAGGTGATACCAGCCCCCTCGCCTTCCAGCTTGGACAAGGCTCGGCAGGCATCGAGCAAACCTTCGTCGCCGTGCAACCAGCCTTCCCGACCACGCGCCTCGCACAGGGCCTCAAGCCAATCATCCAGGCTGTCGTAGCGGCGCTGAATCTCGCGGCAGCGATTGACGGCCCAGGACCGGGCGACATCGGCTGTCAGCCAACCGGCCGCCCCACCCAGCGCAATCAGCTCCAGAGACGCCAGCAATTGCGATGCGGATGCATGACCGGCCGCATCCAGCTCAAGCAGACGCCAGGCCAGCTCACCTCGATCCACCACTTCAATGGCAGCCAGGCGCTCAAGCGCCGCCTCTTCCGGCAACGTCAAAGGGTCAGGCATGAAAGCCCAGTCACACAGCACCAGTTGCTGCGCCCACCAGGCATTGAGCGGATCAACCAAGTCTCACCTCGCTGGAACACGAATATCCGGCCGGCCCGGCAGAAGCCTGCTACGGCGTTTCACTCTTCACTATGTTGCGTCGCCGTCTCTACACAACCGTGCTTGTCGACAGGCAACCCCGCAGTGGCCGCAGAGCCAACGTCGCAGGCGGTGGCAACAAGACGGCGACATAGTGTACCGGAAACTGCTCGTCGCGCCGATGCCAATGTCCTGTTCGAGGGGTGAACGATGGTCGTGCTGTGCGCTTCCACCGGATTCTTCAAACAGCCGTAAAAAATTATGATCACGCCCCTTGGCGCCATGTTTCAAATAATGCACACTCGTCAATCATGAGATAACACCTATTCCCTGACTTTCGCGGAGCCCCCCATGTCCAACGCTCAGGACCTGATTATCGACAAGGCATACATCGGCGGCCAATGGCGTACCACCGACCGTCGCTTCAGTGTGACCAATCCCGCCACGGGTGCCGTTCTGGCAGAAGTACCGGACCTCGGTGCCGATGAGGTGAAAGAGGCCATCGGCGCCGCTGATCAGGCCTGGGCTGGCTGGAAGCGCAAGACCGCCAAGGAGCGCTCCGCGCTGCTACGCGCCTGGTTCAACGCGATCATGGACCATCAGGAAGCCCTCGCCGAGCTGATGACCCTTGAGCAAGGCAAGCCGCTGGCAGAGTCTCGCGGCGAAGTGGCCTACGGGGCTGCCTTTGTCGAGTTCTATGCCGAGGAAGCCAAGCGCATCGCCGGCGAGACGCTGCCAGGCCACGGCCAGGACAAGCGCATTCTGGTATTCCGTGAACCGGTCGGCGTGGTCGCTGCCATCACCCCGTGGAACTTTCCGCTGGCCATGATCACCCGCAAGTGCGCCCCTGCTCTGGCAGCGGGCTGCACCGTGGTGGTGAAGCCGGCGGAGGCGACCCCTCTGACCGCCCTGGCGCTGGCCAAGCTGGCAGAAGAGGTCGGCATCCCCGCTGGTGTCATCAATATCGTGACCTCCAGCTCGCCTCGCGAAGTGGGCCCCGTGCTGACCGGTGACGCTAGAGTGCGCAAGGTGTCTTTCACCGGCTCTACTCCGGTAGGCAAGATTCTGCTGGCCCAATGCGCAGATACCGTCAAGAAGGCTTCCATGGAGCTAGGTGGCAACGCTCCCTTCATCGTCTTTGATGACGCTGACCTGGACGCAGCCGTGGAGGGCGCCATTGCCTCCAAGTACCGCAACTCCGGTCAGACCTGTGTGTGTACCAACCGCTTCCTGGTTCAAGACGGGGTGTACGATGCCTTCGTCGAAAAGCTGGGCAAGCGCGTTGCCCAGCTCAAGGTGGGCAACGGCCTGGAAGAAGGCGTGGTCCAGGGCCCGCTGATCAACGCGGCCGCGGTGGACAAGGTGCAATCGCATATCGCTGACGCCCTCGACAAGGGTGCGCGTCTGGTGACCGGTGGTGAAGCTCTGGAAGGCACCTTCTTCCAGCCCACGGTGCTGGCCGATGTCACCACCGCCATGCGCGTGGCCAAGGAAGAAACCTTCGGCCCGTTGGCCCCCATCTTCCGCTTCAGCAGTGACGATGAGGCCATCGCCATGGCCAATGATACCGAGTTCGGCCTGGCTGCCTACTTCTACGCCAGCGATTACCGTCGCATCTGGCGCACCATGGAGCAGCTGGAGTACGGCATGGTCGCCATCAACGAAGGCATCCTGTCTACCGAACTCGCGCCCTTCGGGGGCGTCAAGGAGTCGGGTCTTGGTCGCGAGGGTTCGCGCCATGGCCTCGACGAATACACCGAACTCAAGTACGCCTGCGTCGGCGGCCTGTGAAAGCCGGGCGACCAGCCGTCTGCCTCATGCCACGAACACCAGAGGAACACTTGAGTTAGACCGTGCATCCTCACCACATAATATGCCGGGACGCGCACTGCGCGTCCTGTCGTTAACGTCTACCCTGAACACACTCTCTCCACACTGCAGGCACAAGGAGTCTGAAGATGTCCAACGCACAACTGAACGAACTCAAGCAAAAGTACGTGGCCAAGGGTGCCGCCAGCCCCGCGACCGCCTTCGCAGACCATGCCAAGAATGCGGAACTGTGGGACGCCGACGGCAACCGTTTCATTGACTTCGCCGGCGGCATTGGCGTCCTCAATATTGGTCACTGCCACCCCAAGGTGGTCCAGGCGGTCAAGGACCAGCTGGACAAGGTGATGCACACCTGCCAGACCGTGATGCCCTATGAAGGCTACGTCAAAGTGGCCGAGAAGCTGGCCGAGATCACCCCGGTGCGCGGCGATGCCAAGGTCATGCTCGCCAACTCCGGCGCCGAAGCGCTGGAAAACGCGGTCAAGATTGCGCGTGCCGCGACCGGCCGCAACAACGTCATCTGCTTCGACGGTGGCTACCACGGCCGTACCTTCATGACCATGGCCATGAACGGCAAGGTGGCTCCCTATGCCAACGACTTCGGCACCATGCCGGGCTGCGTCTTCCGCGCCGGCTACCCGGTCGCTGAGCACGGCATCAGCGAAGAGGAAGCCATTCGTCGCCTGAAGATGGTACTGAAGACCGACGCCAACCCGGCCGACACCGCGGCCATCGTGCTTGAGCCTGTGCTGGGCGAAGGTGGCTTCTACCCGGCTCCGCAGAGCTTCCTCGAGAAGATTCGCGAGATCTGCGACGAGCACGGCATTCTGATGATCATCGACGAAGTTCAGAGCGGCTTCGGTCGTACCGGAAAAATGTTTGCCATCGAACACAGCGGCGTTCAGCCCGACCTGATGACCATGGCCAAGAGCATGGCAGCGGGCATGCCGATCTCAGCTGTGGTCGGCACTGACAAGCACATGGACGCCTCCGGCGCCAACTCGCTGGGTGGCACCTATGCCGGTAGCCCAGTGTCCTGCGCCGCCACCCTGGCGGTACTAGAGGTGTTCGAAGAAGAGGATATCCTGGCCAAGAGCCGCGCGCTGGGTGACAAGCTGGCACAACGTTTCGCCCAGTGGGCCGAGACATTTGACGCTGTCGTGCACCCCCGCAACCTCGGTTCCATGGCCGCCTTCGAACTGAACGGCAAGGATGGTCAGCCGGCCCCCGAGCTGGCCGCTGAACTGTGCAAGCGCGCTCGCGAGAACGGCCTGATCCTGCTGTCTTGCGGCATGTTCGGTAACACCATCCGCTTCCTCATGCCGGTCACCATCGAGGACGCGGTTCTCGAAGAAGGCCTTGGCATCATCGAGAACGACCTCAAGGCCATGCTGGGCAGCACTGCCGCCGCCACGGCGTAATGCTCAGACACTGACGGCCCACCGTCGTCATGCCTCGACGCCACCGGCTGATGCCGGTGGCGTTGTTGTTTGGGGGCAGTGAAACAGCAGCAATGCTCGCCCTTGCGGGCAGCCAGATTGGAAAAAACGTGCCCAAACAAGCTACGGTAAAGCCTCACTCATGGACGCGAGGGACCCGACCATGCAAGAGGATGAACTAGGCAATATGGGCGTTGCGGCACTGACGGAACATTACCGCAATGGCAGCGTCTCACCGCTGGAAGCGACTCGAACCGCTCTGTCCAGGATTGAACGCTTTAACCCGACCGTTAATGCCTACACCTATATCGATGCCGAAGGCGCCGAGAAAGCCGCAACAGCCTCGGCACGGCGATGGGGGCAAGGCAAGCCACTCAGCCCCATCGACGGCGTACCGGTCTCCATCAAGGACCTGACCAACGTCGCGGGCATGCCAACGTCAAATGGCTCGCTGCTGGGATCTCGTCAGCCCTGTGACACTGATGCGCCACCGGCCCGGCGACTGAGAGAGGCCGGCGCTATTCTGCTGGGCAAGACCAACACGCCGGAAGATGGCTGGAAGGCGGTCACCGATAACCGCGTGTTCGGTGCCACCTGCAACCCCTGGGACACTCGCCTGACGTCCGGCGGATCGTCGGGAGGTGCTGCCGCAGCTGCCGCCCTGAACATGGGAGTGCTGCATCAAGGTGGCGACTCTGGCGGTTCCATTCGCATACCCGCCGCCTTCTGCGGCGTCTTCGGCTTCAAACCAAGCTTTGGCTGGACACCGCAGTGGCCGCCAGCGGAGGCCCCGACGCTTTCCCATATCGGCCCGATCACGCGCACGGTGGAAGACGCCGCCGCCATGCTCAACGTCATTGGCCGCTACGACTACGTGGACCCCTATGCTACCCGAGGTCAGCCGAGCGACTGGGGCCAGGACCTGGGCCAGGACTTGCGCGGTCTGCGCATCGCCTTCTCCACCGATCTCGGCTTCGCCGACGTGGACCCTCAGATCGTCGCCAAGGTCAGAGAGGCCGCTCACCACCTCGAAGCCTTGGGTGCCGAGGTCTGCGAGGTCAACCCAGACCTCCCGTCGCCCCTGTGGATCTTTCAGCGACTGTGGTTTACCGCCTCACTGGAGATGGTCTCGCAGCTCAGTGATGACGACCGTGCCAAGCTGGACCCCGGCCTTTACGAGAATGCCTTGCGCGCAGAGGACTGGAAGGCCGTAGAGCTCTTCCGCGCGCAGGCCGCCCGGGCCGACCTAACGATGCGCCTGGAACAGTTCAATCAGGACTATCACCTGCTGATGACCCCATCCGTGCCCATCAGTCCCTTCGAGATTCACCACCAGGTGCCTCCGGGAAGTGGCATGCGCGACTGGGAGGAATGGGCGCCCTTCTCCTACCCCTTCAACCTCAGTCAGCAGCCCGCAGCGTCGGTTCCCTGCGGCTTTACCGAACAGGGACTGCCGGTCGGTTTTCAACTGGCGGGAGGCAAGTACGATGACGTCAGGGTGCTCAGGGCGTGCCACGCTTACCTGCAGGCACACCCACCCCGCTTTCCCTCCCTGCCTGACCCCGCCCGTCATGCAGGCTGAAGGGCGCTCGCCATCGACGCCAAGGGAAGAGATCAAAACTTAAACACAACATAATGGCGCTGCCACTTCAGACCCACCACTTAACCCAATGACAAGCCCCTTCCAGCGCCCTACGCGTATGAGAAAAGCGAAGGTATCCCGACCTTCGCTTTTCTCCACCACCAGATTGGCGATTTAGTGGCATTCAAACTCCGCGACGAGCCCTGTCGAAGGAATCCTCATGGGAATACCATTTACCACACTAGGAACAGATGAGACGAATGCATCATCCTCATTTCCCGTTATGGTATAGTTCGAGTCGCCACATACCTCTTCAGCCTCTTCTCTCACATTGTCCATGTGATCCGATTTTGATGCCCAAACATTACCACTACTCGTCACTCTGTATTTATGCGGCCCGATATTTTCGGAATGGGCTATTGAGCATGCTGAAATCAAGAAAATACAACATAGCGCGATGATAAATATAAAAAAATTTCTCACAACTTGATACTCCTTATTCTTGGAATAACCTGGTAAACATGAGTATGCGCAGCATCTGAGGCCACTTCTCACTAGCACAACCGTCCTCGCCTATTTTGAGAAAGTATCCTTCACAGGCTGCCTATCGACTATGCAAATCTCTAACTCGACCACACCACACATAACCATCACAAACTTGACCTAGATCAAAACCCATGAGGCAAAGAAAGCGTTCCACCTCTATATTAATGAGCACACATACTTTACCCCACGTCATTAATTGGAAGCTTATCCCATACCGTGGAAGACATAGTTTGCTAGCCAGAAACAACGAATACACGGCTTCACCTAGTCAGCAAGGCCGTTGTACTAACGACTAACTCCGGACCCTATCTTGAAGAACACATCATGGTGCACGTTATCATCGAGTAAAAACGGAGCAACCGAGTGATAGCAAGTCTGCTCGAGCGGTGACCGCAGGCGACCAATCGAAAAATGACTCACTATGGATAGCCCGATGACAGGTATCCTGCATATCAGCGCAATATCGTCACCGCATGCCTCCCCGACCAGGTAAACGGCGACCTTCATCATCTGTCGACCACGGGCCGAAACCTCTATCGCTGCTTTGAAACACCCTGCAACGCTGCCTCAGCGGTAAGCGTCATGGCGAAGAGCGCCTACCGGGCAGCCATGGCGTGAACAAGAGAACCGGCGTAACGAGATGCCTAGCCCGCCCAAACGCCAAGGGCCCGGTGCAATGCACCGGGCCCTTGGCGTTTGGGCGATGATGACGCTCCTTATGAGGCCATATCACCCCTCAACGGTCGTGAGTGAACGCTAACCTCGTAGCTTTCCCACGCCCCACAGCAATACCACGGCACCTACCACGGCCGTCACCAGTGAGCCGATGAATCCTCCACTGGAAAGCCCAACCAGGCTAAACAGCAGGCCACCGATCAATGCACCAACGACACCAACCCCGATATTGCCAAGCAGACCGAAACCACCGCCACGCATGATGTTACCTGCGATCCAACCGGCCAGTCCGCCAATGATCAACCACGCGATAAAGCCCATTGCGTTCTCCTTCGTCGCTGAATGAAAGCTTGCGGTTCTGCGGTACAAGCCCCCCAGCGGCAGATCCCTTGGCCGAGGAGCAAGACCTTCAGGCGTGCCCTAGAGGCCATCGCCCATGCATTTACAGCTATACCATTACATTCATGCATACGAAAGTAGCGATCTGTATCTCTAGCCATGCAAGAGGAGGCCTGGCTAAGCACCAGCAGCCCCTACCGCGGCCACCCTAGATGGTCAACAGCCGTGCTCTACCGCCACAGCACACCACCATGGAGCCACCAGCAAAACGCAATGCCTGTCCTTCATCAGCCCCGCACCGATTGCGAGCACTCACTCACCTCGCCTGCCTTCTGGCCTCACCGAGTCACCGTCAGAAGCGATTTCCCGGCTCGGCGAGGAACGCCTCTTCCTCTGGCGTGGAACGCCGCCCCAAGGCAGCGTTGCGCTGAGGATAACGACCGAAGCGGAGCAGTACCTCCCGGTGCCGGTGCTCATGGTGCAAATTGCTTTCCAGTCCCGGTTGGTCAAACAGGCGCAAGGCTTCCTCGTGTATCAGCAGTGACTCGCTGTGCATGTAGGGCATGTAGAGAAAGGCACGCCAGGCGACATCCAGCACCCGATCCGCCCCCTGTGCCACCGCCTCCTGCGCCAGCACCAATGCCTGGTCATCGCAGGCGAAGGCAAGCGCACTATCACGGTGGATGTTTCGCGAGAACTGATCCAGGACCAGGATTTCCGCCAAACGCCCGCGTGCCGAGGTACGCCACTGCCAGGTCTCGGCAGACGCGGCAGCAGACAGCGTCGCACTGAACGCATCGCGCATGCGTTGGTCCAGGTCGGCGTCCTTGGCAAACCACTGCCGCGGCGTCAACGTGTGAAACCAGAACTCGATGACCTCATCGGCTCGCGCTACCGCTACTGACATGGCATTCTCCCCCTCCCAGAAATCCTCTGCCATTGGCGCCCGGCTACCGGCATTAGGGCGCCGGCACCGGATGATGGTCTACCACCACGACGCGCCAAGATGGCATTGTGTGTTCGCTCGCGTGACTCACCCGGCCACCCACCTGCTGGATCCCATCACCCATGACACCCTTCGAACTGCTTCGCTCGCTGGCGGTCGTCTTTCATATGTCTGGCCTGGTCGTCTGCCTGCTGGGTCTGCATATCGCTCGCACCCATCGCTGGCCAAGGCGGCTTCTGGCCGCCTGCGGATTCATCATTGCGGCAACGCCTACATTGCTGCAACTATTTGGCATCGTTGAGCCTATGCCGGTTCCAGCAGTTCTTCCGGAACCACACGGCTAAGACAAAAGATGTATGGCTCGAGCGTGATAGCCACATAAACTAGCCAACATGCTGCCAACAGGCACTATATCGACGAACTTAATCCTTTAAGAAACGGAAAAGCGCGTTCACCTCAGGCGGCCTGACCGCGCTGGCTCCGCCATCGCGACCAGCATGTGCAGGGGCGATTTCGATACCGATCATCAAGTGAAGCGATACAGCTGCAATACTGCATACAGCGTCCCGGGACCCTTGACCACCGGTTAGCACCGGCGGGGGACGCTACCACTGACCCCTTGGTCGGCCAGTACCGTCGTCGCCCCCCACGGCACGCGCAGCGGGAACGCCGCCACCGCGGAACACGATTGCAAGGATGACACTATGCCCCTACTGACCTTTGCGTCCTTTTTGTTCTTTACCGGCCTGGTCGCCTTCATCACCTGGCGGATCACCCGCCGGGACGACCATTCCAGCACCAGCGGCTTCTTTCTCGCTGGCCGCAGCCTGACCTTCCCGCTGATTGCGGGCTCATTGCTGATGACCAACCTGTCCACGGAGCAGATGGTGGGCTTGAACGGCTCAGCCTTCACCGATGGCCTTAGCGTCATGGCCTGGGAAGTGGTCGCCGTCATGGCACTGGTGGCGCTGGCACTGTTCTTTCTGCCGCGCTTCCTCAAGAGCGGGATCGCCACCCTGCCCCAGCTGTTGGAAATCCGCTTCGACAAGGGCACCCAGCTGATCACCAACGTGATCTTCCTGATCGCCTACGCGGTGGTGCTGCTGCCGATCATCCTGTATTCCGGCGCGATCGGCCTGCAAGGGATGCTCGACCTGTCGGGACTGACCGGGATCGAATCCAGTACCACGCTGCTATGGCTGACGGTATGGATTGTCGGCATCATCGGTTCCATCTATGCCCTGTTCGGCGGCCTGCGCACGGTGGCCGTGTCCGATACTCTCAACGGCATCGGACTACTTGTCGGTGGCTTTGTCATTGTCTATTTCGGCTTGCAGGCCGTCAGCGACAGTGGCGGCGTTCTCGCCGGCTGGGACATCCTCAAGCAGGCCAACCCCGAGAAGATGAACTCGATCGGGGGCAGTGACCAGAGCGTACCGTTCTTTACCCTGTTCACCGGGGTCTTTCTCATCAACGTGTTCTACTGGACCACCAACCAGCAGATCATCCAGCGCACCTTTGCCGCCAAGAACCTGGCCGAAGGCCAGAAAGGCGTGCTGCTGACGGGCTTCTTCAAGCTGCTGGGTCCGCTTTACCTGGTCCTGCCCGGCATCATTGCCTATCACCTGTATGCCGACCAGGGCATCAAGGCGGACGAAGCATACGGCCACCTGGTCTTTAACGTGCTGCCCGCGCCGCTGACAGGCTTCTTTGCCGCGGTGATGGTTGGCGCCATCCTGTCATCCTTCAACTCGGCGCTGAACTCTACCACGACGTTGTTCAGCCTGGGCCTCTATAAGGCCGTACTCAAGAAGGACGCCAGCGAGGCCCAGGTGGTCAGGTCCAGCCAGGTGTTCGGTTGGATCATGGCAATCTCGGCCATGACTATTGCGCCCCTGCTGGCGGGTCAGGAAAGCCTGTTCGGCTACCTGCAGAAAATGAACGCCATCTACTTCATCCCCATTCTTGCCGTGGTAGTCGTCGGCCTGCTGACCAAGCGGGTACCGCCCATGGCCGCCAAGATCGCCCTGGTCGGCGGCTGTCTGATGATCTTTGCCGGTTACTTCATTCCCCCGTTCAACAAGCTGCCCGTGCTGATGCACGAATTCCATTTCGTTGCGCTGGTCTTCGTGTTGCTGGTGGTCATCATGCTGCTGATCGGCAAGTGGCGCCCACGCACCGAAGCCTGGCAGCAGGAGGACGTCGGCGCCGTGGATCTGACACCCTGGAAAGGCGCCGTTCCCGCAGGCATCCTGCTGGTCGTACTGGTGATTGCCATCTACGTGGCCTTTGCTGGCTGAAGCCCCCCACTCCCTCGAGTCGCCTCCACAACGCCTCGCTCCACCCCACTGGAGCGGGGCGTTGCTGATTGCGAGCCCCATGTCCGGATCGGTGGGGTACCTGTCCTTGCCGCCACCCTCACCAGGCGCCATCATCAACACGGCTTCCACGACATGCCGAGACCCCGATGATGGACATCAAAGACGTTGCCCTGCTGGCCTACCCCGATTGCCAGATGCTCGACGTCACGGGGCCCTGGCAGGTGTTCGCCACGACCAATGAGGTGCTTGGGCGCCGCCACTACCGCCTCCAGCTGATCGGGCGCGGCGACGAGGTCATGTCCAACGGCGGGTTACGCCTGCGACCGGACCTCGGCTGGCGTCAGTGGGAGGCGGGCGACGGTGGCCAAGTGGATAACGCCACCTTGCTGGTGGCCGGAGGACACGGCGTCTTTGTGCAATGCCAACAGGGCCGCTGGCGAGAGCGCCTCAACCGAGTGGCGCCACGCCTGGACAGGCTCGGGTCGGTCTGTACCGGCGCCTTTCTGCTGGCCGATGCTGGACTGCTCGACGATCACGACGCCACCACCCACTGGCGGCACTGCGAGCGCCTGGCCCAGACCTTTCCCCAGGTACGCGTGCCGGCAGATGCGCTGTATGTCCATGATCGCGGGCGTTACACCAGCGCAGGGGTGACGGCGGGTATCGACCTGGCCCTGTCACTGGTCGAGGCAGATCTAGGCACAGACGTGGTCGCCACCGTCGCCCGAGAACTGGTGATGTTTGTCCACCGCCCTGGGGGCCAGTCGCAATTCAGCGAGCTGTTGGCCCGCCAACACGCCAGCGGCAGCCGTCTGCGTCCCCTGCTGGAGCGCCTGCACGCGGCACCGGCAACCGATATGGACCTGCATAGCATGGCCGAACAGGCCCATATGTCGTCGCGCCACCTGTCTCGACTGTTCCGTCGCCAACTGGGCACGACGCCCATGGAGTACCTCACCCGAGTGCGCCTGGAGGCCGCCCGGCAGGACCTGATTCGTGGCGCGTCGTCACTCGAGCAACTGGCATCACACTGGCGCCTGGGCACCAGCGAGCAGCTGCGACGCCTGTTCCAGCGTCACTACGGCGTATCACCATCGGTCTACCGAGCTCGCTTCGGCACGTCATCCGAAGCCAGCTGACGCGTTATCCCCCACGCCAACCGACGCCTGGCCCCCCCGGTCATCTGATACACCACACAGGAGTCCTCGACATGCACGACGCCACTCAACCGCGACTGCCCACCGGCGTCGTTCTGCTTTCGCTGTGTCAAGCGCTGCTGGTCAGCGGCAACATCCTGCTGATCGCGGTGTCTCCGCTGATCGGCCAGGCCCTGGCTCCTACGCCGTGGCTATCGACATTGCCGGTCGCTACCCAGTGGCTTGGCTTGATGCTGGCCACCCTGCCCGCATCACTGATCATGGGGCGACTGGGACGCAAGCGCGGCTTCGTGATCGGCAACCTGATCGGACTTGGCGGCACCGTGGCCGCCTGCGTGACGCTGGTCGCCGGCAACTTCGTCGGCTTCGCGATGGCCACCACCGCGATCGGTATCGGCATTGGCTTTGGCCAGCTCTACCGCTTTGCCGCCATCGAGATTGCTCCGGCCCAGGCACGGGACAGGGCTATCGGCCTGGTGATGGGGGGCGGCGTGCTGGCGGCGTTTTTCGGCCCCTGGCTTGCCAGATTCAGCCAAGACGCGTCGGTCACCCCGTTTCTCGGCAGTTTCATTGGCCTGGGGGCGCTCTATCTGATCGCCCTTGGCCTGCTGCTGGTCATTCCCCTTCCCCCCGTTGACCGCCAGGCGCGTGATGAGCCCGCCCGCCCCATGGCCGAGCTGTTGCAGCAAAGCAAGCTATGGCTGGCCATTCTCGGCGCCATGGTGGGCTACGGGGTGATGAACCTGGCCATGACGGCGACGCCCTTGGCCATGGCCACCCACGGTCACGCGTTTCACCATGTCTCGATGACGATCCAATGGCACGTATTGGCCATGTTCGTGCCGTCCTTCTTCACCGGGCGATTGACCCAGCGCCTGGGCGCCCCGAGCATGATCGCCCTGGGCTGTGTGCTGCTGATGGCCAGCGCACTCACCGCCCTGGGGCCCTCGACCATCGCCGGCTTCAACATTACCCTAGTGCTGCTCGGCCTCGGTTGGAACTTTACCTTCCTGCCCGCCACCGGCCTGCTGACCGAATGCTATCAGCCCGCCGAAAAAGCGCGGGTCCAGGCCCTCAACGAGTTTCTGGTGTTCACCACCGCCGCCATCACTGCCCTGGCAGCAGGCCCCCTAGTGGGCGTGATGGGATGGCAGACATTGAATCTGTGGCTGCTTCCCATGGCAGCCCTGCCGCTGGCATTGATCGCACTACAATCGCTTGTCTTTGCGGCACGGCGCCCTCAGATTAGGGGGTAATCTGACAGGATGGAGCCGCAATGCCCACGGACCTGACCCGTGATCTGATGGATCTGATCGAACGTGGCCGAGACCGCCAGCTACGCCTGGCGGTCACCGGCCTGTCTCGGGCGGGCAAGACAGCCTTCCTGACTTCGCTGGTGGACCAGCTGCGCCATGCTGGCCTGGAAGCGCGCCTGGACTTGCTTGCTGCCAGCCGTGAGGGCCGTCTGCTGGGCGCCCAGCGGGTGGCCCAACGAGACCTGGGCGTGCCCCGCTTTCCTTTCGACCAGGCTCGCGCCAGCCTGGAGCAGATTCCACCGCGCTGGCCAGAGCCCACCCGCGGCATCAGCGAGCTACGCCTGACCATTCGCTACCGTCCGCAGCGCCAATCCTGGCTCAGCGCCGACAACGCGGAGCTGACCCTGGACCTGTTCGATTATCCGGGGGAATGGCTGCTGGACCTGCCTCTGCTGGATCACACCTTTGCCAGCTGGAGCATGGCCCAATGGCAAGCCATGCAGGAGAGCGCCGGCCCGGCACGACGGGCCATGCTGGCGCCTTGGCAGGCCTGCGTCGATCAACTGGACATCGAACAGGAGGCGGATGAAGCTCTCCTCGCCGATATCAGCGAGCAGTATGCCAGCGGACTGCGCGCCGCCCGTGAGGCGGGCTTTTCGCACCTTCAGCCAGGGCGTTTCCTGCTGCCCGGAGAGCTGGCCGGCGCCCCCGTGCTGCAGTTCTTTCCGCTGCCCGGTCTTGACAGTCACTCAGCCGAGACCCTGGAACGCTTGCCTGAGTCGAGCGTGTATCGGACGCTGGCACGCCGCTTTGCCCACTATCAGCAACATATCGTCAAGCCGTTCTACCGCGATCACTTCCGTCGATTCGACCGCCAGATCGTGCTGGTCGACGTGCTGGGCGCCCTCAACGCCGGCCCTGAACGTTTCGAGGACCTGTCCCAGGCGTTGCAGCAACTGATGCAGAGTTTCAACTACGGCAGGCGCAGCCTGTTCAGCCGCCTGTTCACACCGCGCATCGATCGCCTGGCCATTGCCGCGACCAAGGCGGACCACGTCACGCCGGATCAGCATGCCAGGCTTGTCAGCCTACTGGAGGCACTGCTCGCGGAACCCATGAAAAACCTCAAGTACGCCGATATTCCGGTCAAGGCACTGTCGCTGGCCTCCATTCGCGCCACCGAGGCGCGTGAGGTCACCCATCAGGGACGTACATCGCCGGCCCTCAGGGGCACCACCCTGGACGGCGAGTCGCTGCTGACCTTCCCGGGAGAGGTGCCAGGCCGGCTTCCAGACCCTGCCTTCTGGGAACGTCAGGGATTCGACTTTACCGCCTTCAGGCCGCAACCGGTGACGGCAGGAGCCCTGCCCCACATCCGCATGGATCTGGCGCTGGATTGGCTACTCGGAGACAAGCTCAGATGACCCAGGACTCGCCGAACGACCCGCGCCCCTCGGTGCGCTTTGCCGAGCAGGATGACGCCACCATCGGCTCTTTCCATGACCCCAGGCCTGGCCAGCGCTTCGCTGAAGGAGTCGACAGCCGAGCGCTGACGCCCACCCCGCCAGCCACTGCCGACGACGATCGGGTGGACTTGGCGGGCACCCTTGGACGCCCTCGCAAACGCCGCTGGGGACTGGTGACGGTGCTGCTCGCCACTACTGGCCTTGGCGCTGCCGAACTGGTGACCGGCGTGCCCCAGACTCTTGCTGGGGGAGACCTGCTGGCGACCGGCTGGCAGCTGCTGGGACTGACGGCCATTGGCCTTGGCGGAATGGCGCTGATGCGTGAGCTGTTTCGTCTGAAGCGATTGAAGCGCCACGATCAGCTGCGTCTGGCCTTGGCGCAGATGCATGAGCGCTCGCCCAAACAGGCACTGGCGCTGGCTCGGCGCCTCAAGACTCAGCTCGCTCTGGGCGATGACGACCCCCACTGGCATGCCTTCGAGGCGGCGCGAGAAGCGCACCATGATGGCCAGGACCTTCAGCAGCTGGTGGCGCACCACTTGCTGGCGCCGAGAGATAGAGAGGCCCAGCGCCTGATATCGCGAATGAGCGGAGAAACCGCGGTCATGGTCGCCGTCAGTCCGATGACCCTGGTGGACATGACCCTGGTGGCATGGCGCCACCTGGCGATGGTGGACCGGTTGTGTCGACTCTACGGGCTGGAGCTGGGCTACGCAGCCAGGCTCAAGCTGCTGCGCAGCGTGCTGTATCAGATGGCCTTTGCAGGCGCCACCGAGCTCGCCACCGACGCCAGCGTGCAGATGCTGTCACTGGATCTGGCCGGGCGCCTTTCGGCCCGCGCCGCCCAGGGCCTTGGCGTGGGTCTGCTCGGCGCTCGACTGGGGTTGAGGACCCAGCGCCTGGTACGGCCGCTGACGTTCAGCCCGGAGCAGCGGCCCCGTTTGGCCGACCTTCGCCGCGACCTGTGGCGCCAGCTAAGACGCATGGAGGCGCCCAACAAGGACGCCTGAATCACCTTACAAACCACCGTAAAAACCAACATACATACCAAGCTCTACCGGACCCACGGGGCCAAGCGACGCCTGGCCCCGTGGGTTCTGTTCACCCGCCTTCGCGCCGTGCCAGCACGCCCATCACCTCCTGACAGGCACCCATGGTGTGATAGTCCACCTTGCCGGCCGGGCTCTTGGCGTCATCGTAGCGGCGGTTGTCAGCAGACAGGATGCGATACCAGGCACCGTGTCGATGATCCATCATATGCTGCCAGCTGTACTCCCACAGGCGCTGATACCAGCGCTGGTAGCAGCCCTTGCCGGTGACTTCCCACAGCACCGCAGCCGCGGCGAAGCTCTCTGCCTGTACCCAGAAGTACTTGTCGCCGTCACATACCTCGCCGTCCAGATCGCATCCATACACCAGCCCGCCATGCTGCTTGTCCCAGCCGGCCTCACAGGCACTGCTGAATAACCGCTCTGCGGTAGGTATCAGCCAGGCATCGTCGCGGTAACGGGACAGCAACACCAGCAGCTTGGCCCACTCGGTCTGGTGACCCACCTGATACCCCCAGGGGCGGAACAGGTGCTTGGGGTCCTGCCGATTGTAGTCGAGGTCAGGGTTCCACTGCTGATCGTAGTGCTCCCATATCCACCCGTGTGGATGCTTGCGGTTGATGCCGATGATCGAGCGCGCGATGGCCAAGGCCTGATCCAGATAGCGGGTTTCAGCCGTCGCCTCGTAGGCTGCGATCAGCGCTTCGCAACCATGCATGTTGGCATTCTGGCCCCGGTAGTCCTTCAAGCGCCAACGCTCATCCGCTTCATCGGCAAAACGCTGCCACTGGGGCTCCCAGAAGTGCTGCTGCAGCATTCGGTGAACCCGACCAATGCCTGCGTAGGCCTCGGCAATCCCCGCCCGGTAGGCCTCGGCATAGGCCAGCAGCACGAAGGCCAGACCGTAGCAATGATGGGTGGTGTCCTCAGGCTTGCCATCTCGTAGCGTCCAGGCATAGCCCTGATGGCGCGTCTGAAAGTGGGCCTTCTCCAGATAGGCAAGCCCGTGGCGCGCCCAGTGCAGATACTCGGATTGACCGCTGTGCAGCGCAAACCGCGCATAGGTGACGACATAGCGCGCGCTCGACACCAGATGACGATGCTCCGCGTCATAGACGCTGCCATCATCGCGCAGGTAGTGAAAGAAACCACCGTGGGGATCGATCGCCCTGGGGTGGTAGAAGGCCATCGTGTCGCGCACGTGACGGTCGAGAAACAGCGGGTCGTATCCGTTCATCCGACGCTCCTGAGAAGTGATCCGAGGCTATATGACCTGTTCATGCTGGGCGCCAAGGCCCGCACGAGGCCAGCGACAGGGGCATGTCTGGGGCATTGGTGGGGCCGGCTCGGCAACTAGCCGTGCCGCTCATCCGCGAGCCCGAAGCGACGGCGCAGGCAGCGCGCCACCCCTTCTTCGGCGTGATGGCCGATCACTGTCGCCCCGGGCAGATCCTGCGCCAGCTGGGGATGGGCGTTGGCCATGACGTGGGCTTCGCCCGCAAGGCTCAGCATTTCCAGGTCATTGAGGTTGTCGCCAAAGGCCAGGCAGCGCTCTGCAGGAATCCCCAGATCGTCGAGCAGCGCAGACACGGCACTGCCCTTGTTGACCCCTGCCGCCATGATTTCGAGCGAGTGACTCATCGAATAGGTGATATGCAAGGCATCGCCTGCTGCCTCCCGTGCGGCCGCTTCAATAGTGGCCAGCAGACGAGGCTCGCCGATGTAGAGCACCTTGCCTACACCCTGCACCTCCATTCGCTCCGTTGGCGCTACCTGGTACTCGAAGCCAGTCGCTTCATGCAGGGCCAGCAGACCAGGGGCATGATCGTCGATCAACCAGGCATCCTCGCGGTACATGTTGAGGCGTACCTCTGACGGCCGGGGAAGGCCCAGCAGCATTTCCACCTGTTCCGGCCGCAGGTGCGCAGACCGCACACACTGCCCGGCAGCATCCAGGGTCCAGGCGCCGTTGCTGGAGATGATGTGTGCCGCCCCACCCAGTCGATCGCGAAAACCGACCATATCCCGGTGGTGTCTGCCTGAGGCGAGGCACAGCCGATGCCCCTCCCCGGCCAACGCACGCAGGGTATCAATGGTCAGCGCGGCCAGGTCGTGATCGGCACCCAGCAAGGTGCCGTCAAGGTCGGACACGATCAAGTGTGGCTGCATAAAGGCTCCAGGACGTTGCAAGTGGATCGGGCCAGGGATCGCAGCAGTCTACACCATCGACCGGCGACACAAAGGGACAGCGTCTTGCAAGCAACATACGAAAGAGCAACGTATGAAAGAGCAACGTATGAAAGAGCAACGGCACGCCTCTCGGCATGCCGTTGCTTAGGGTGCTTCGCCAAGGTCTCCTGGGAGACGTGCTCAGTTGGGCACCACGCCTGCCTCACGCAGGCCCCCGGCCAGAGCGTCCGCATCCTTGCCGACCACCAGATGCCAGACGCCCTCAGCCACCCTTAGCACACCGTGGCAGCCCAGCTGGGCCAAGGCCTGCTCATCCAGCTCGCTATCGTGACGGACCGCCAGACGCAGGCGAGTCGCTGCGCGAACGTCCAGCGCGCGGATGTTGTCACTTCCTCCCAGGGCTCGGCGCCAGGCTGCTACCTGCTCATCGTTGAGGCTTGTCGGGGTGGACACCTTCTGTGCGACCACGACCTCGGCGGGATCAGCCCCCACTGGGGGCGTCTGCCCCTGAGCCGCCATGGCCGCACGAATCTCGTCGGCGACGGTGTCGGCGATAGGGCCCAGGATCACCTGCACACCGCCCCCACCCAGTCGCAACACACCACGAGACCCCAGTGCCTTCAGCGCTGCCTCATCGATCTGGTCCGGCTGTTTCAGTACCAGCCTCAGACGGGTGGTACAGGCCCCCACCGCTTCGAGGTTGGCCGCCCCTCCAAGGGCGGTGGTAAAGGCGGGACCACGCTCACCGAGTTCGGCGGCGCTCATCTGGGGGTCCTGCGTCAGCGGCTCGCGTCCCGGCGTGGGCAGGTCAAACCGCACAATCGCCCAACGGAACAGCACGTAGTAGATGCTACCGATCGCCAGCCCCACCGGCAGCATCAGCCAGCCGTTGGTGGACAAACCGTAGGACAGGGCATAGTCGAAGGCCCCGGCGGAGAAGGTGAAGCCCAGCTTGACGTCGAGCCACTGCATGATGGCCATGCTGAGACCGGTCATCACCGCATGGAAGGCGTAGAGCAGCGGTGCCAGGAACATGAAGGTGAACTCGATGGGTTCCGTCACCCCGGTCAGGAAGGCGGTCATTGCCAGTGATAGCAGCAGCCCTCCGACCTGGGCCCGACGTCCCTTGTCGGCGGTGTGGTACATGGCCAGTGCCGCCGCCGGCAGGCCAAACATCATCACCGGGAAGAAGCCCGCCATGAAGCCACCGGCAGACGGATCTCCGGCAAAGAAGCGATTGAGATCGCCGGTGGCGTCGCCAAAGCTGCCGAAGACAAACCACACAAAGCTGTTGAGGACGTGGTGCAGGCCGGTGACGATCAACAGGCGATTGAGTGCGCCGTAGACAAACTTGCCGAAAGCGCCAGCGTCAATCAGCCAATGGCCAAGGGTGTCGATGGCGTGCTGTATTGGCGGCCAGCCCCAACCAAAGGCGATGCCCAGTACCACGCCAGCAAGGCCGGTGGCGATGGGGACGAAACGCCGACCACCAAAAAACGCCAGATAGTCGGGTAGCTTGATGGCCTTGAAGCGGTTGTACAGTAGCCCCGCGACGGTCCCCATGATGATACCCGCCAGCACTCCCATGTTGATCTCGGGGTTGAGACTTTCCAGCACCGCATCCAGCACCAGATAGCCGATCACCCCGGCAAGGCCCGCAGCACCATTGCTGTCGTCGGCAAAGCCGACGGCCAGTCCTATGGCAAAGATCAACGCCAGGTTGGCGAAGATCGCCTGGCCAGCGCTGGCCACAAAGGCAATGTCGAGAAGGTCAGGCTGCCCCAGCCGCAGCAGCAGGCCGGCGACCGGCAAGACGGCGATCGGCAGCATCAACGAACGCCCCAGCAGCTGCAGCGCAGCCATCAGGCGTGAGCCCAGTGAGCTTGTCATGTCATGATCCTCTCGGAAGGTGTCTCGGCGACCAGCGCGGCCTCTACCAGTTGCGTCAGTGCATGGCGCACCGATGCAGCGTCTGGCATCGCCAGCAGGGTATCGATTTCGCGCGCGATCACGCTGGCATCCAGGCGTCGCAAGCGCGCCTTCACCGCCGCTACGCTGGCCGGCTCCACCGATAGCTCGGAGACGCCCATGGCCACCAGCAGAGGACCCGCAAGCTCATCGCCGGCTGCCGCTCCGCACACTCCCACCGGGCAGCGCCCCCCGGTGCCCGCCAGGGTCGCCTGAATCAGTCGCAGCACGCCGGGGTGAAGCACATCCGCCCGGGCCGCCAGCAGCGCATCCTCGCGATCCATGGCCAGCCCATACTGGGTCAGATCGTTGGTACCGATCGACAGAAAGTCAGCCACCTTGGCCATGGCAGCGGAACATAGCGCCGCACTGGGTACTTCGATCATCGCTCCCAGCAGGGGCAGTTCGGTCAGGCGCATGTCGGCCGCCATTGCCTCCATGCGCTCGCGCACCCATTCGAGCTCGCTGGCATCGCTGACCATCGGCACCATGATGCGCAGATGACGCAGCGGCTTGCCCCCCAGCAAGGCGCGTAGCTGGGTATCCAGCAATTCAGGGTGAGACTGCCACAGGCGCATGCCGCGGACCCCGAGGGCAGGGTTGGGTGACGACGGCAGCGTCAGGTACGGCAGCTGCTTGTCGGCGCCGATATCCAGGGTGCGGATAATCACTGGCTTGGCGCCCAGGGCATCAACGCTGGCCTGATATTCCTCACGCTGCTGTGCTTCGCTGGGCGCCGAGTCCCGCCCCAGGAACAGAAACTCGCTGCGCATCAGGCCGACACCATCCGCCCCACTGGCGCTTGCCTGGCGGGCCTCTTCGGCGCTGCCGATATTGGCGGCGACCTCTACCATGCGGCTATCGCGGGTCACCGCTTCCAGGTGTGCCTGGCTGCGTTCTTCTTCGGCGCGGGCGGCCCGGACGGCGATCTCCTTCACCACCTGTTCGCAACGAGGCTGGTCAGGCGTCAGCTCCAGCCGCCCCTTGTCGGCATCCAGCACTACCGTGCTACCGTGATGGGCATCGGCTGCCTCAAGCAGCGCGCCGCCCATGGCCACCAGACAGGGCACGCCCCGGGCGCGGGCCATGATCGCTACGTGGGAGGTGGTACCGCCCGCCGCCAGGCAGAGCCCCGCCGGATCATGCTGGCACAGCTCGACGAAGGATGAGGGAGTGAGATCATCGGCCACGACAATGGCGTCTGCCGGCAGCTCCCCCAGGGCCGTTGACGGGCCATCACTGAAGGTCAGCATCACTTGACGCTGAAGGTCTCTCAGGTCAGCGATGCGACCGATCAAGATGGCGTTGCCGGTGGCGCGAAGGCGGTCGGCTTCTGCGTCCAGGGCTTCACGCCAGGCTTGCCCCGGACTAAGCCCCTCTTCCAGCCTGCTGACCGCCGATGCCACCAGGTCCGGATCTTCCAACCACGCCTGATGGGCTTCGAACACCTCAGCTTCGGCCTGCTGGCCTTCACGCAAGGCGCGTGTCCTGGATGCCTCTAGCTGCGCCCCTACCTGCTCCAGCGCCGCCATCAAGCGTGGACACTCCACCTGACGACCGTGCCCTTCTAGCGGCACCTCAGGCAACCTGACGCTCAACACCGAAAGCGGCCCACTGGCCATCCCGCGACTGGCTGTCAGGCCCCCTAATTGTCCAGGTTCCAGCTCCCCTGCAGCGGGGGCCGCCTGCTGAATGTCACCGGCGCCATGGCCTTCCGCTGTGGTCAGCAGGGCAACAGCACTGGCCATTGCCGCCTCAGCGTTGGCCCCTTCCACCTTGATCTGCACCGCATCGCCACACTCAAGCCCGAGATTCATCAGTGCGCTGACACTGCCGGAGCTCGCGGTGCGCGCCTTGGCACCCAGGCTCATGACGACCTGGTGGTCGCGGGCAATCGCCCTGAGCCTGGCCGCCGGACGTGCGTGCAGTCCCGCTTCAATGGCCAGCGTAACCGTGCGCTCGAGCTTTGGCCCCGCCGGCTCAACGCCAGCGACGCCGCCGGCCACCGCTGAGCTTGCCGGGCCCAGCACGATCAGTGGTTCCCCTCGCTGTACGATATCGCCGGCACGCAGCTCCAGCTCGATCCACTGGCGCTCACCGCTATCCAGCACGACCATGGGCGTCACCAACGAGGCAGCGTCGCAGGCCAGCTGGTCCAGGTCGAAGTAACACAGAGGTTCGCCTGCCTGTACCCGTTGCCCTTGGGTCACGCAGGCCTCGATACCACGACCTTCGAGCATCACGGTGTCGAGTCCAAGGTGCACCAGGACCTCGATGCCCTCATCACTCCTGATGGTAAACGCATGATGGGTGCGAGCAGACTGAACCACTTCGCCGTCACAGGGGGCATGCAAGCACCCGCCTAGCGGGTCCAGGGCGATGCCCTGGCCGAGACTGCCCTCGGCGAACACGGGATCCGGGACGTCGGCCAGGGGGACCACCACCCCCTTGACCGGCGCCACCAGGGTGACATTGCTCAAAACCATGATCTGCTCCGTATCGTTGTCATTGAGGAGAGGACGCTTGGGTGGAAGGGATCGCGCTAGACCGTGCAGGTCACCTTGCGCAGGTGACGGGGCTGATCAGGATCGATCCCCCTCGCCTCGGCGAGACGTGCCACCATCGGATAGAAGCTCTGAATGACGGACAGCGGCTCAAGGGCCTCATGGCTGGTGCCGGTCAGCGTCAGCTGTCGCCGGGCCACCCTCTCGTCAGCGGCGAGCAGCACCTTGGCCCCGACGCCTTCAAGCCATTCTGCCAGCTCCAGCAGACCGGCCTGCTCGGCGCCTGGGGGAGCGAACACCAGCACCGGGTAGCCGGGCTCGATCAACGCCATCGGCCCATGCTTGACCTCAGCTCCGCTGAACGGCTCGGCTTGGATACCGCAGGTTTCCTTGAACTTGAGCGCGGCCTCCTGGGCGATCCCCAGGCCGGCGCCACGTCCAATCACCATCAAGCGATCGACATCCTTGAGCGCTTCCACGGCAGGGCTCCAGTCCTGAGCGGCAGCCTCTACCAACCGATCGGGAAGCTCGTTGAGTGCGCCCAGCAGCATGGCACTCTCGTTCCAGTGCGCCAGCAACTGGGCCCCAGCACTCAGGGTCGCCAGGAAGCTCTTGGTGGCTGCCACGCTGCGTTCTTCTCCGGCGAACAGCGGTATCTCGATATCGCTGGCCTGCCCAAGTGGCGATTCAGCGGTGTTGACCAAGGCCAGAGTGGTAGCGCCTCCCTGCTTCAGAGCGCGCTGGCTGACCACTAGATCGGGGCTCTGGCCCGACTGGGAAATGGCAATGGATAGCTGTCCCTGAAGCTTCCAGGGGGTGCGTGCAAGCGTCGACAGGGAGGGCGGCAGCGATGCCACCGGTATCCCCCGGGCCTGCATGCACAGATAGGCCAGATAGCTGGCGGCGTGATCCGAGCTGCCCCGCGCCACCGTCACGGCAGCGCTGGGCGCTTCATGGCGCAGCCGCTCCCCCAGATCGCGCAGCAGGGTCTGGTTACGCGCCAGCTGGCCGCGCAGTCGTTCCGGCGCATTCAGCGCCTCTTCAAGCATGAGTGACATGGGGGTCTCCTGACACCAGATGACCATCCAGGTGGACAGCCGAAAGCGTTAACTGGGGATCGAGCGTGACGACATCGGCGCGCGCGCCAACCTCCAGGCGGCCCACGTCGGTGCGCCCTAGAAAGTCGGCGGGAAAACGCGACAAGCGATCCGAGGCCTCGGCCAGACTGAGGCCGAGACCGACGAAGTTGCGCAGCGCCTGATCCATCGTCAGCGTGCTGCCCGCCAGGGTGCCGTCTGCCAGGCGCACACCGCCCAGGCACTTGGAGACCGTCTGGCTTCCCAGGCGGTAGTCGCCATCGGGCATGCCTGCCGCCGCGGTGGAGTCGGTCACCGCATACAGACGCGGGATACAGCGAAGCGCAGTGCGAATAGCCCCAGGATGAACGTGCAACAGATCCGGGATGATCTCGGCATACTCAGCGTGGGCTAGCGCAGCACCGGCCATGCCGGGCTTGCGGTGATGCAGCCCGGTCATGGCATTGAACAGGTGGGTAAAGCCACAGGCGCCATGTGCCAAGGCTTCCACCCCGTCCTCGTAGCTGCCCAGGGTGTGGCCCAGCTGAACCTTGACGCCCTGTTCGCTGAGGTGACGAATCACCTCACCATGGCCGCTGATCTCGGCGGCCAGTGTGACCACCAGGATCGGGGCCAGCGCCAGCAACTCGTCCATCTCGGCCACGCTGGCGACCTGGGCATGGGCCGGCTGGGCACCGAGCTTGCCAGGGTTGATGTAGGGTCCTTCGAGATGCACGCCCAGGACTCGCGATGCCTGGGGCTCCGGCTCACGCATGTAGGTCGAGATCTCCCGCAGCACTGCGCGGACCTGTGCCGGAGTGGCGGTCATGGTCGTCGCCAGCAGGCTGGTCGTCCCAAAGCGCAGGTGAGTGCGTGCCAGGGTCGCCACCGAGGCGGCCCCCTCCATCGCGTCCGCGCCGCCGCCGCCATGCACGTGCAGGTCAATGAATCCCGGGATCAGCCGCGGAGCATCGTTTTGCTCAGGGTCGACGGGGCGACCTTCTATCGCGGCAATGCGGCCATCTTCCAGCCGCATGTGACCCAGCAACCAGCCCTCCGGGGTCAATATATTGCCGCTCAAGCGGGTAGCAGCGATCGTCATGGACACCTCCTAGCGGACAAGCTCAACGGTGAAGTCGTAGTAGTCAGTGCGACAGTAGGTAACGCTTAACTCGGCAGGAGTGTCGTCGGCGAGAAACCCCAGACGGGTGACCTTGAGCAGCGCTTGCCCTGGTGCTACCTGGGCCAGGGCGGCCAGCTCGGCATCGGCATTGACCGCCGTCACCTGCTGGCGCGCGCGGACGATCGGCGTACCGGCATCCTCCAGCCAGCGGTAGAGGGACACGTCCACATCCATGGGGTTGGGCAACACCGTGACCGGCAGGCAGCTTTCTTCGACCGCCATCACCACATCGTCGGCAAGGCGCAGACGCTTGAGCCGTGACACCTGGGCGTTGCTGGACAGCCCGAGGCGAAGGTTCTCCTCACTGCCGGGCTGGCAACGCTCACGTGCGATCCACTCCGAGCGAGGCTGAAACCCCCGCCTGGTCAACATCTCGCTGAAGCTGGTCAGGCGCGTCAGAGACTGGTCCATGCTAGGCCGGATAAAGGTGCCAGAACCGCGATCCCGTCGAATCAGGCCCGTCGTTTCCAGCTGATCAAGGGCCTTGCGGGCGGTAATTCTGGACACACCCAGCGCTTCGGCCAGGTTGCGTTCGGATGGCAAGGCTTCGCCGGCACGCCACTCGCCTCCGCGAATCGCGGCCTCCAGCTCATTCGCCAGCTGCCGATACAGGGGGGTGGCCAGCGTTCCATCAAGTCTTAGACGATCGAATCGTGAATCCATGGCGGTCAGGTCCTCGGAGCTAATAGGACCAATATAGCTCCACATGAAGACCAATTGAATACCAATCTAGTACCACATTGGTCGAACCCTGACTGTGCATTTCACGGCGAAGGGAGATGCCACTCAACACCCCGCCCGAGGTATCCAGCAGGGCGCGAAAGGAGGCCCCTGCTCTTGTCAGCGTGTCGGCAAGGGCCGATAAGTACCCACAAGATCTTGATTTCCCGTTGTCACCGAGCAAGGGGTTTGGCCGCCGCGCGAACAATCCGTATAGTGGCCCCCTTATTCCCGCCACTCGATCGTGACCATGCTGCAGAACAACGCCTTGCTGGCTCAGCTCAAGCAACAGATCCGCGATAACACCCCCCGTGTCACGGGTGTCATCAAAGCCACCGAAAAAGGCTTCGGTTTTCTCGAAACCGATGATGGTGCGTCCTACTTTGTGCCACCTCCCGCGATGAAGAAGGTGCTGCACGGCGATCGCGTCGAGGCGGTGCTGCACGAAGAAGGTGAGCGCAAGTCGGTCGAACCCGACACCTTGATCGAAAGCAACATGGAGCGCTTCGTTGCCCGAGTGCAGCTGCGCGAGGGCCGCCTGGCGGTGGTGCCCGACCACCCGTCGATCAAGACCGCCCTCAAGGCGCGCATCAAGCGCAGCCTGGACGAAAACACCATCGGCGATGGGGACTGGGTCGTAGCACGACTGGTGCGCCACCCGCTCAAGCCGGATGACCGCGCCTTCTTCACCCAGATCGACGAACTGGTGGCCAAGACCGACGACCCCGCCGTGCCGTGGCGCGTCACCCTGGCCCGCCATGCCCTCGAGCAGGAATGCCCCGACGCCGGCACCGACTGGCCGCTACGCGACGAAGGGCTCACCCGTGAGGACCTGACCGCGGAGCCGTTCTTCACCATCGACGGCGAGAAGACCCGCGACATGGACGACGCCCTGCGCGTCGAAGTCCGCGAGGACGGCGGCTGGCGCCTGTCGGTAGCCATCGCCGACCCCACCGCCTACGTGGAGGAAGGCCACGCCGCCGACCTCGAGGCCCGCACTCGTGCCTTCACCGTCTACCTGCCGGGCCAGAACGTCACCATGCTGCCCGAGCAGCTGGCCGATGATCTGTGCTCGCTGCACGAGGGCCAGGAACGCCCGGTGCTGGCCTGTCGCCTGGACGTCAACGCCGATGGCAGCCTCGGTGACTATCAGTTCTTCGCTGCCACCGCGCGTTCACAGGCTCGCCTGGTCTACGACAACGTCTCTGACTGGCTCGAGGGCCAGGGCGAGTGGGCACCTGAAGCGTCCATCGGCGATCAGCTCAAGGCCCTGCGTGATCTGACCGAGGCACGCACTCGCTGGCGCCAGGAGCACGCCCTGGTGTTCAAGGACCGTCCCGACTATGTCTTCGACCTGGACGAGGCCGGTAACGTGCTGGCGATCCGCACCGAAGAGCGGCGCATCGCCAACCGCATGATCGAAGAATCGATGATCGCCGCCAATGCGTGCTGCGCGGCGCTGCTTGCCGACAAGGTTGGTCATGGCATCTTCAACGTCCATCGTGCCTTCGAGGACGACAAGGCCGAGGCCGCCCAGAGCTTCCTGGAGACCCAGGACATCAGCGTCGAACGTGAGGCGCTGACCGACCTGTCCCGCTACAAGGAGCTCAAGCGCGCGCTGGAAAGTCGCGATGACGCCTGGCTGGATGCCCGCCTGCGCAAGTTCCAGGGCTTCACCGCCATGTCGGCCCAGCCGGGTCCGCACTTTGGCCTGGGACTGGCCGCCTATGCCACCTGGACCTCCCCGATCCGCAAGTACGGCGACATGGTCAACCATCGCCTGATCAAGCGCGTGCTCAAGGGCGAGCAGGCCCCCAAGGAAGCCAGCATCGAGCTGACCGAACAGCTGACCGAGCGTCGTCGTCTCAACCGCCTCGCGGAACGTGACGTCAAGGATTGGCTGTACGTGCGCTACCTGACCCCGGCGGCCAAGCAGCAAGATGTGTTCGAGGCCGAGATCATCGCGATCAACCGCGGCGGCATGCGCGTGCGCCTGACCGCCAATGGCGCGACCGCCTTCGTCCCGGCTCCGCTGATGCACGCTGACCGCGACAAGGTGGTGGTGGACGACAAGGAAGGCCGCATCCAGATCGAAGGTGAAGAGCGCTTCAAGCTCGGCGACAGCGTGCGTGTCGCCCTGACCGAAGCCAAGGAAGAAACCCGCTCGCTGGTGGCCCAGCCCACCGTCTGAGCGGTTGCGCTACCCGCTAGCGGCCAGACCGTGCCGCTAGCGGGCAGGGCTATCTAGCAGGGCTATCTAGCTGAGCTATTTAGCGGGGCTATCAGACAGTCCGTATCGTGATAGAACAAAAAAACGGCGACCCTTGGGTCGCCGTTTTTTTGTTGGGCCTCAATGCGCACCGCCTCCCCCTGTCGCAGAACTGTCGCATTTCCCTCGTAGGCTCGTGGCTACAATGTCACTGCCACGGAGGCCTCCTTGCATCTCGCCGACGTCACCATGTTCCACGCGCCGTCTAGCGGCGGTGTTCGTACTTATCTGCAGGCCAAGCACCGGGTCTTTTCACGCTTTCCCGAGTGGCGCACAAGCCTGGTGGTGCCTGGCGCAGAGCGAGACAGTCTAGGGGACCACCATCAGCTGCCCTCCTTGCGTATTCCCCTGGGACAAAGCTATCGCTTTCCGCTTCGCCGCCGCCCCTGGAAAGACGCGCTCGTGGACCTGTCCCCCGACCTAATCGAGGCCGGCGATCCCTACGTGACGGCCTGGGCCGCCCTGGACGCCGGCCAGCAGCTTGGGATACCCGTGGTCGGCTTCTATCACTCGGATCTTCCACGCCTGATGGGCGATCGTTTCGGCGCCCCAGTGCGACGGCGTCTGGAGCGCTATGTGGTTAACCTCTACCAGCGTTTCGACAGCGTGCTGGCGCCCTGCCAGGCCATGGCAGACCGACTTGCCTCCTGGGGTGTCGATCGCGTACGCGTGCAACCCCTTGGGGTGGATCTGGCCACCTTCCATCCTGACAAACGGGATCCAGCATTGAGACTCAAGCTGGGCCTGGAGGCCGATAGCCGCTTGCTGGTCTTTGTGGGCAGGTTCTCCCAGGAGAAGAACATCGACATTCTGCTGGACACTGCCAAGCGCCTGGGCTCCCCCTATCACCTGCTGTTGATGGGTCCTGGCATGCCAACCCAGGTACCGTCTAACGTCAGCGTGATCAATCGCTGCGTTGGCACCCATGAAGTCGCCAGGGCCCTGGCCTCAAGCGATGCGCTGCTGCATGCGGGTACCCGCGAAACCTTCGGGCTGATCGCCCAGGAAGCGATGGCCAGCGGAATCCCGGTGGTCGGGGCACGCGCCGGGGCCTTGATCGAGAACGTTCCGCTGGGCGGCGGCATTCTGTGTCAGCCGCATTCTGCCTCGGCCATGGCCGAGGCCACCGAAGCCCTGTTCGCCAACGATCCCAAGGCCTCGGGACGCCATGCCCGGCGCTTCGTCGAACGTCAGTTCGATTGGGACAAGGTCATGCTGTCACTGCTGCACCACTATGAAGCCGTCGTCGACCCTATCGTTCCTGCCAAGCGACGCCATGGCTGAAGGGCCATCCACCGATAGCGGACTCAGGCTTGCCCAAGACGGCGCGCGTCAGTCTCCCCGACATCGCACAGGACTGCTGGTGAAGGCCGGCCTGCTGGCCCTGACCATCGTGCTCTCGCTGGTGCTGCCCTGGTGGCTGGGAGGGACTGGCACCCTGGGCGCGGTCATGGCCTTTCCCCCTGAAACGCTGTGCCTGATGGTGGCGTTGGCGATCCTCTGCTGGAATCTGAACGCGGCACGCCTGCGGCTAATGCTGAATGGCCGCGCAGGACGGCTTGGCCAGACGGGTGCCCTGGCCATCGAGATGTCGTCAAAATTCGCCCTATGCGCCACTCCGGCCGGCGGTGGCGGCGTCGCCACGCTACTGTGGCTGCTGTCGCGCCGGGGTTATCCCGCGGCTCAGGGCTCGGCGATCTTTCTGGTCGACCAGCTGGCCGACATGCTGTTCTTCAGCCTGATGCTGGGGCTGCTGGTGTCGCTGTCGCTGGGAGGAGTGGCAAGCTGGCCCCACCAGTCGCTGGTCGAGGCGGCACTGATCGGGCTCATGGTCGCACTGGCCGCTTTCACCGCCATCATCGTCTGGCTGCCGCGATGGCTTCGCTATCCGCCGCGGTTGTCCGTCATCACGGCCTGGTGGCCTGCACGCCTGTCTCCCACGCCGCGAGCAAGACGCTGGGTCGTCAGGCGCTTGCTGCGCTGTCGCCACACCCTTATGAACACACTTCAGCTGCCGCCACCGATACTCGCAGGCATCTTCCTGCTTTGCAGCCTGCACTGGCTGGCACGCTACAGCCTTCTTTATCTGGCGGTGCTCGGTGTCGGTGGCCAGGCCGACTGGGCCTGGACCTTTCTGGTCCAGATGCTGGCCATGGCCGCCAGCCAGCTCAGCGTGCTACCCGGCGGCGCCGGGGCTGCTGAAGTCAGCGTCGGCGCGCTGCTGCTGCCCGTCATGGCGCGGGAGCAAGCGGCTGCCGCAGTGATCATCTGGCGTCTGGTCAGCTATCACCTTTACCTGGTGGCCGGGGCCCCGGTCTTTGCGGTGCAGCTATCAAGCGTGTGGAAGCGTCGCCGCTAAGGCGTCAGGGCGGGCGTCAGAGCGTCAAGGCTCTCGTCCGCCGGCTCAGAGGCCTTTAGACCTCGCGATAGACCTGCACGTTAGCCCCGCACGTCAGACCAAAACGTTAGCCCCCGGACGATAGACCCGCGATCTAGCCCCGCGATCTAGCCCCGCGATCTAGCCCCGCACATTAGAGACAAGAGTCCAGGCGACATATCCGTGGAAACGCCCACAAAAAAGGCCACCCGAAGGTGGCCTTTGTGCTGACGCCTATTGTGACGCCAGGACCGCTTACCAGCCGGTCGCTTCCTTCAGGGCATCGCCGATCTGGGCGAGGGAACGCACGGTCTTGACGCCCGCCGCTTCCAGAGCCGCGAACTTCTCGTCCGCAGTGCCCTTGCCGCCAGCGATGATGGCACCAGCGTGGCCCATGCGCTTGCCCGGAGGCGCAGTCACACCTGCAATGTAGGAGACCACCGGCTTGGTGACGTGCTCCTTGATGTAGGCAGCGGCTTCTTCCTCGGCGGTACCGCCGATTTCACCGATCATGACGATGGCTTCGGTGGCCGGATCCTTCTCGAACATCTCGAGGATGTCGATGAAGTTGGAGCCCGGGATCGGGTCGCCGCCGATACCCACACAGGTGGACTGGCCGAAACCATGGTCAGTCGTCTGCTTGACCGCTTCATAGGTCAGGGTGCCGGAACGAGACACGATACCGACCTTGCCAGGCTTGTGGATGTGGCCCGGCATGATGCCGATCTTGGTCTCGCCAGGAGTGATGACACCCGGGCAGTTCGGACCGATCAGACGCACGCCCAGCTCATCGCACTTGACCTTGACGTCCAGCATGTCGAGGGTCGGGATGCCTTCGGTGATGCACACGATCAGCTTGATGCCGGCATTGGCCGCTTCCAGGATGGAATCCTTGCAGAAGGGAGCGGGCACGTAGATCACGCTGGCTTCAGCGCCGGTCTGCTCGACGGCTTCCTTGACGGTGTTGAACACCGGCAGGCCCAGGTGTTCCTGGCCGCCCTTGCCCGGGGTCACACCGCCGACCATCTTGGTGCCGTAGGCGATGGCCTGTTCGGAGTGGAAGGTCCCCTGGCCGCCAGTGAAGCCCTGGCAGATGACCTTGGTGTTCTTGTCGATCAGGATGCTCATTACTTGCCCTCCGCTGCCTTGACAACCTGCTGAGCCGCATCGGTGAGGCTCTTGGCAGCGATGATGTTCAGACCGCTGGAGGCCAGTTTCTCGGCACCCAGCTCGGCGTTGTTACCTTCCAGACGCACGACGACCGGCACGTTCACGCCGACCTGCTCGACAGCACCGATGATACCTTCGGCGATCATGTCGCAACGCACGATGCCACCGAAGATGTTGACCAGTACCGCCTGGACGCTGTCGTCGGACAGGATGATCTTGAAGGCTTCCGCCACACGTTCCTTGGTGGCACCGCCGCCCACGTCAAGGAAGTTGGCCGGCTGGCCACCGTGGAGCTTGATGATGTCCATGGTGCCCATGGCCAGACCAGCACCGTTGACCATGCAGCCAATGTTGCCTTCCAGGGCCACGTAGTTCAGGTCCCACTGGGCGGCGTTGGCTTCGCGCTCGTCTTCCTGAGACGGGTCACGCATTTCCTGCAGGTCCGGGTGGCGATACAGCGCGTTGCCATCCAGGTTGATCTTGGCGTCGAGGCAGTGCAGGTTGCCTTCGTCGGTGATCACCAGCGGGTTGATCTCGAGCAGCGCCAGGTCCTTGTCGTGGAACATCTTGGACAGGCCCAGGAAGATCTTGGTGAACTGCTTGACCTGGGCACCCTCGAGGCCCAGGGCGAAGGCCAGTTCACGCGCCTGGTACGGCTGCGCGCCAACCAGCGGATCGATCTCGGCCTTGAGAATCTTCTCAGGCGTCTCTTCGGCGACCTTCTCGATCTCGACACCACCTTCGGTGGATGCCATGAACACCACGCGGCGGGTGCCACGATCGACCACCGCGCCCAGGTAGAGCTCGTTGGCGATGTCGGTGCAGTTCTCGACCAGAATCTTGGCGACCGGCTGACCGTGTTCATCGGTCTGGAAGGTCACCAGGTTCTTGCCCAGCCACTGCTCGGCGAAGGCCTTGGCCTCGTCCGGGCTCTTGATCAGCTTGACGCCACCGGCCTTGCCGCGGCCGCCAGCGTGCACCTGGGCCTTGACGACCCACTGCTCGCCACCGATCTTCTTGCACGCCTCATAGGCTTCTTCCGGGGTGTCGCAGGCAAAGCCCTTGGAAACAGGCAGACCATAGTCGGCAAACAGCTGCTTGCCTTGATACTCGTGAAGGTTCATCGATTCATGCCATTGGTTGCATGTGACTCGAACGGCGCCCCACCCTGCCCCGCAGGATCAGTCGTGTGGGACGCCACCGACCGCCACCGATACATGGTCGGCGGCGATGCGTCGGCAACAAGCGCCGGCAAGCCTGCCAGAACTGCACAGGCTTGCCGGAGTGCGCCGGACGCTTGTTGTCTTGCTAGCGCTTCTTGCGGTTGGCGACGTGGATGGCATGGCCTTCCACTGCCAGTGCGGCTTCGTGAACCGCCTCGGACAGACTCGGGTGCGCGTAGCAGGTCAACGCCAGGTCCTCGGCACTGGAGCCGAATTCCATGGCGATCACACCCTGGGCGATCAGCTCACCGGCATGCTGGCCGACGATATGCATGCCCAGCACGCGATCGGTTTCCGCATCAGCGATGATCTTGGCCTGACCGTCGGTGGCGTTGTTGGCCATGGCACGACCGCTTGCCGCAAACGGGAAGCTGCCGGTCTTGACCTTGATGCCAGCCGCCTTGGCGTCCTGCTCGTTCATGCCGACCCACGCCACCTCGGGATGGGTGTAGATCACGCTGGGGATGGCGTCATAGTTCATCTGGGCCTTATGGCCAGCGATGACGTCAGCCACCATCACGCCCTCTTCAGAGGCCTTGTGGGCCAGCATCGGGCCACGCACGCAGTCGCCGATGGCGAAAACGCCCGGCACGCTGGTGCGGCACTGATCGTCGACGTGAATGAAACCACGCTGATCCAGCTCGACGCCCAGGCCATCAGCGACCACGCCCTTGGTGTAAGGACGACGGCCGACGCAGACAATCAGCTTGTCGAAGGTCAGTTCCTTCTCGCCTTCATTGTCTTCGTACTTGACGACCACTTCCTCGCCCTTGACCTCGGAGCCAGTCACGCGAGCATTCAGCTTGATATCCAGGCCCTGCTTCTTGAGCAGTTTCTGGGTTTCCTTGCCGATGGCGGAGTCGACCATGGGCAGGAAGCTGTCGAGCGCTTCCAGCACGGTCACGTCGGAACCCAGACGGCTCCATACGCTACCGAGCTCGAGGCCAATGACGCCGGCACCGATCACGCCAAGACGCTTGGGCACGTCCTGGAATTCGAGCGCGCCGGTGGAGTCGACGATCAGGCCTTCGGTCAGCGGTGTCGGCGGAATCTCTACCGGCACGGAGCCAGCGGCGATCACGATGTTATCAGCTTCGACGGTGCTGGTGCCGCCGTCCTTGTCAGTGACCTCGACCTTGTTCTTGGCCACGACCTTGCCGGTCCCTTCGATGGCAGTCACGCCATTGGCCTTGAACAGTCCGGAGATACCGCCGGTCAGCTGCTTAACGATCTTGTCCTTGCGGGCCATCATCTTGGACACGTCCATGGTGACGTCGCCCGCCTGGATACCCATGTCGTCGAAGTCATGCTTGGCTTCGACGTACTTGTGGGACGCCTCGAGCAGCGCCTTGGACGGAATACAGCCCACGTTCAGGCAGGTACCGCCGTGCACTACCTTGCCTTCCTTGCCGATCCACTTCTCGACGCAGGCAGTCTTCAGACCCAGCTGGGCAGCACGGATGGCGGCCACGTAGCCCCCCGGGCCCGCGCCAATGACGATCACATCATACTTGTCGGCCATGTTGGCTCCTGTTCGTTCTGTGTGCAGAGGCTCTGCAATAAATCCCTGTCACTGCCAATCAGGTCAGATTTCCAGCAGCAGACGCGCCGGATCCTCGAGCAGCTCCTTGATGGTGACCAGGAACTGCACCGCGTCCTTGCCATCGATCATACGGTGGTCATAAGACAGCGCGAGGTACATCATCGGGCGAATCTCGACCTTGCCGTTGACCGCCATCGGGCGCTCCTGAATCTTGTGCATACCGAGGATCGCGGTCTGCGGGGGATTCAGGATCGGCGTGGACATGAGCGAGCCGAAGATGCCGCCGTTGGTGATGGTGAAGGTGCCGCCCTGCATGTCTTCAATGCCCAGCTTGCCTTCGCGACCACGCTTGCCGAAGTCGACAATGCCTTTCTCGACGTCGGCGATCTTCATGCTGTCGGTGTCACGCAGCACCGGCACCACCAGGCCACGATCGGTGGATACGGCCACGCCGATATCCTGGTAGCCGTGGTAGACGATGTCATCGCCGTCGATGGACGCATTGACGTCCGGGAAGCGCTTGAGCGCCTCGGAGGCCGCCTTGACGAAGAAGCCCATGAAGCCAAGCTTGACGTCGTGGGCCTTCAGGAAGGTGTCCTTGTACTGCGAGCGCAGCTCCATCACCGCACCCATGTCCACCTCGTTGTAGGTGGTCAGCATGGCAGCGGTCTGCTGGGCCTGGACCAGACGCTTGGCAATGGTCTTGCGCAGGCGCGTCATCGGCACGCGCTTCTCGGGGCGCTCGCCCTCGACGGCAGGTGCTGCCGCACTGGCGGCGGCCTTCTTGGCCGGCGCTGACTTCTTGGCACTGCCTTCCTTGACCGCCTTGAGCACGTCTTCCTTGAGCACGCGACCGTCCTTGCCGGTACCCGTGATCGCGCTGACATCAAGGTCGTGCTCGGCGATCAGCTTGCGCGCCGCCGGTGCCACGATCTTGTCGCCCACCTGCTCGTCGCTGCCACCGTCATCGGCACTGGCCTTCGGAGCCTGCTTGTCAGCGGTCGGAGCGGCACCACCAGCGCCGACTTCGAAGATCGCCAGCACGGCTTCCGACTCGACGGTGCCGCCTTCCTCGACCTTGATCTCGGCGAGCGCGCCATCTTCCGGTGCGACCACTTCCAGCACGACCTTGTCAGTCTCGATCTCGGCCAGCACTTCATCGCGCTTGACCGCTTCACCGACCTTCTTGGTCCAGCTCGCTACGGTGCCTTCCTGAACAGATTCAGGGAAGCTCGGCGCCTTGACGTCACGCTTCTCACCACCGCCCTTGGGAGCTTCTTGCGCGTCGCCCTTTTCAGCCGGCTTGGCCTCTGACTTCTGCTCGGCGCTGCCGCCGCCTTCACCGATGCGGCCCAGCACTTGCTCGGACTCTACCGTGTCGCCTTCTTCCACCAGCACTTCGGACAGGGTGCCAGCTTCCACCGCCACAACCTCGAGCACGACCTTGTCGGTCTCGATCTCGACGATCAGCTCGTCACGCTCGACGCTGTCACCGGGCTTCTTGTGCCAGGTGCCCACGGTGCCCTCGGCAACGGATTCCGGAAAGGATGGTGCCTTGATCTCGGTAGCCATGTCGTATCCTTAATGTTCTCTCTCTTCCCGATGGTCGCCTTAGAGATTGAAGGCGTCTTCCACCAGTTGGCGCTGCTGTTCGGTATGTACGGACATGTAGCCCGCCGCGGGTGCCGCTGACGCCGGCCGTCCAGCAAACTTCAGCTGGGAGCCCAGACCGTCCTTGAGCGAGTCGGCAACGACACGCAGGTTGTGCTGCATGGAGTACCAGGCACCCTGGTTGAGGGGCTCTTCCTGACACCAGACGATATCGGTGACGTTGGAGTACTCCTTGAGCGTTTCGATCAGCTCTTCCTTGGGGAAGGGGTAGAGCTGCTCGACACGAACAATCGCCACGTCGTCGCGCAGGTTCTCCTCGCGCCAGTTGGCCAGGTCGTAGTAGACCTTGCCGGCACACATGATGATCCGCTCGACCTTGTCGGCATCACGCTGCCCCTGATCCGGCAGCACCATGTTGAAGCTGCCTTCGGCCAGTTCTTCCAGGCTCGAGGTCGCTTCCTTGTGGCGCAGCAGGCTCTTCGGCGACATCACCACCAGCGGCTTGCGCAGCGGGCGAATCACCTGGCGACGCAGCAGGTGGAAGATCTGGGCCGGCGTGGTCGGGACACAGACCTGCATGTTGTGCTCGGCACACAGCTGCAAGAAGCGCTCGAGACGTGCTGACGAGTGCTCAGGCCCCTGCCCTTCAAAGCCGTGAGGCAGCAGCATGGTCAGGCCACACAGACGTCCCCACTTGGTCTCGCCAGAGGAGATGAACTGGTCGACCACGACCTGGGCACCGTTGAAGAAGTCACCGAACTGAGCTTCCCAGATGACCAGCGCATTCGGCATGGTCGTCGAGTAGCCATACTCGAAGGCCAGCACCGCTTCCTCGGAGAGGAAGGAGTCGTGAATGGTGAAGCGCGGCTGACCGTCTGCCATGTGCTGAAGCGGCACATGGGTGGAGCCATCCTTCTGGTTGTGAATCACCGCGTGACGGTGAGAGAAGGTGCCACGCCCCACGTCCTGACCGGTCAGACGGATCGGATGGCCCTGATCCAGCAGCGTCGCGTAGGCCAGAGTCTCGGCAAAGCCCCAGTTCATGGCCATGCCACCGCCCTGCATCTTGCGGCGGTCTTCGTAGATCTTGGCGACCTGACGCTGCACCTTCACACCGTCCGGAATCTCGCACATCTTGGCGGCGAGCTGCTTCAGTCGCTTCATGTCGAAACTGGTATCGGCGTGCCCGGTCCACTCATGACCCAGGTACGGCTTCCAGTCGACAAACAGCGAGGTGTTGGGTTCCTGCACCAGCGCATTGGCCACGTGATTGCCAGCGACCAGGTCATCACGGTACTTCTCGACCACGGCCTTGGCGTCGTCTTCGGACAGCACGCCCTGCTTCACCAGACGGTCGGCGTAGAGGGCACGAGAAGACGGATGATCCTTGATCTTCTGGTACATCATCGGCTGAGTGCCGGAGGGCTCATCCGCTTCGTTGTGCCCGCGACGACGGTAGCAGACCAGGTCGATGACCACGTCCTTCTTGAACTGCTGACGATAGTCCAGTGCCACCTGGGTCACGTGGAGCACCGCGTCGGGATCGTCACCGTTCACGTGCAGAATCGGGGCCTGCACCATCTTGGCGATATCGGTGCAGTACTCGGTGGAGCGTGCATCTTCCGGGTGGGACGTGGTGAAGCCCACCTGGTTGTTGATGACGATATGCACCGTGCCGCCAGTCTTGTAGGCGCGGGTCTGGGACATCTGGAATGTCTCCATCACCACACCCTGGCCAGCGAAGGCCGCGTCACCGTGAACGTTGATCGGCAGCACCTTGCCACCGTCAAGGTCATCACGACGATCCTGGCGAGCACGCACGGAGCCTTCCACCACTGGCGCCACGATCTCGAGGTGCGAGGGGTTGAAGGACATCGCCAGGTGAACTTCGCCACCAGGCGTCATCACGTTGGAGCTGAAGCCCTGGTGGTACTTGACGTCGCCGGAGCCGCGTTCAATCAGCTTCTTGCCGTCGAACTCGTCGATCAGCTCACCCGGGTTCTTGCCGAGAATATTGACCAGCACGTTCAGGCGGCCACGGTGGGCCATGCCGATGACGACTTCCTTGGTGCCGTAGCTTCCGGCGCGCTGGATCAGTTCGTCCATCATCGGGATGAAGGTCTCGCCACCCTCGAGGCCGAAGCGCTTGGTGCCGGGGTACTTGGAGGCCAGGTAGCTCTCCAGACCTTCGGCGGCTGTCAGACGCTCGAAGAGCTGCTTGCGGCGGTCATCACCAAAGTCTGGCGCAGAGCGCACGGACTCGAAACGCTGCTGCAGCCAGCGCTTCTCTTCCGTATCGACGATGTGCATGAACTCGCAGCCGATCGCGCGGCAATAGGTGCGATCCAAGGCATCGACGATTTCCTTGAGCGTTGCCTGCTCCTTGCCCAGGAAGAAGGACCCGGTCTGGAACTCGGTGTCGAGGTCGGCCTTCGACAGCTGGTGGAACGCAAGATCCAGATCCGGCACCGGCTTGGCATCGCGCAGCCCCAAGGGGTCGATGTCGGCCTTCTGGTGACCACGGAATCGGTAGGCGTTGATCAGCTGCAGGACCTTGACCTGCTTGCGGCTTTCTTCGCTGTCGGCAGTCGCTGCGCTGGCCACCGCGGTGCGGCGCTCGCGGCCCAGCTGATAGAACTGATCACGGATCGGTGAGAGGGGGGTCTCGTCGGACGGGGCGCCTTCCTGGCGGGACAACTCGTCGAAGTAGTCGCGCCATTCATCGGGGACGGCGCTGGGGTCGTCGAGGTACTGCTCGTAGAGCGCTTCCACGTAGTGGACGTTGCTGCCCGTCACGTGAGAGGAGCGCCACATCAACTCCATTATGCCTTGTTGCATCTCTCGGTCACCCTGCACTGATGGGGTGGTAGTGGGCTCGATGCTAATCCGTACCGCGGGCGTGCTGTCACAGGACATCTAGCGCGATGCCCTGCCCTTCATCACCCATGGCACTGACTATCAGCGAGCGCCCTGGTGGTTCTGCCGCGACCTGCCGGCCGTCGGTCTCTCTGCCTTGCGGTCTTGCTTCATGCTCAAAAGCCGGTGCCCATGGCACCGGCTCTTGACGCTGTCATCCGCGGGCGCGACATCGTGTCGCGCCCGCGAACCGGGACATGATAACAAGCCCGGCGCCACGTTTTAAGTGGCATTCGCGAGCAACATCTCGCGGATCTTGCCGATCGCCCGAGTGGGGTTAAGCCCTTTAGGGCACACCGCCACACAGTTCATGATGCCGCGGCAGCGGAACACGGAGAACGGGTCCTCGAGCTCGGACAGACGCTGCTGGGTGGCCGTATCGCGCGAGTCAGCCAGGAAGCGGTAGGACTGCAGCAGACCCGCAGGACCAACGAACTTCTCCGGGTTCCACCAGAACGACGGGCAGGAGGTCGAGCAGCAGGCGCACAGGATGCACTCGTAGAGACCGTCGAGCTTGTCGCGCTCTTCGGGGGCCTGCAGACGCTCGATCGCCGGCGCCGGCGTATCGTTCTGAAGGTACGGCTGAATCTTCTCGTACTGCTTGTAGAACAGCGCCATATCGACCACCAGGTCACGAATGACCGGCAGCCCAGGCAGCGGGCGCAGTACCAGCTTGTTGTTCTTGACCACTTCAGACAGCGGCGTGATGCAGGCCAGGCCGTTCTTGCCGTTCATGTTCATGCCGTCGCTGCCGCAGACGCCTTCACGGCAGCTGCGACGGAAGGCGACAGAGCTGTCGTCTTCCTTGATCAGCTCGAGCAGGTTCAACACCATCAGGTCACGACCCTGGGTGTCGACCTCGAACTCCTGCATGTAGGGTGCGGAGTCGGTTTCCGGATTGTAGCGGTACAGGGATACCTGAAGCTTTGACATGCTGACTCCCCCTTAGTAGGTGCGGATTTTCGGCTCGAACTTGTCCATGGTCTTCGGCGCAAAGTTGACGTCGCGCTGACCGACGCGCTTGTCGCCGGGGAAGAACATGGAATGCTTGAGCCAGTTGGCGTCGTCGCGATCCGGATAGTCGTAACGCGAGTGTGCGCCGCGGCTTTCCTTACGCTCCAGGGCAGCGATGGCGGTGGCTTCAGCCACTTCCATCAAGTTGTCCAGCTCCAGCGCCTCGACGCGTGCGGTATTGAACGCATGCGACTTGTCCGCCAGGTGAGCGTTGGCAATACGGCCGCGCAGCTCCGCCAGTTTCTCCACACCCTCGACCATGTTCTTCTCTTCACGGAAGACGCCGAAGGAGTTCTGCATGATGCTCTGCAGCTCGCGCTTGAGCTCAGGCACGCTCTCACCGCCCTCGGACTCGTTCCAGCGAGTGATGCGCTTCATCGCCGTCTCGATGTCGGACTCGCGGGCATCCAGGTATTCGATACCTTCGTTCAGAGCACTCTCGATGTACATGCCCGCGGCACGCCCGAAGACCACCAGGTCCAGCAGCGAGTTGCCGCCCAGACGGTTGGCGCCGTGGACAGAAACGCAGGCAGCTTCGCCACAGGCATACAGACCGTTGATGATCTGGTCGTTGCCATCAGCATCCTGAGCAATCGCCTGACCGTGCACGTTGGTCGCGATGCCGCCCATCATGTAGTGACACGTCGGCACCACCGGAATCGGCTCCTTGGCCGGGTCCACGTGGGCGAAGGTCTTGGCCAGCTCGACGATCCCGGGAAGGCGCTTGGACAGCACTTCTTCGCCCAGGTGGTCCAGCTTGAGGAAGACGTGATCGCCGTTTTCGCCACAGCCACGTCCTTCCAGAATCTCCATGACCATGGAGCGAGCGACCACGTCACGGCCAGCCAGATCCTTGGCGTTCGGGGCGTAACGCTCCATGAAGCGCTCGCCGTCCTTGTTCACCAGGTAGCCACCCTCACCGCGACACCCTTCGGTTACCAGCACGCCTGCGCCGTGGATGCCGGTCGGGTGGAACTGCCACATTTCCATGTCCTGCATCGGCACGCCGGCACGCAGGGCCATGCCAATACCGTCGCCGGTATTGATCAGGGCATTGGTAGTGGAGGCATAGATACGGCCGGAACCACCGGTGGCCAGAACGGTCGCCTTGGACTTGACGTGCACCACTTCGCCCGTCTCGATGTCCATGGCGATACAACCCACCACGTCGCCGTTGGCGTTCTTCACCAGATCGACGGCGTACCACTCGTTGAGGAAGGTGGTGTTGTTTTTCAGATTGTTCTGATACAGCGTATGCAGCAGAGCGTGTCCAGTACGGTCGGCAGCGGCACAGGTACGTGCTGCCTGGCCACCCTCGCCGAAGTTCTTGGACTGACCGCCAAACGGGCGCTGGTAGATACGACCGTTGTCAAAACGGGAGAACGGCAGGCCCATGTGCTCAAGCTCGAACACCGCCTTCGGCCCTTCGGAACACATGTACTCCGCGGCGTCCTGGTCGGTGATGTAGTCCCCCCCCTTGACGGTGTCATACATATGCCAGCGCCAATCGTCATTGGGATCGGCAGAAGCGATGGCACAGGTGATACCCCCCTGGGCGGACACGGTGTGCGAACGGGTCGGAAAGACCTTGGACAGCACCGCGGTCTTCTTGCCGGACTTGGCCAGCTCCAGTGCGGCACGCAGGCCAGCACCACCGCCACCGATGATGATGGCGTCAAAGGTCAAACTACGCATGGTTGACATGTAATCAGGCTCCCCACAGCACTTGGATGCCCCAGACCAGGAACACGAAGATGGCAATGATGATGACGGACTGGGCGCCGACACGAATGCCGGTCGGCTTGATGTAGTCGGTGGTCACGGTCCACAGACCCACCCAGGCATGGGCGGCGAGAGACACAAAGGCCAACAGCGAGAAGATACGCATCCAGGTCTGTTCGAACAGACCGCTCCAGGTGGCGTAGTCGAGCTGCGGGTGAGCCAGCAGGTAGACCACCAGGAACACCGTATAAAGGGCCATGACCACCGCACTGGCACGCTGGATGATCCAGTCTGACAGACCGCTGCGGCTGAAGCTCGTGATGTTGGTTACCATACCCAGACTCCTGCCAGAATGATCAGAACAACGCTCGCCACGATAGTGATCTGAGCCTTCTTCACTGCGCCCTCAAGAGATACGCCGATGTTGGCGTCCATGATGAAGTGCTTGCAGCCAGCGACGAAGTGAAACGCCAGGGCGGACAACAGGCCCCATGCCACCAGCTTGGCGAAGAAGTTGTGCGCCAGCGCGTCACGCACGGCTTCGAAACCGGCGGGGGAAGACAACGAAGCGTCCAGCGCCCAGAAGCCGAAGATCAATCCGACAAAGAGGATGACGCCGGTAATCCGGTGGGTAATCGACGTCAAGGCGGGAAGGGGGAAGTGGATCGTGGACAGATCCAGATTTACGGGTCGTTTGCTATTCACGGCTCTCTACACACTCTCTTGGCCCACTCTACGACAGACGGGCCAGAGGCCCGAGCGGGCGGTGGTTTTGGGAAGGGCGCTGTCGTGAACCAACCCTCGACAAGTTGGACACGACCTCCTGTTCCTGCCAGTCGCGGCCTGAATTATAGGGACATGCCCCCACCATGACAAATGGCATCGCGTCACAATTTGCTCGCTGCTTCGAAGCAAAATGCAGCAAAGCTGCATAGAAACGCCACCTCGTCAAGATGCTGCGCCGCAAAACGCCCATTTTTGATGCAAAGCATCAAAAACTATACAAACACTGTACTGCTAATTGAGCATAGTACAACAGCAAGGTTTCGATGGGAGAATTGACAATATCCTGAACGCTTCTATAGTGGGCGAACCTTTTTTGCCGGGCGACCCCCTATTCGTCGGCACGTTAGTGAGAAATAACTACGTATCGCTCCATATCGAACACGAAGGAGGCCAGACATGGCTGACAGAAAAGCGACCCTGACGGTGGATGGTCTGGAGAACCCTGTCGAACTTCCCATTCACTCGGGCACTCTGGGCCCAGACGTCATCGACGTCCGCGGCCTCGGTGCAGAAGGCCTCTTTACCTTCGACCCTGGCTTCCTGGCCACCGCCTCCTGCGAATCCGGCATCACTTACATCGATGGCGAGAAAGGCGTTTTGCTGCATCGCGGCTACCCGATCGAGCAGCTGGCCAAGAACTCCAACTTCGTCGAGCTCTGCTACACCCTGCTGTTCGGTGAACTGCCCAACGACGAGCAGTACAAGGATTTCGAGCATCGTGTGCGCAACCACACCATGGTGCACGAGCAGATCGCGAACTTCTTCAAGGGCTTCCGCCGCGACGCCCACCCGATGTCGATTCTGTGTGGCGTGGTCGGCGGCCTGGCGGCCTTCTACCACGACCACCTGGACATCACTCAGCCCCAGGACCGCGAGATCAGCGCCATCCGCCTGATCGCCAAGATGCCCACCATCGCGGCCATGTCCTACAAGTACAACATCGGTCAACCGTTCAACTATCCGCGCAACGATCTGAACTACGCAGAGAACTTCCTCTACATGATGTTCAGCAATCCGTGCGAGCCCTACGAGATCAACCCGGTCTACGCCAAGGCGATGGATCGTATCTTCATGCTGCACGCCGACCACGAGCAGAACGCCTCGACGTCGACGGTACGCCTGGCAGGCTCCACCGGCGCCAACCCGTTCGCCTGCATCAGCGCCGGCATCGCCGCCCTGTGGGGCCCCGCCCATGGCGGCGCCAATGAAGCGGTCCTGAACATGCTCGACGAAATCGGTGACGATTCCGAAGAGAACATTCAGCGCTTCATCGACAAGGCCAAGGACAAGGAAGATCCGTTCAAGCTGATGGGCTTTGGCCACCGCGTCTACCGCAACTTCGATCCCCGCGCCAAGGTTATGAAAGAGACCTGCGACGAAGTCCTGGCGGAACTCGGCAAGGCAGACGACCCCCAGCTCAAGATCGCCAAGCGTCTGGAGCAGATTGCCCTGGAAGACGAATACTTCGTGGAGCGCCAGCTCTACCCGAACGTCGACTTCTACTCTGGCATCATCCTCAAGGCGATGGGCATCCCGACCAACATGTTCACGGTCATCTTCGCCGTGTCCCGTACCATTGGCTGGATTTCCCACTGGCACGAGATGCTCAGCGACAGCTACAAGATCAGCCGTCCTCGCCAGCTCTACACTGGCCACACCCAGCGCGACTACCCGACCAAGTAAGCGTCATCGCTTCGACACTGAGCATCAGCAAGGGCCGCCCACCAGGGCGGCCCTTGTCGTTAATAGGGTTCAAGGATGAATCAGCAGCACCACAAGCGCTATGCTGACCCTTCACGCCTTATCCAACAGCCACAAAATGACGAAGGAGCCTCTTGATGAGCCAGCAGATTTCCACAGTCGCTTTCATCGGCCTTGGCGTCATGGGATACCCCATGGCCGGACACCTTGCCCAGGCAGGGCTGGATGTGCGCGTCTACAACCGCACCTCGGCAAAGGCCCAGCAATGGACCGAGCAGTTCGGCGGCAGTCACCACCCGACCCCGGCAGAAGCCGCCAAGGGGGCGGATCTGGTACTGGTCTGTGTCGGCAATGACAACGATGTCCGTGACGTGGTCACCGGCGCTAATGGCGCCCTGCAAGGACTGGCAGCAGGAGCACTGCTGGTCGACCACACCACCGCCTCGTCCAGCCTCGCCGAAGAGCTCGGCAAGGCCTGCGCAGAGCGTGAGGTGGGCTTCATTGACGCCCCCGTCTCCGGCGGCCAGCAAGGGGCCGAGAAGGGTGCATTGACCATCATGTGCGGCGCACAGGAAGACAGCTTCGAACGTGCCCGCCCCACCCTGCTTCACTATGGAAGAGCCGTGACGCGCATGGGCGACATTGGCGCCGGCCAGTTGACCAAGATGGTCAACCAGATCTGCATTGCCGGCCTTGTCCAGGGCCTCGCCGAGGGCATGCACTTTGCAGAAAAGGCTGGCCTCGACCAACACCGGGTGATCGAGGTCATCAGCCAGGGGGCCGCCGGCTCCTGGCAAATGGAAAACCGGCACGACACGATGATCAAGGATGAATACGATCACGGCTTCGCGGTGGACTGGATGCGCAAGGATCTCGACATCTGCCTGAGCCAGGCGCGCCAACTCGATGCACGACTGCCCGTCACTGCTCTTGTCGATCAATTCTACGCAGAGGTCCAGGCCCTGGGCGGTGGACGCTGGGACACGTCGTCCCTACTGAGACGCCTTAAGGCCACGGATCGCAAAGACTGACTTTTCACATACCAGCAGGGGCAGCAACATCACGCTGCCCCCAGCCTGCCCTCTCGCGACTCCATCCGGAAAGCCAACCTCCTCCCCCTGATACCCCCAGGCTCTCGTTTTCCACACTTTCTGTGGATAACCCTGTTCACAACCTATCGAAACCGCCCCTCAATCGCCATGAAATGGGCCTCTACCTTAAATTGGTCAATTTTTGACCTTAAGTAAGCTGTTGAAATACAAGGGAAAAAATAAAAAACGCGTAACCACGGGCGCTATCCCCGAAGCGAGAGCTGACCGGGGCAGGTTGAGCAGTGGTGGTGGACAAATACCCTTTGCTGTCAAGCCGACAATGACAACAAATGGCAATAATCCACAGGCCAATTTGGCATCAACATCTGTTGACAGATGTAGCTAGGCAGAATGCTACGCAGACCAAGAAACCCTCAGCCTAATGCTTTTGCATTAAGCCAAGTGACAAGGCATATAGATAAGCGGCATCAAAAGAAGAGTGGCGTCCCATAGGGGGTTCGAACCCCTGTTCCCGCCGTGAAAGGGCGGTGTCCTAGACCACTAGACGAATGGGACGCAGCCTGAAACGAGGATGGTGGAGCCTAGCGGGATCGAACCGCTGACCTCGACACTGCCAGTGTCGCGCTCTCCCAGCTGAGCTAAGGCCCCGTCTCGTTAAGACGATGCGTATAGTACTGATTCCACTTGTTTCGGTCAAGCCATCCTGGCAGAAATTTGAAGGCCCGAGTGCCTGTGGCCGTCCTGTCGACGCCGCTGGCTGCTCACAGAGACTCGGCCACCGCCGACTCAAGGACTCAACGTCAAGAGGGCGCCAGCGACGTTGCGCTGGCGCCCTCTCTTGCTAGCCGCTCTTCAGCCTGTTGCCACCGCCCCTTGCAGACGGCGGTGCTAGCTTATCGGCAGCTCACGGCTATTCCGCCGGCAGCTCGCGGTACTCTTTCTCGAAACGCTTGGCCTGCTTCTTCGACACGCCGCCCAGCACACCAATGGCATGGCGCAAGCGGGCTCGGGTCATGTCGGAGCCAATGATCGCCATGGCATCCATGACGGAGGTGCTGGACGAAGAGCCGGTGATCGCGATGAACACGGGAGCCAACAGTGCCTTCATCTTGAGATCAAAGTGAGCCCCCAGGAGCTTGACCTCCTCCAGCAGCGACGCCTTGTCCCAACGGGTCACATTCTCGAAACGCCACACCAGGAACTGCAGCAGCTTGAGCAGGTCTTCCCGCTCGAGCTTGATATCGCTGAAGCTTGCTTCACTGATATTCGGCAGTCCGGAGAAAAAATGGCCCGCCAAGGGCGCGACATCCGACAGGGTATCCACGCGTGTGCGCACCTGAGGGAGAATCTCGGACACGTACTCTTCGTTGAAGGCCCATTTCATCAGCGCTTCGAGAAAGCCACGATCATCCAGGTCTTCGCGCAGGTAGACGCCGTTGAGCCAGGTCAGCTTTTCAAGGTCGAATACCGGCCCGCCAAGCGACACACGCTGAATATCGAAGTGCTCCATCATCTCGGACAGCGAGAACTTCTCCCGGTCGTCAGGCATGGACCAGCCCATGCGGCCAAGGTAGTTGGTCACTGCCTGGGGCAGGAAGCCCATGCGACGGTAGTAATTGATGGACGTCGGATTCTTGCGCTTCGACAGCTTGGACTTGTCAGGGTTACGCAGCAGCGGCATATGACAGAGAGACGGCATCTCCCAGCCAAAGTACTCATAGAGGAGCTGGTGCTTGGGTGCCGAGTTGATCCACTCCTCACCGCGCAGCACATGCGTGATGCCCATCAGGTGATCGTCGACCACGTTGGCCAGGTGGTACGTCGGCATACCGTCCGACTTGAGCAGGATCTGCGCATCGACCTGCGCCCAGTCCACTTCGATCTCACCGCGCAACATGTCCTGCACCACACAGGGGCCACTGGCGGGTACGTTCATGCGCACCACGTAAGGCATGCCCTCACGCTCACGGCGTGCCTGCTCTTCCGGCTCCAACGCCAGATCAGCAGGCTTCAGGGCAAGATGCAGCCCCTCGGCCTTGCGCGCTTCACGCAGTTCATCCAGCTCTTCGCTGGTGCGATAGCACTTGAAAGCATGTCCGGCATCCAGCAACGTCTGCGCGTGCTGTGCGTAGATCTCACCACGTTCGCTCTGGCGGTAGGGTCCATGGGGACCGCCCACATCAGGACCTTCATCCCAGTCGAGGCCGAGCCAGCGCAGCGAGTCGAGAATCATCTGCTCCGACTCCGCGGTAGAGCGGACTCGATCCGTATCTTCGATACGCAGGATGAACTCTCCGCCGTGCTGGCGAGCAAAGCACAGGTTGAACAAGGCAATGTAGGCAGTACCTACGTGAGGGTCCCCCGTGGGCGACGGGGCGATACGCGTGCGAACAATCATAACGTCCTACATCCTGAATAGGTTGAAGCCAAGCTGGTAGCGTGGGCGCATTATACGCACCGTGGACGCAATTGCGCAGGGGCCAGCGCCGCTGACCATCGCCCCACTCTATGCAGAGCGCATGGCAGGCTCAGCCTGACGTCGAGTCAACCCAGAGCACGCGCGGTGGCTCGCACAACGGAGCGACAGAACAGCGAAACCAACGGAACGACATAACGAACGTCACGAACGGCCGCCACATACAAACGCAACAACAGAGGAGTGAGATCATGTCGCAGTCATCCCCCAGGTTACCCGAGGACTACTGTGCCATCGTCGTGGGCAGTGGCGGTGGCATTGGTCGTGCGGTGCTGGAGCGGTTGCTGACCGATCAGCGTCTCGGTCGGCTTATCAGTGTCAGTCGTCGACCCACGGATCAGCTGGATCACCGGCACGAGCCCATCGCCGCCGATATCACCGCGGCAGATGGCCGAGAGGCGCTGTCCCAGGCACTGCATGAGCAGGCAGGCGCGGTTCATCTGGTGGTCAATGCCGTCGGCCTGCTGCACGATGATGCTCGCGGCGTCCAGCCCGAGAAACGCCTTGAGGAGCTTGACGAAGCCGCCCTGCTCGCTCTCTACCAGATCAACGCCATTACGCCCGCCCTGCTTCTAAAGACGCTGCTCCCTCATTTCAAAGGCCAGCACCCTGCGACCTTTCTCAGCCTTTCCGCTCGCGTCGGGTCGATCGGCGACAACGGCCTGGGCGGCTGGTACGGATACCGGGCCAGCAAGGCCGCCCACAATATGCTGATGAAGACGGCAGCCATCGAACTCAAGCGTTTAAATCCACAGTCTTGCGTACTGAGCTTTCATCCAGGCACGACCGACACCGAGCTCTCTCGCCCGTTCCAGGCACGAGTACCTGAAGGCAAGCTGTTCAGTCCCGAGTTCGTTGCCGACGCCATCCTTCAGGTGGTGGAACAGCATGGCCCCGATGACAGTGGAGGCTTCTACGACTGGGCAAATACCTCTATTGACTGGTAGTTATCCCAGCACCCTAGGTATATCGTTGACTCCTGATATTGCATATGGAGACCTTATGAATGAGTATTCTAAGTTCTCTTATTGTGTCGACAGGGTGGTTCCATGGACGCGCTGGGTCCGCGCATCAAGTCTTTACGAATGGCAGCCGGCCTGAACAAGGCAGCACTGGCACGCCAGGTGGGGGTCTCGGACGTTACCATTTCCTATTGGGAGTCCGGCACGATCAAGCAAATTGGACATGAGCGCCTCGTGGCATTGTCCCAGGCGCTCAACTGCCCGCTCAGCCACCTGCTGGAGGGTGAGCCAAGCCGCCCCTCTCCGCTCTACCTGCGGTCATCACTACCACTGCCTTGGCAGGAAGTGGCACACAAGGGTATCGACCTTCCCCTGGAGCTCATTCCCGACCAGCGCTGGGACGGCGACTGCCATCTCGTGACGCCGGCCCCACAGGAACACTTCGACTTTCTAGGCCCCCTGGACCTGGCAGCCGTCGCCCCGACAGATATCTTTCGCCAGCCCGGCCTTTACTTGATCGCGGAAGAACAGCAGCTCTATATACGCCGTGTGGCTCAGGACGCCAATGGCCAACTGACCTTCCAGCGCCAAGGACAAACAGCGACCACCCCTTATCACAGCGGCATGCGCCTCAAGGCGAAGCTCGTCGCCGTGTGGAGAAACGACAGCTTGGCGTGATCAACCAAAGGGCGAGCGGCAACGGAGCTGCCCTTGCCGCCGCCGCCCACACGACAACGCTTGACGCTTAACGCCTATTTAGCGTATTCGCCTTCAACACTCTTCTGCGCCAGATCTACTCATTCCCCATCATTTGCCGCGGCCTTCTAGTGGCTCTCGGCACACAGGCACTGACTGGCCCTCGCGGCTAGCGTTGCTGCTGGACCTCGACATCATCCAAGGTGCGTCGCACCTCCTGCCCCACCAGAAACCGCTCGCTGGCCTCTACCAGCTTGCCCAGGCCGTGCTCGGATTCAACCACCAGCGGCCCCGACAGATATCTGCCTCGCTCGCCAATGCTGGCCTTTACCGCCGCTGGCTGAACGTCCGCAGGCGCCGTCGCGAATTCAATTCGATAGTACCCGTCCGGCAGACCGCTGCCAGGCCCATACGGCCCGGCGCTGACAGCGCCATCGGTCACCTGGGTGCGTGACTGCCAACGAACGTTACTGGCCTCGCGCACCACCCGAAGCTGAACCCGCGTACCCGCCGGCAGATTCGTTGTGGCCGTGACGTACATACGCCGGTCAGACCCTAGCTGACTGTTCAGGGCAACGGCCACCGGCTCGGCAAGACGCTCATCGATGGGAGATGCGTCCTCAGCCTCCTGGGGAGGAGACTCTTGTGACAATTCCCTCGCCGCCATGGGCTGGCGTGCCTCAGTGGCGCGCTCCTGCTCGGAGGCCACATTGACGCCAGACGACTTGCCGTCGTCGTCACAGGCAACCAGTGCCACGGATATCAGTAACCATCCAATTCGCCATGCGGACATAGCCTTCCCCCTTGTCTACTCCAAAAGACTAACACGCGAGTGCAGGGGTGTACCTGTTAAGCGTCAGCGCAACTTTAACCAAAACACTAGCTCACCAATTACTTACATTTCTTAATGCATTAATACCAATTAAAACCCACAAAAGCTTAGTAAAAAGGAACTATGCCGTAAGAAGCATCTAATCTAAACCATAACAACAACAGAGTGTGACGCTTGTAAAAAGCGCCAACCCGATGACCCCAATAAGCACTACTGCGGCATAGGCGAGGTACCGACCGATGACTCTACAAAAGAAACTTCTTGTGATCGCACTGGCCAGTGCCATGGCGACCCTGACCGCCTGCTCTGGCGACTCCAGCAACTCTCGCACGCTGGCAAGCAATAGCCAGGACCCGATCACCAGTGATGATGATTCTACCGGAGGCGGCGGCGATGGAAGCGGTGGCGGCAATGGAAGCGGTGGCGGCAATGGAAGCGGCGGCGGAAATGGAAACGGCGGCGGCGATGGAAACGGCGGCGGCGACGGAAACGGCGGCGGCGATGGAAACGGCGGCGGCGATGGAGACGGCGGCGGCGATGGAGACGGCGGCGGCGATGGAGACGGCGGCGGCGATGGAGACGGCGGCGGCGATGGAGACGGCGGCGGCGATGGAGACGGCGGCGATGGTATTGCCCGCAGCTCGCTGGAAAACCTCAGCATTGCGACAGCCGACACGGCAGGCGGTATCGATCAGACCCTGACCGATATCGGCACAGGTATCTCCCAACAGCAGGCCGTTCCTCAGCTTTCAAGCGTCACACAGCCGGCTGGCACCATCATCAGCGAGGGCGGGGACGTGGTCGGGGATGTCTCGACCGGCGTTCGTAGCGGACTTGGCGATATCAGTAACAATGACAACTATCTCGGCACCACCGCTGCAGGCATCACCAATGGTGCCGGCGAAGCGGGCCAGATGGTGTCGGCCACCGGAGCCACGGTGGAAGCCCTCGCCACCCTCCCGGTCGTCATGGAATTGAACGCTAGAACAGGTCTCGTCACCAAGCTTGGCACCACTGTCCAGGGACTCGGCGGGAAGGTAGAGCGGGTCGGAGATGCCCTCAGCGTCAACCTGGAGGACTCTGACCAGGTGCTGGGTGGGCTCACGACCAAGCTCAGCACCAGTCTGCGCCCAGTGCTGCTGGGAACCGATGGCAAGGTGACCCGCGTGGCCCAGGCGCTGGTACTGCCCGCCCAGGCTGGCAACCTTTTGCTGCGCAGCGGCGAAACCTTGGGCGAACTCGGTCAGCGAATCGGGCAGCGTTACACCTTGCTGGGCGGGGCAGGTAACAGCGTCACCGGCACCGGTGGGATCGTCATCGCCACAGGGGAACTGCTCGGAGGAGGCAGTGCCAACGATGGTAGCGGCCTGGGTGACCTGCTTACTGGCGACACCACGGCACCCAACGATGGTCGAACTGACCTTGAGCGCACTGTGGCCGGCGCAGGCCAGGCTGGTACTGGCGTCGGCAACGCCGTGACTTCCCTGGGTAACGGCATCTCTCAGCAGAGCCTCGGCGGTCAGGGTGAATTCATTACCGATGGCCTGGGCAATGTCGTGATCAACTCGGGCGAGGCCGTATCGGGGGTCACTGGTGGCCTCAGCAACGGTGTCGGCAATATCTCCAACAACCCCAATGCCTTGGGTACCAGCCTGGCGGGAGGTGGCGTCGCGGTATCTGAGACCGGAGAAGTGGTCTCAAGTCTCGGTGCCACCGTGGGCGATCTGCGCCAGCTCCCGCTGGTCATGCAGCTGGACAACCGCACCGGCGCCATTTCTCAACTGGGCAGCAGCCTGGCGCAACTGGGAGGAGGCGTGACCCAGGCCGGCAACGCTCTGGCCCTGAGCTTCAATGATCAGACATCCCACCTTGGTGGACTGACCAGCGAAATCACCGCCGTTGTTCGCCCTGTGGTGATCCATACCGACAGCGGAGTGACGCAGCTCAGTCAGGCGCTGGTGGTCGGGCCTGAAGCCGGCAACTTGCTGATTCGCGCGGGAGTGGCCGTGGATGGACTGGGTGGACGCATCGGCGGCAATGGGGCACTCGCCTCAGGTCTTGGCAGCACGGTCAGCGGTGTCGGCGGCGTGGTGGCCAACACCGGCCGACTGCTGGGAGGTGACGAAGCGCGCCTTATCGCAAGCCTTGATGGGCAAGGCCTCAGCAAGCTCGAATCTGCTGGCCTGCTGGATGACGGCGCACTGCTCTCGGGACTTGGCGGTAGCCAGGACGGCAATAGCCTCACCGGCGGCCTGGACAGTCAGCTGGGGGGAGACAGCAACCTGATCGCTGGCCTCAACGACAGCCTTGGCGGCAATCTGACCCAAGGCTTGAACGGAGCTCTGGGAGGCGATAGCTCAGGTGGCCTCACATCCGGACTGGGCTCGACCCTGGGTGGCGGCGACAGCGGTGGCGGCCTGGTGTCAGGCGTCAACGACACCCTGACCAACACTCTGGGAGGCGATAGCAGCGGTGGCGGCCTGGTATCAGGCGTCAATGACACCCTGACCAACACCCTGGGAGGCGGTAGCAGCGGTGGCGGCCTGGTCTCCGGCGTCAATGACACCCTGACCAACACCCTGGGAGGCGGTAGCAGCGGTGGCGGCCTGGTCTCCGGCGTCAATGACACCCTGTCCAACACCCTGGGAGGCGATAGCAGCGGTGGCGGTGGCACAGGCGTCACGTCAGGTATCAGCAACGCCCTGGTGGGTTCAGAGGGTGATGGTGGCCTGGTCGGCGGCACCCTGGATACCGTCGGCGGCGTCACCGATAAGCTGACGGGAGGGCTTACCGGCAGCGAGGGCTCCGGCTCTGAAGGGGGGGCCAAGACAGGTGGCCTGACCGGCATCGTGGGAGGTCTGCTTGGCGGCAACAAATAAGCTGCGGCTGAGATGATCTGAAGGCCCGGCACCCTGACGGGTGTCGGGCCTTTGTTCTCTCTGCCTTCTCTTTGTGCTCGGCCTTTGTGTACGGCCTAGACCCATAACGATAAACGAGGCCTCGCCTGCTGCGACGCGCCTTGAGCGCCATACCCCACTGGGAACGACAAGGATATCAACGAATGCGCAGGACTTTTTCTCCTCTGGCAGCCACTGGCTGTCTTCTCCTGGCGTCTGCGGCCATGGCCCAGGAAACTCTGGACACCGTCGACGATATCATCGAGAACCAGCGACTCCTTCCCCCCGAGCGTGATGTGCAGACCGAAGTGGATCTGCCCGATGACGCCAACCCAGGCGTCCCTGACAGTGTCACAGTACGCCATGTGCGCTTTATCGGTGACAGCGTACTCGACCTGAGTGCGCTATCCAGCGGACTACAGGCCATGGTCGGGCAGACGGTATCCCGCGAGGCCGTGGAGGCCGAGGTCAAGACCATCACCGACGCCTACCAGTCCTCGGATTACCCCCTGTCATTCGCCTACCTGCCGACCAACAACTTTATCGACGGCAATGTGCGTATCGTGCTGGTAGAAGGTCACATCGCACGTACCGAAATCGTCGTAGACGACGACCCCGTGGCCCGCCGCGTCGAGCGACTGGTCATGCCGTTGCTGGATGAGCGCCCCCTGACGCGGGCAACCTTCGAGCGCGTCAGCGGCCTGATCGAGCAAATCCCCGGCGCCAGCTTGACCCTCAAGGCCCCTGTCCCGCGCACCCCCAATGGCGCCACCACCCTGCGAGTGGAAGAACGCCGCATCGACCACTTCGACTATGCCGGCAGTATTAGCGGGGGGGATGAGGAAGACGCCGTGTTCATCAACCGAGTGTCGACACAAAGCCTCACCTCCTGGGGGGAGAGCCTGGGCTTTTCCTGGCTATGGCCCATCGACAATGACAATGAACTGTACGCGCTGGACTTCCGCACCGGCATTGGCAGCGATGGCCTGACACTATCGGCGTCTGCCGACACCTACCGCGGCAGCGATGATGAAGATCTTATCTACCTGCTCAACAGACAGCGCTTCGACCTCAGCCAGGATCAGGACACCGATCGCGAGCGCTATCGCCTGGGTCTGTCCTATCCGGTGCTGCTGACACGTTCTTCAAGCCTGACGCTGGGGGGCGCCCTGCGTCATCACGACGAAACCAAGACCACGACCCTACGCTTCGAGGATCGCACGCTCAGCCAGCTGGTCGATGACTATGAATATTCCGCAGCGGACCTGGACCTGAGCTATCGCACCCAAGCCAACCGGTCACTGTGGCAGGCCTCGGCCGCCGTCCGTCAGGGTGTCGACCTGGGCGGCAACGAACAGCGGAGCCGTTTGAATTGCACTCCTCTGGAGACCACCAGCGACCTTCACTTCACCCGCTGGCAGCTGGAGACACAGTACCGACACCTGTTAGGGGAGCGCTGGCGGCTGACCGCGGCTGCCAACGGCTTTTACTCCGACGACGAGCTGCCCGAACCCGAGCGCGGCAACTACGGTGGCCAGCGTTTCGGGCGCGGCTACGATGCGGGTCAAGCCGAAGGGGACTATGGCTACGCGGGCTCACTCGAGCTGCGCTACCTGCATACGCTCGATAGTGACTGGCTCAGTAACGTGGAGCCCTTCCTGGTCGTCGATGGTGCACGCACCGAGTTCCAGAACCGTGATGTGGATAGCCATCTGGCATCTGCCGCAGCGGGCGTTCGGCTAGCCAAAGGACGATGGTACGGACTGACGCTGGAGTACGCAGAGCCCATCGGCGACCGCGACCCGGACACCGACAGCCGTGACGGGCGTATCAATGCTCGGCTGGTGTGGAACTTCGAAGGCTAAGCGACTCGAGGTATCCACCGCCGACGGCATTCTTCGCTGAAGGCAGCACGGCCAGGACCCCAGACCCTGGCCGTTTTCATGTCCGCCCCGCCGCTTCACGCCACAGACGGCCATCAACCCTGCATCGATCTTCCCCCCTGTTCTGCGACGAGGTCGTCGCGCGACGGCTACTGCAGAATGCCCTCGCCCCATTCCTTGAGCCAGGCCAGCATAATTCCCGCTCCATCACCGCAGATCGTCCCGCTCCTTGCAGCGGGTCAAGACTTGCACCGAGGGCCGCCCAACTGGCGGCTTGACCCTCGTAGACTCGAACGGTGGGCGCCACTCTCTCGGCGCCTGCTGGAGCACACAAAACACAACAGAGCCCACTCCATGACCTGATGATCCGGCCCATGAACCGACTACTGAACCGAGGAACACGAGATGGAAACGCAATCGATCTCTTCCCGTAAACGCAGCCGCCTACGTATGCCGACGGTGTACACCCTGCTGTTCCTGATCACCATCATGGTCGCCCTGCTGACGTGGGTGATGCCCGCCGGCAAGTACGACTATCGCGTCGAAGGCACCGATACCGTCATCCCCGCCACCGAAGTCCTCGACTACGATGGCGATGAGCGCCTGCTGCCGATTCCTGGCACCTATCAAGTACTGGAAAGCTCGCCCCAGGGGCCCATGGACGTCTTGATTGCCCCCATCAAGGGGTTTCACGAGGCCGTTGATGTCGCCTTGTTTGTCCTGGTGATTGGAGGTTTTCTGGCGGTCACCATGCACTCGGGCGCCCTCGATGCAGGGATCGGCGCGGTGGTGGCCCGCTTTCAGGGGCGGGAGCACTTTTTGATCCCGGTCTTGATGATCCTGTTTGCACTGGGGGGCTCCACCTACGGCATGGCGGAAGAGACCGTCGCCTTCTGGGCCATTATCCTGCCCGTCATCACCGCCGCGGGTTACGACCGTATGGTGGCGGCAGGTATCGTCCTGCTGGGCTCGGGCACTGGGGTACTCGCCTCCACCGTCAATCCCTTCGCCACCGGTATCGCCTCGGGATTTGCGGGACTGCCGATCGGCGCCGGTATTACCCTCCGACTGGTCCAGTTCGTGATTCTGGTATCGCTAGCCATCTGGTTCGTGATGCGCTACGCCGCCCGCGTCAAGCGCGATCCGCAGCGCTCCGTCCTGGCTGACCTGAGCGCGACACCGGCAAGCGCCAGCGCCCCCGTCACCAGCGGTGCCTACACCCTGCGCCATAAGCTGACCATGACGGTCTTCTTCCTGACATTTGGCATCATGGTGTATGGCGTCGTGCCCTGGGAAGACATGGGGATCACCCTGTTCCCGACCCTGTGGTGGTGGTTCGACGAGCTGTCTACCCTGTTCTTGACCTCTGCGATCCTGATCGCGGTCATCAATCGGCAGCCAGAATCCAGCTTCATTGCCAGCTTCCTGGATGGCGCTCGGGACCTGATCGGGGTTGCCCTGGTCGTGGCGGTGGCGAGGGGGATCTATGTCGTGATGGACAATGGCGTGATCATCGACACCATCCTCAACTGGGCGGAAGGTGCGGTGCAGGGACTATCGACCGGCATGTTCGTCGTCGTCTCCTACGTGGTCCATATCGTGCTCAGCTTCTTCATTCCTTCCACCTCGGGCCTTGCCACCGTGTCGATGCCACTGATGGCACCTTTGGCAGACTTCTCTGGCGTCGAGCGCGAGCTGGTCGTCACCGCTTTCCAATCCGCCAGCGGTTGGATCAACATGTTTGCTCCGACGGCGGCCCACCTGGTGGCGGGCCTGGCGCTGGCGAAGATTCCCTACGAGCGCTTCGTCAAGTGGGCCATGCCCTTCATCCTGCTGACCTTCGGCGTCAGCGCGGTGACCCTGTTCGTCGGCGCCAGTCTGGTCTGAACACGGCGACGCGCGCACACGACTCAGGCGCCGATAACCGTCACCGTCCACCCATCTGCCTCATCCAGCCCCAGCGCTCCTTGCGAGCGCTGGCGGCGTTGCCGAGACCCTGCCAGCTTCCGCCAACTCACGCCTTCTTGACGTACATCGACTTGAGCTTCATGGCACCGAACCCATCGATCTTGCAGTCAATATCGTGATCTCCGTCGACCAGGCGAATGTTCTTCACCTTGGTACCGACCTTGACCACCGACGACGATCCCTTGACTTTGAGATCCTTGATCACGGTGACGGTATCGCCATCGTTGAGCGGGTTTCCGTGGGCATCGCGAATACCAGGTTCTGCGTCGCTCTCTGCTGTCTCCAGGGACCACTCATGACCGCACTCGGGGCAGATCAGCGAAGGGCCGTCCTGATAGGTATAAGGTGACTGACAGGCGGGACAGGCGGGCAAATCGCTCATGACGCTCTCTCTCATTGAAGGAAGGCGCTGACGGTACTCCCCCACCGCGCGAAAAGCCAGTCACCCGCCTGGCCAGGTCATCAGTCGCCTTGCTCCCTTTCCGGCTCTTCACCCTCGCCCTGGGCCTGACGCTCGTGAATCCGCTTGATATCGCGCTTGAGCTCCCTGCGCTGCCTGCGGGTGCTGAACTGCAGGGTGTCCCAGGTCTCTGGCACCAGCGTGCAGCTATCGTCGGCCTGGTGAAAGACAAAGCGGCGCTCGGCGCCAATCGGCAGGTTTTCCGAGCAATAGGTGCCAATCACCCGAACACACATCGCCTTGAGCACCAGGTCATCCTTCGTTCCCTCTTTGTCGTCCAGACCAGCGATATCGATGATCCGCTGCTTCAAGGCGTTGAAGGAGCCGATATGGACGAAACCACCACTGTCCAGCGGTCCCTGATGGGTGCAGCGACCGTCTGGCGTTCGCTCTTGGTCACTGTGGTTGTCTTCCAGATCCGCCTCATGGTCGCTGACGTCCAGGGTCCAGTCGCCCTTGGAGGTCTCCAGGGTCATCATGATGTGCTGAAGATAGATAGGTTCGGCACTCATGTTGCTGATGACACAGAGAGCATCGAGGTTCTTGCGCTTGCCGCGGTTGATGATCAAGCGCGGACGGCGCTGACGGCGAAACCCGAAGTACAGCAGCTGAGCATAGATCAGCCAGATGAGAAAGGAGCCCACGCTTGCCAGCGTCTGCAGAATGTCCTTGTGAGCTGAAATCCAATCGAACATGAGCGTCATCCTTGATCACTCGCCATGCGGCCGAAACGGCACACATGCGTTGAGGGAGTAAAAAAGCCCGCCCTGGAGGCGGGCTGTCAGCCTGTTCTCAGGCCTCGCGCTGATAGGTGCCCACCAGGCGATTGATACCCAACAGGTGCGGTTCGACCTGTTCGAGCAACTCGCTCATGCTGAGACCTTCGGGCAACTGGGTCGCGGTATCCAGCGCCAGCACCCAGAAGTAGTACCGATGCAGCCCATGGCCCTCGGGCGGCAGGGGTCCGTTGTAGCCGAGATTACCCGCATCATTGCTCCCCTGAGTCCCCTGCTGGGTGCCTTCCTCAAGGGACGTCAGCGACGCCGGCAGGTTATACAGTACCCAATGCACAAAACCGTAGCTGCCATGTTGCACCAGCGGCGCATCCGGGTCGTGACAGATGACCGCAATCCCTTTAGTGCCTTCTGGCAGGTATTGCCAGGCCAGCGCCGGTGAAATGTCCTCGCCTTCCTGGGTATGACGTGCGGGAATACCAGCGTCATTGTCGAAAGCCGGGCTAGTGACGCTTAATGAAGATAGCGCGAAAGGCATGGGGGTTTCCTCCCTGGAACGGTGGTCTTTGGTGCATCAAGTGAGCCCTTGAGCACAAGCCAATAGCCAGCCCAAGGCGCCACATGCACCTTAATCACCCTTCCTAGGGTCGACAAGCCGCCACCCGCTGTCAAACGCGCATGTTATTGACACGAAGAACCCTTCACTGTCGCCATTGCCCACATGCCCATTGCGGAGCCACGCATGAAACGTCTATTGGTCGTCGCCCACGCGCCCTCCCCCAATACCCTGAGACTGCGGGAGGCCACTTGCCGCGCCAGCTGCCACCCGGATATCGAGAACGTGGACATCGTGGTGCTCGGCCCCCTGGAGGCAGGCCCCGAGGACGTGCGTCAGGCAGATGCCATCCTGCTTGGCACCACTGAAAACCTCGGATACATGAGTGGCGCCCTGAAGGATTTCTTTGATCGCAGCTATTACCCACTGCTGGATCACACTCAAGGCCTTCCCTGCGCCCTGTATATCCGCGCCGGCCATGACGGCACCGGCACCATGCGAGCGGTCGAGTCGATTGTCAGCGGACTGCGCTGGCGCTGGGTTCAGCCCCCGCTGATATTGAGAGGCGCATGGCAGGACGACTTCGTCGACCAGGTGGAAACGCTATCCCAGGCCATGGCCGCTGGACTGGACGCGGGTATTCTCTGACATCGTCGTCTGCTGGGCACGACGTGTGAGACAGACGCGTCCTTAAAGAAAGACGCGCCATGGGGGAAAGCGCGCCTATGCCGGTGAGGGTTGTCCTGCTGCCTACTTACCGAACATCGCCGCTTGCCTGCGGCGGGAGGCGAGCCACTGGCGGATCCACCCCTCACCGCTGACCAGGGTGATCCCCACCACCACCATGACCGCACCGATCACAAAGCCAGGCTCTATGGGTTCGTCCAGCAGCCAGGCGCCAAACCCGACCCCAAACAGCGGGGTCAAAAATGACAGCACCCCAATCCTCGACGCCTGGTAGTGTCGGATCAGCCAAAACCAGACCAGGAACCCGGCAAAGGAGACGATCACAGACTGGAAGGCAAGGCTGGTCAACGCCAGAGGCGTAGGATCAATCGCCAGCTGTCCCAGCACCGCGGCGCTGGCCAACAGCACCACGAACGCAGCCACCAACTGGTACATCAAGGTCTGCTCTGGCGCCAGCGAGGAGAGTCGCGTGGTACGCACCAGCACCGTCGTGGCGCCCCACGCCACGCCGGCCAGCAATGCCAGCAGATCGCCCCACAGCGATGCTTGCCCAGCGGCCTCCACATCGCCCCCCGCAGGCAGCAGAAAGGCCACTCCTATGCCCACAAACGCCAGGCTGATCCCCAGCCACTGCATCGCTGCCATGCGCTCGTCGCGGACCAGAAAATGCAGCAATAGCGCAGTGAAGATGGGAGAGGTGTAGAGAAACACCACCGCATGGGAGGCGGTGGTAAAACGCAGCGCTTCTCCCAGCAGCACGTACTCCAGTGAGAACAAGCCGCCCACGATCAGACCTGGCTTCCAGCTTCCATCCCCCAGAGACATCCGCTGTCCCCGCGCCAGCATGTAGCAGGCAATCAGCGCGGCCCCCAGGCCAGAGCGCAGGGCGATCTGTAAAACCGGTGAAATATCGTCGCCGGTCGCCTTCAGGGCGACCTGCTGCATACCCAGCGTCAGGCAAAAGACCAGCATCAGGCCCACGGCGTGTGCGTCTAGCGTCCTGCGATCCCCCATGACCTTCTCCCATCGCTACTGTCGGCCATGAAGTATGCGATTGTCGTATTCACCGGATATAGCTAAGATCAGACAAGCCATGCCTTCCCTCGGACAGGGTGCCGATCATGTCCCACACACCCAAGCATTTGCTGTTTCCGCCCTTTCACGATGCGCTGCCTGCGCCGGTCGTCTTTCGCACCGGCTATATGCCAGCAGATGCCGCCTATCCCCGTCATCGCCACAGCTGGGGAGAGTTCGTCTATTCCTACAGCGGGGTGGTCCAGGTCGATGTGGGGCAAAGGCGCTATCTGACACCGTCACACTACGGGTTGTGGCTCCCCCCCGGGGTGGAGCACCAGGGCCTTAATCGCCAGGCCGCCTGTCATTGTTCGCTGTATATCGCCGCGCATCAGACCAGTGCGCTGCCTGATATCACCTGTGCATTGACCGTTGGGCCCTTGACCCGGGCCTTGCTAGAACATCTACGCCACCACCCCGCAGAAGCGCCCTACCCCGACGACCTCACGCGCCTGCTCGACGTGCTGGTGGACCAGTTGGCGGTCGCCGAATGCGCGGGAAGCTACCTCCCTACCTCCGCAGACCCTCAACTGCGCCGAGCCCTGCAACTGCTTGAGGACGATCCGACCGCCACTGCCAGCGTGGGAGAGCTGGCCAAGGCGGTGCACGTCACCGAGCGTACCCTGCTGCGCCGCGCTCAGCGCGACCTGGGGATGACGCTTACCGAATGGCGCCAGCGCCTCAAGGTCGTCAAGGCAATGCCGATGCTCGAATCCGGTGCCAAGGTCGAGGCCATCGCCATGGACCTTGGCTATGCCAGCGCGTCTGCCTTTATTGCCATGTTCCGGCGGCTGACAGGACAGACACCGGACGAATACCGGCGTGGGCAGGAGCGATAGCACCTCAGCACGAACAGCACAGCCTTCGCCCTGGAGCACTCGGCGACAGCGCGACAGCTCCCGGCAGCGACATGGTTTGGCCTGGTGTTGGGTGCACAAAAAACGCCGGCGCTGCTAGGCAGCGCCGGCGAGATCAGAACAACGGCTCAAGGCCGACTTGGCGAATCAACTCAAGGGATCAATTCAGGCGTTCGAACACGGTCGCAACGCCCTGGCCCATGCCGATGCACATGGTCGCAAGGCCAAGGCGCGTGTCCTGGCGCCGCATGACCGTGAGCAGGCTGTTGCTGATTCGGGTCCCGGAGCAGCCCAGCGGGTGCCCCAGGGCGATGGCCCCTCCGTGCAGGTTGACCTTCTCGTCCATCACGTCGAGCAGCCCCAGATCCTTGAGCACCGGCAGCGCCTGGGCAGCGAAAGCCTCGTTGAGCTCCACGGTCTCAATGTCATCAATCGTAAGACCCGCCGCCTTCAAGGCTTTCTGAGAGGCAGGAACCGGTCCATAGCCCATGATGGAGGCATCACAGCCGGACACCCCGGTAGACAGCACGCGAGCGATCGGCGTGAGGCCGAGAGCCTGGGCGCGCTCGTAGCTCATCACGACCATCCCGCTCGCCCCAACGGAAAGCGCTGAGGATGTGCCCGCCGTGACGGTACCGCCACGAGGATCAAACACCGGCCTGAGTCCTGCCATGCTCTCCAGGTTGGCTTCCGGGCGAATGACCTCGTCGCGCTGGACCAGGATCCGGCGCCCGTCGGCGTCATGCCCCTCGACACCGATGATCTCGCTATCAAAGGCGCCGCTCTGCTGCGCCTCATAGGCGCGCTGGTGAGAGCGCACGCCGAAGTTGTCCTGCTGCTCGCGGGAAATGCTATGCAGCTTGCCAAGCAGTTCGGCGGTCATGCCCATCATCATCGCCGCCTTGGCGGCATGCTTGCTGGCGCTGGGATTGACGTCGACACCGTAGGTCAGCGGGATATGCTCCATGTGCTCTACCCCACCCACCAGGTAGACGTCGCCCATTCCGGCCTTGATATTGGCGGTCGCGATATGCAGGGCGCTCATGGAGGAACCGCACAGCCGATTGACCGTCTGAGCCGGCACACTGCGCGGCATGGCGGTCATGATCTGGGCGTTACGGGCGACGTTGAAGCCTTGCTCCAGGGTCTGGTTGACGCAGCCCCAGATGACATCATCCACCTCGGCCGGATCAAGCTGCGGCACTCGCTGCAGCAGAGCGTTCATCACTGCCGCAGACAGATCCTCGGCACGCACGTGGCGAAAGCCACCGTTCTTGGCCTTGGCCATGGCGGTACGGGCACCATCGACCACCACGACGTCTCTCGGGTTCAAGCTCATCTGTCTTCTCCTGTCTCGTGGGGTCACTTGGTGTAAAAGGTCTTGCCCGCGTTGGCCATCTCGCGCAGGCCATCCGTGGGGGCATACAGCGGGCCGAGCTCAGCCGCAAGGCTATCCGCCAGGGCGACAAACTCTGCCACTCCCATGGCGTCGATGTAGCGCAGCGCACCGCCACGGAAGGGTGGGAAGCCAATGCCATAGATCAACGCCATATCAGCCTCTGCGGGCGTGCCAACAATGTTGTCCTCAAGGCAGCGCACGGTTTCCATGCACAGCGGCACCATCATTCGCGCGACAATCTCCTCATCAGAGAATTCGCGGCTTTCCGTCACGACCTGACTCACCAGCTCGACCGCGCTCTCGTCGCGCACCTTCTTCGGCTTGCCCTTGCGATCCTCTTCATAGGCGTAAAAGCCCTTGGCGTTCTTCTGGCCGAGACGATCGTTGTCGAACATGACCTGAATCGCCGTCTTGCCCTCACGGGCCATCCGATCAGGGAAGCCTTCCGCCATCACCTCATTGGCATGGACGGCCGTATCCATTCCCACCACATCCAGCAGGTAGGCAGGTCCCATGGGCCAACCGAACTTCTCCATGACCTTGTCGACTCGCTGGAAGTCAGCGCCTTTCTCCACCAGCAGGCTGAAGCCGCCGAAGTAGGGGAAGAGCACCCGGTTGACCAGGAAGCCGGGGCAGTCGTTGACCACGATCGGGGTCTTGCCCATTGCCTTGGCGTAGGCCACCGTCGCCGCCACGGCGGCATCGCCAGTCTTCTCGCCGCGAATGACCTCGACCAAGGGCATACGGTGCACCGGGTTGAAGAAGTGCATGCCACAGAAGTTTTCCGGGCGCTTGAGGTTCTGCGCCAACCGGGTGATGGAAATCGTCGAGGTGTTCGATGCCAGGACGGTGTTCTCGCTGACCTGTGCTTCGACCTCGGTCAGCACCGCATCCTTGACCTTCGGGTTCTCGACCACGGCTTCGACGACCAGATCGACCGTGCCGAAGTCACCATAGGACAAGGTAGGACGAATATTGGTGAGCTTCTCCGCTGCTGCCTCAGGTGACAGCTTGCCCCGAGCCGCCTGCTTGCCAAACAGCTTGCGTGCCTCCTTGAGCCCCAGCTCGATGGCATCCTCCTTGATGTCCTTCATCAAGATCGGAGTGCCCTTCGAGGCGCTCTGATAGGCGATTCCACCGCCCATGATCCCGGCCCCCAAGACGGCAGCCTGACGCACAGGCTGAGCCTGCTTGGCGTACTGTCCGCCCTTTTTCTTGACGACCTGATCGTTCATGAACAGGCCGACCAGGTTGTAGCAGACATCGGTCTTGGCCATCTTGCAGAATGCCTTGGCCTCGATGGCCTGCGCGCGTGCCCGCGTCTCGCCGGCGCCCTTCTGGATCACCTTGATGGCTTCCACTGGCGCCGGATAATGTGGTCCCGCCTTGCCTGCCACATAGCCCTTTGACGTTTCAAACACCATCATCTGCTCGATGGGGTTCAGGTTGAGCGGGCTGTTCTTCTCTTCTCGACGTGCCTTGACGTCAAGCTCTCCGGCGTTGGCCCGGGCCAGGATATCCAGCGCCGCCGCCTCGAGGTCTTCTCGGGGCACCACGGCGTCAACCGCTCCCACCTTGAGGCATGCATCGGCGCGGTTCTCGGTGCCTCCGGCAATCCATTCGATGGCGTTATCGGCGCCGATGACCCGCGGCAGGCGAACACAGCCGCCCCAGCCCGGCACGATGCCCAGCTTGGTCTCCGGCAGGCCAATCTTGGCCTCCTGACTCATCACACGGAAATCCGTTGAGAGCACCACCTCACAGCCGCCCCCCAGGGCCAGGCCGTTGATCGCGCTGACCGTCGGGAACGGCATGTCCTCCAGGCCATTGAAGATGCCGTGAACCTGCTCGAGCATGGCCTGAATCTCCGCCTCGTCCTTGTCGAACATGGCGTGAAACTCAGTAATGTCGGCGCCCACAATGAAGGCTTCCTTGGCGCTCTTCAGCAGCAGCCCCTTGAGCCCCTGATCACCGCGCACCGCCTCGAGGGCTTCACCGAGCTCCTTGATCACGGCGCCGGAGAGCTTGTTGACCGATTCATCCTTCAAGTCGAAGGTCAGGATGGCGATATCGTCGCCATTGCGAGCCACCGAAATGGCGTTGCCTTGATAGATCATCCACGCATCTCCACTGAAGTCATCCCGTGTTACCCGGACAGTGGCCGGTGTCCCTGTCCAGGTGAGCGGTATTCATACGGCCGTTTGATTTTGCCAGCTTGGTGCAAAGATTCACTTCCGTCAACCCCTACCATTACCTTAGAGGGATTACACGACGTTGAAGCAGGTAAAGGCATCCTGGCAGCGTTTAAGCATACTGTTAACAGAGCGCTGGAGAGGTGTCGTGGGAGCTGGCAGGGCCACCGCCGCTATCCCCTTGCGAAGGCCAGGTCGGGAGCGCAGCTTACCTATGGTTAAATGGCGGCCCTGCGCTACACCCGCTGTCGATTGAGCGGCTGCGCATGACCTTGACCACGACCCTGCGTTCAGCGCTTTGTCGCAGTGCCGACTGTCTTTCATCGTTACGGATTCTCCTATGTCTACGCCGCCCGCCCAGCGCACCACGCTGAACGCCCTCCAGCGCACCATCGAAACCTGGGTTGCCCGCCTGCGTCCCTGGCACTGGGTCTGGCCACCGCTGGCCTTTGCCGCGGGCGTTGCCAGTTTCTTTCTGGTGGAGCGACAGCAGTGGTTGGGTGTCCTGCTCGCCACTGGCATGCTGCTGGCGTGGATTCTGCTGCTGTCAGAGAGCCTGATCGGGAGAATCATGGTGCGGCGAGGCTACCCGTCCCTGCCCCGCGGCGTGACCACCTTTATTGCCCAGATGATTCACCAGGAAACCTTGTTCTTCACGCTTCCCTTCCTGGTCGCCACCACCGTCTGGACCAGCGGTCAGGCACTGTTCACCTTGTTCATGCTGGCCATGGCTATCCTGTCGATTGTCGATCCCCTGTACTACCGTCTGGCCGCCCGCAAGCGCTGGCTGTATTTCGTCTTCCATGCCCAGTGCGTGTTTCTCGTCGTGCTGGTCACGCTGCCGCTGGTGCTGCACCTGAGTACCGGACAAAGCATGCTGGCGGCGGTGGTCGCCATGCTGCTGTTCAGCCTGCCAAGTCTGTTGCATCTCCTGCGGCCACTCAGCCCAAGCCGGTGGCTGGCCATGTTCGCCTTGCTACCGGTGCTGGCGGGGGCGGCCTGGCTCGGGCGAGTGTGGGTCCCGCCCGCCACGCTTTGGCTGTCTGGAAGCGCGCTTTCCCCCGCCTTCGACGAGGCCAGCCGCACACCTCAGGGCAACATGGCGCTGACTCCGGAGGCACTGACGTCTCGCGGTCTGTATGCCTATACCGCGATTCACGCGCCGCGAGGACTCAAGGAAGAGGTCGTGCACGAGTGGCGTCATGAGGGGCAGCTGGTTGACCGCATCGCGCTGGAGATATACGGCGGCCGTGCAGAGGGGTATCGCGCCTGGACCCGCAAGCAGAACTTCCCTGACAACGTGACCGGCAGCTGGCGGATCGACGTCATGACCGCCGGGGGACAGCGCATCGGCGTCCTCAGGTTCGAGGTGGCGGATGATCCTGACCAGGCCACCAGGGCAGACGCTACTATCGATACTCAGGTCGGCATGCCAGGGCTGCGCTTGCGGTGGCTGACGGCCGGCCCTAAGGGCCAAGAGGCAGACCGGGACGAGGAAAAAGAAGACGCTGGTACAGCTCCCGGATTGACGGAAGAACACTCAGGCAGCAGCGAAAGCAGCGAAAGCAGCGAAAGCAGCGAAAGCAGCGAAAGCAGCGAAAGCAGCAAAAGCAGCGAGGATAGTGAAAACACCGCAACCAGTGCGCAAGCCCCCAGCGAGGCCGTGCCACAGTCGACAGCGCAGTAACAGGCTCGGTGGATACCTCAATCGGACGATCGAGAAGGTGCATCAGAGGGCAAACCAGGGTGGTGGCTTGCATTCCCGCGCCAGCGTTCGGACAATCGAATCATTTGCAGCCTTGCGATTCTAGGTCGATATGAACGAGAACATTGGATTCCAACTCTCCCGTGCACCGCGCATATGGCGGGCGGTGCTTGATCAACGTCTGGCCCCTCTAGGGCTCACCCAGACCCGTTGGGTGACGCTCTATCATCTCTGGCGCATGCCAGAAGGCCAGCCACAATGCGACCTGGCTCGCGCTATCGGTGTCGAGGCGCCTTCACTGGTACGAACCCTTGACCAACTCTGCGAGCAGGGCCTGGTGGAGCGCTGCCCCTGCGATCAGGACCGCCGCACCAAGCGCGTCCATCTCACGGAGCAGGCAACCCCGCTGCTGGAGAAGATCGACGCCATCGTGCGTGAAGCCAGGGAAGAAATGTTGAAGGGCCTGGATGATGATGAGCAGGAACGCTTGAGTGACATGCTCAATCGTATCGAAGCCAATGGCCAGGCACTGTTAAGCCCGGAAGACTGCCAAGGCTAAGTGGCGCTGGCTTGGCTTGGCTTGACCAGGTCAGGTCTGGCCGAGTCTGACTCAGCATCGGCGGCGCGCATCCGCAGCATCGCAAAAGCGCGCCCTCCAAAGCAGAGCGTTATATCTGTAGCAGAGCGTATTACTTTCTCCCGCCCCGCGGAGCCTAAGGCGGCGAGCCCGGGACGCTGCCGGCCGGACGATCAGGACGCCCCTGCAGCGCATCTCGAAGTGCCGCTGCTGGCGCCGAGATAGCGCCAAACTCCGGCGCCTCGAGAGACTCCTCCCACCACAGCGTCAAGGCTTTATCACTGGATTCCACCACCCAGGCGTCGTCCGGCAGTTGTGACAGCAGCCTCGACAGGCGTGCGCTGATGACAGAGGGCAATGGCTCCAGCGGCTGTACCCTCCAGCGCCAGCCTTCATCGTATTTAAAGTGCTTCAACGACTCGCTGGCCCGAGCCTTGCGCACCAGCACAAAATGAGGTCCCGGGCGCTGAGCAGGATAGGCCCAACGATAGGCCGCCATCTTGTCGACCTCACCATGCAACGGGGGTGTATCCAGCTTGACGCTGGCACCTGCTTCAATGGCAACCTGACGCAGCTGGCCCTGCCGACGCTCCCTGGCGGTGGGCCTGAGCCACATCGCTGGTGCGAAGACCATCCCTACGACACCCAGTATCAGTAGCCACAACATACGGTTTCCTTTGCAAAAACGTTGATCGTCGGCATTGTTTTGACTGCCACGGCGTCCTAGAGTGACGTTACGATACCTCTTTTACTTGACCGCCGAGGAGGCGTAGTCCCGTGAGCAATGAATATCGTCATGTGCTGGTGGCAGTGGACCTCACCAAGGACTCTCACAAGATCCTCGAACGAGCCTTGCAGGTCGCTGACCGCAACCACGCCAAGCTATCGATCATGCACACCCTGGAGCCACTGGGCTTTGCCTATGGCGGTGACATTCCCATGGATCTCACCAGCATTCAGGATCAGCTGGATGACCATGCCAAGCAACGTCTGGCGGAGATCGCCGATGCCACGGTCGCCCGGGAAGACCAGCATGTGGTGGTGGGCATGCCAGATACCGAAATTCACCGTTTTGCCGACGAAAACGGCGTAGACCTTATCGTGGTTGGCTCACACGGTCGCCATGGCTTTGCTCTGTTGCTCGGCTCCACCTCTACCGGGGTACTCCATGGAGCCCAGTGCGATGTGCTGGCCGTGCGAGTCGGCAAGGAAAGCGAAGAGTAAGCACACCACCCACCACCCTATCGGGTGTCATGCATCTCCAACGTTGGCGCCGGCTTCATGCCGGCGCCAACGCCTGACTTGGCCACAGCTGGGTTACTCCCCGGACGCCATGGCCTCGAGTTCCATCCAGCGTTCCATGGTCGCGTCCAAAGCATCCTGGGTCTGCTGCAGCAACGCCAGTCGCTCGGCCACCACGCCGGAGGGCTGCTGGTAGAAGTCTGGGCGCCCTGCCTCGCTTTCCAACTCGGCCACCTGGTCTTCCAGCCGCTCAATCTCGGCGGGCAGGCCATCCAGCTCACGCTGCAGCTTGTAGGACAACTTGACCGGTTTGGCCTTGCCTTGCCCGGTCGGGCTGGAGCTACCCGCTGAGGGCTCTTTGTCACCTGAAGGCTCTTTATCCGCTGAAGGCTCCGTATCCGCTGACGGCTCCACCCGCTGACGCGCTGCCCCCTCCCATGGTGCAGGCGGCAGTTTACCGCCCTGACGCACCCAGTCGGTGTAGCCACCCACATATTCACGCACCTGACCACGCCCCTCGAAGGCCAGTACGCTGGTCACCACATTGTCCATGAAGGCGCGGTCGTGGGACACCAGCAACAAGGTTCCATCGAAGCCCAGCAGCAGTTCTTCCAGCAGCTCCAGGGTCTCGACATCCAGGTCGTTGGTCGGCTCGTCCAGCACCAGCACATTGGCTGGCTGAGTGAACAGCTTGGCTAACAGCAGTCGATTCGACTCGCCACCCGACAAGGCCTTGACCGGCTGGCGGGCGCGCTCAGGCGAAAACAGGAAATCCTGAAGGTAGCTCATCACGTGGCGATCGCGGCCACCCACCGTGACACGATCACTTCCCTGGGCCACGTTATCGTAAACGGTACGCTCCGGCTCGAGCCCGGCTCGCAGTTGGTCGAAATAGGCGACCTGAAGCTTGGTGCCAACCCGGACATTGCCCTCGCTGGGGGACAGCTCACCCAGCAGGATCTTCAATAGCGTGGTCTTTCCCGCGCCATTACGGCCGATCAAGCCGATGCGGTCACCCCGTTGAATCTCGATGCTGAGGTCACGGATGACCGTCGCTTCCTCGAAGTGCTGGGTGACGTTTTCCAGTTCAACCACGCGCTTGCCGCTGCGCTCACCGGAGTCGACGGTCAGGTTGGCATTGCCCTGACGCTCCCGTCGCTGACTACGTTCACGACGCAGCTGCTCAAGGGCCCGCACGCGCCCTTCGTTGCGGGTGCGACGAGCCTTGATGCCCTGACGAATCCAGGCCTCTTCCTGGGCCAGCTTCTTGTCGAACTCGGCATTCTCGCGCGCCTCGATCTCGAGCTCGTGCTGCTTCTGCGCCTGGTAGGTGGCGTAGTCGCCGGGGTAGCGGCCCAGCTTGCCCCGGTCCAGCTCAAGAATGCCGGTGGCAAGCCGCGACAGGAAAGCCCGGTCGTGGGTGATAAACAGCACCGCCCCGGCAAACGCCGCCAGCTGCTCTTCCAGCCAGGCAATCGTGTCCAGATCCAGGTGGTTGGTCGGCTCATCCAGCAGCAGCAGGTCGGGCTCCGCCACCAGGGCTCGCGCCAGCGCTACCCGCCGCCGCCAACCGCCAGACAGCGACGACATGGCAGCATCTTCGGGCAGGCCAAGACGTGTCAGCACGACATCGATACGCTGGTGAAACGACCAGCCATCGATGGCCTCCAGGCGGGTCTGCAGCTGCGCCATGCGGCGCATGTCCGGGTCTTCCGACTGCACCAGGTGGTGGTATTCCGACAACAGCCCGCCTGCCTCCGGCAGACCTTGTGCCACAACGTCAAAAATCGTCTCTCCGCTGGCCTCGGGAAGGTCCTGCTCGAGGACACCAATCTTCAAGCCCGGCGCACGCCACACCACACCGCCATCGGCCTGGTTTTCCCCCGACACCAGGCGCAGCAGGGTCGACTTGCCAGTACCATTGCGGCCTACCAGCGCCAGCCGTTCACCCCGCTCCAGGGTCAGGTCCGCACCATCAAGCAACACATGGTGGCCATAGGCCAGTTGCAATTGCTCCAGTCGTAGCAGGGTCACGCTTCACCTCATCGCTTGATCATCGTCATAGTGTACCTCAAGCCCCAGGCTCTCTGGCATGGGCAGCGTCTGCCAAGCACTCTCGACCAGGCCGAGGTCCGAACCACTTGGCGCCAATGGTGGTCACGCCTCGCGGCAGGTACAATGCGCCCCCTGCTTCATTCCCCGCCAAGGAGCCCGCCTTGTCAGCCTGCGATGACACTCAGGATGATCTGCTACCTGAAGCCCTGCGCTTTCGTTCTCCAACGCCACTGGTCGACATTGGCGCCAACCTTACCCATGAGAGCTTCGCCAAGGACCTCGACGCGACCCTGACAAGGGCCCGCCGTGCCGGCGTCGAGACGATGGTGCTGACAGGTACCGACCTGGCTCACGCACGCCAGGCCGCGGAGCTGGCAAAGCACCATCCGGGCCTTTACGCGACGGCAGGGGTGCACCCCCACCAAGCGAGCGAGTGGTCTACTGAGTTGGAAGCCGCCATGCGCGCCCTTCACCGGCTACCCGAGGTCGTCGCCGTAGGTGAGTGCGGGCTCGACTTCCATCGCAACTTCTCCACGCCTGCACAGCAGGAGGCTGCCTTCGAGGCGCAGCTAGCATTGTCGGTGGAATCAGGCCTCCCACTCTTTATCCATGAGCGAGACGCGGGTGAGCGGATGCGTGACATCCTGCGGGCATGGCGAGATGATATTCCACGGGCCGTGGTGCACTGCTTTACGGCCGATCGGGACACGCTGCACAGCTACCTCGATCTTGATCTGCATATCGGCCTGACCGGTTGGCTGTGCGATGAGCGCCGTGGCCACCACTTGCGCGACATGGTAGGCGACATTCCCGCCAATCGGCTGATGGTAGAGACCGACTGCCCCTACCTGCTGCCCCGTAACCTGCCAGCCAAGCTCAAGGGACGCCGCCATGAGCCGGCCCTGCTGCCATGGATCGTCCGTGAAATCGCTCATTGGCGTGGCGAAGATGAGGCCACACTGGCAGCCAGCAGCACCGCCACGGCGAGAACGTTCTTTGACCTCAAGGAGTCCTGACATGGGCGACATGCCTGCCTTTATCGCCGTAGAAACCGGCGGCGACGGTGACCTGCCCCTGGCGATCGCCTGGAGCCTGGATGACGGACGCATCAAGCACACCCTGATTCAGCCCGACGAGGATTGGCTTGATGCGGAGACCGTCTCGCTGGGTGACTACAGTCGTGAGGAGCTGGCCAGCATCGGCGTCAGCCCCCTCGACGTCATCCGGGAACTCGAGACCGATCACTTCAACGCGACCTTGCTTACTGCGGGCGTATTTGATGACGAGGCGGCCATTTCTCGCCTGTTCGACACCTACGGGCTGGACCCCTTCGTGGAGCTGGCTCCGGCAGAGACCCTTTACCCTGACCTGGACCCCGGTGAGTGGGCCAGAGCGCGCAATGAGCTGTTCGGTGAACTTGGCCTGGAGCCCATGCGCCCGGAGCAGGAGGTCGAAGTCATGCTGCACCTGCATCGCCGTCTCAGCGGTAGCTTCGACGACGAATAAGGCGACTCAGCTGATCGCTGGCTCCGGTACAAGCCGCTTGCGGCCACAGCGAATCGCCTCTGCCAGCCCCCTGCCCTCGAGATAGAACGCCTTCAGAGCCGCTTCAAATGCCGCGGCTCTGAGCGGCAACCCGTCACGGCAATAGCGCTCGGCGCGGGCAGCCACCCGCTGGGAAAAGGCTTCCCGATCAACCTCGACCTCTCCCAGGTTGTCGACGCTGACATGGAAGCTCAGTCCTGCCGCACGGCAAAACAAGCTTTCAAGGGCCTGAGGCGCCACCTCGACCTGTTCAAAGGCCTGTTGCTGGTGCTGGTCGCGCCCATCTGGCTCATACCAGTAGCCATAGTCCTCGAGCTGTCGCCGCCGGGCCCCGGCGATGCACCAATGGCTGACTTCATGCAGTACGCTGGCAAAAAAGCCGCGGGCAAAGATCACTCTGTGCCAAGGGGTATGCTCATCGGCAGGCAGATACAGGGGCTCATCTCCACCGCGTTCAAGGCGGGTCTGGAAAGACTCTGAAAACAGGCCATCGAACAGAGCGATGACATCTTCAAGGCGGTGCTCCACTGGGGCTCCTTGCAAAGGCGGTGATAGAAGGCTCGTCATGAACGTCCGGCGCTGCACCGGGCTACGGCAATGCCGCCAGGCGTGCAAGAATAACAAGACTCGGGAGAACGCCAAACCCGCAGGCTACGGCGATGCTGTGCCACAGCAGCTCGCTTCCACCCAGCTCAACCGTAGAGCGCGGTGCAGACCTATCACGCCATGCTGATGTCCTCTCGGCCGGCACTATGACCGAGTTCACTAAGGCGACGAAAACCTTAACGTTGTGCCAGCTGTTGTATGCCTAATTAGGTTGCACAAATTGCAACGAGGAGGCGCGCAATCACTTTGGCAGCAACGTCAAATTGCCATGCCACCGACACCGTCCCCGCCATCGCCGTTTCTGTCACCATGGCCGGGAGCCGCCCGGATCTGAGTACGGACGTCGGGCTACACTGCCCCTTATTACCGTGTCTAAAACCGGCCACAAGACCACTGGACACTCCAGCGCAACATCCATCAGACGCTCAACTCAGCCACTATCTGCTCAACCGAGCATTCGAGACGCAATAAGCAGGAAGAACCTTACAACTCCATGTCGTTATTCACCACAATTCTTGATAATACTGTCTCTTCACCTACGCCTCTCTCCTGATTGACTTAGCGCACATCTAGACACTCTGTTAGCATGATCTAAGAGATAGTACACGCATCAACTATCTCATAGCACTCGGTCACTATACTCATAATCACTGATATTCATCTTTAATATACCTCGCCACCAGAGGCTCATGATAAAGGCAACGATAGTGATTTTAGCGTCGCTTTCATTTTCATGAATGAATGCTTTTAATTTTCTAACTAACACGAATATTGATAGAAACGTACAGATGAGTTCGTGACGTCGGGGAGACCCTCACGTTAGACACATATTGATATCCATGAATGATAGCGTGGGAGAATCATGTTTGGTCATAGCTTCAATAATGACAGGCTAATAAAAAACATCCAGACAACGTGCTGAGAAGGGATATGAAACCTAATTCGGCTTTATCATTCATCCTGTCCCATAACAAACCCTCTATCGCTACTGGAGTAGTGTGATGAATCCATACGAAAATTTACCAGACAAAGCTTTCTGGAAGAAAATGGTAGCCGAGAGGTCAATGTTTGACTTATCTGATTTATGGTCACCAAAATTCAAAGTTTCTCGACAACACAGGGTTGTCACCTTTGGATCTTGCTTTGCACAACATATCGGGAGAGCTCTGGAGAGCCGAGGTTACCATTGGGTTTCGACTGAGAACCCACCGAAACGTCTTTCGGATGAAAGTGCAAGAAAGTACAACTACAACATCTTTTCAGCGAGAACCGGAAATATTTACACCACCTCACTACTCAAGCAATGGGTCGAGTGGGCGTTAGAAAAAAAAGGCGTGCCAGAAGAAATCTGGGAGAAAGACGGCCGCTTCTATGATCCCTTTCGACCAGCCATCGAGCCGCAGGGCTTCTGTAGTGAGGAAGAGTTAAGGCAATCCCGGAATCAGACCATAAGTTCATTCAGGGAATGCATTAAGACGTCGGATTTTTTTGTTTTTACACTGGGATTGACCGAAAGATGGCTCAATTCAAAGCATGGCTACGAGTATCCGATGTGTCCAGGTACTTCTGCAGGAATGTATCAAGAGGATGTCCACGCCTTTAGCAATCAAATATTCCATGAAGGAATCAAAAGCATGACCAAGTCGATGGAAATGATGCGTCAGGTCAATCCATCACTAAAATTCATATTAACCGTTTCTCCTGTTCCGCTGGTAGCAACAAACTCGAGTAACAATGTGCTGGTTGCAACGATGGAGTCCAAATCGATACTTCGTGCCGTGGCAGGACAGCTGGCCCGACAACGTCCCTATGTCGATTACTTCCCTTCTTATGAAATCATCAATAGCCCTGTGTTCAGAGGCGTCTTTTTCGAACCCAACCAGCGAAGTGTAAACCCGGCAGGGGTGCAATTCGTCATGAACCAATTTTTTCAATGTCAGCAGAAAAAATTTGGTAGTGAACTGTCCATGACAGACAGAAGCCAGCAAAGCGATGACATGGAACGCAGCGAACTGGTTTGTGAGGAAGAAATACTCGAAGCCTTTGGAGGCGAAGGATGAAAAGGAAGGTCTGCATTATAGGTAACAGCCACGCCGGCGCCTTGAAAAGAGCTTGGGACCTGGTGCCTGAATGGCATAGCGCTAACGAACTCACTTTTTTTGCTGCGCGAGCCAACGGGATGAGGCACCTTCACCTTAAGGGGCATACCCTTATTCCTCGTTCAAGGATGCTCAAGGAGTCCATCAGATTTACATCGGGTGGGCTAGACTCTATTAACGTCTCCGACTATGACACCTTCTTAATCTACGGACTTCAAATGGAGGCTTTTTTCATTGAGCCGGGTTCTTTTTTCTCGGCGGCCGTGATCAGACAGTCTTTGCTTGACAGTGTCGACAGCACTCTTTCCTTTAACATCTTGAAAATGATAAGAAGCGTAACAGACAAAAGTATATATATAGGGCATAGTCCTTTACTCACGATGAATAGCGATGAAGATTGGACTTATTCTTCAGAGGACTATCTTTCCGGGGTACGATTGATGAATGATGAAGTACTTTCCTCGTACTGCGCGACATTGATCGCTCAGCCTTCTGCGACCATCGTCAACGGCATCTTTACCAAGTCAGAATTTTTGAAGGGAAGTAAAAGGCTGTCTGTGGGGGACAACCGTGATGATCAGGTACATCCAGATCACGATGATCGGCACATGAACGACACATTTGGCAGAGAATGGCTGTCACATTTTTTCGAGCAGGTCTCAGCAGGAACATCCTATCGATCAGAGGGACGGAGTGCGAAAAGCTCCTCACACCGGCCAGCTGGGTAGATCCTGCTCCATCTGTCTGCGGATGGCACACTGCACCGAGCCTGCGGAAAACCGTCATCATGACGTGGGTCATTAACTGGAGCGCTGGCACTTGCAGGCTGAATTTTCACCTCAGCCTGCAATTACCACGAGAACTGACCGTTCAGAGAGGCTCCGCTAGAGGCGGATACCCTTGCGGCTATCTGCCATCAAGTCGACACTGTCGAGGTCATGGACGGCTGGCGTGCGGCTGCCTGTACGCCACCTTCGGCTCGCACCGAGGTTTGGCCAGCGGATAATGACCGATATTTGATACCTGCTGGATGAACGAGCACCTGCCACGTAAGGCTGCGCTGAGAAATGGTGCAGAGGCATACCGTCTTTTCCATTGATGTTCACAGCCAACGCCGCTGACAGGCGCCAGACTGGTGCATCGCTGATACACTCACACCATCTCCCATCGGCCGACAGCGCAGGATGCGGATAGCCAGGGCATGACGCCCGTTACCTTTTGCATGGAGCCTTAGATCGTGCGCCCTTTCCCCACTGGCCTTGGCGCCACGAGCCGGCGAGAAAGCTGGCCGCTTATTCGTCTTGCCCTTCCCATCTGCGGTGCTCAGCTGGCCCAGGCCGGAATGAGCGTGGTCGATATCATGATGACCGGCCGCCAGAGTGCTACCGACCTGGCGGCGGTGTCGGTGGGCGCCAGCCTGTGGATGCCACTGATGCTGTTCATGACAGGCACCCTGATGGGGCTGACGCCGATCGTCGCGCAGCTGATGGGAGGAGGACGTCAGGGCGGTATCCGGGCCAACGTTCATCAGGCCATGTGGGCAGGGCTGGGCCTTGGACTGGTCTCGGCGTTGCTGCTGAACCTGGCCGTGGCGCCCGTGTTCCACTGGATGGCAGTGCCTCCTGCGGTTGCCGAACGCGCCGCTGACTACGTCGGAGCCGTGGCATACGGTATGCCCGCCGTGGCCATCTTTCTGGCCCTCAGGGCCTTTTCAGACGGGATGAACCATACCCGACCCGCACTGTGGATCAGCCTGATCGGATTGGCCGTCAATATTCCCAGCAACTATGTGTTGATCTACGGCGGAGAAGGCCTGGTGCAGCTGTTGGGTCCGGCAACGCCAGACTGGCTAGCGACCTTGCCTGCTCTCGGTGCTCATGGTTGCGGCATTGCCACTGCCATTGCCATGTGGGTCATGACGCTGGCCATGGTTCGCTATACCCAGACAAGCCGGGCCTATGGCAGTGTTGAGCTGTGGCGCCAGCCAAGCCGGCCGGACCTGAAGTCGATGGCTGAGCTGCTTTATGTTGGGGTGCCCATTGGGGTCGCGATCTTTGTCGAGGTGACGCTTTTCACGCTGATTGCCTTGTTCGTCGCAAGCCTTGGAGAAATCGTGGTGGCAGCTCACCAGGTGGCGCTCAACTTCACTTCACTGCTGTTCATGCTGCCGCTTTCGTTGGGAATGGCGCTGACCGTTCGTGTCGGCAATGCCTTGGGAAGCGGCGATGCCCGTCTGGCCCGACTGGTCGCCTGGAATGGCATCCTGATCGCCCTGCTGGTGGCGCTGTTCAACAGTGCCGTCCTGTGGCTGTCCGCCGATCTGGTGGTCGGCCTGTATACCCACAACACCCAAGTACAGGCCCTGACGCTGTCACTGGTGGGCCTGGCCATGCTGTACCAGGTATCCGACTCGCTGCAGGTGGCACTGGCCGGTGCCTTGCGAGGCTACAAGGACACCAGAGTCATCATGTTCATCACCTTGCTGGCCTACTGGCTGGTCGGGCTGGGCGGTGGCCACCTGCTCGGCCGCTACGGTCTAGGAACCTGGCTGCCACCCCTGGGCGTCCATGGCTACTGGATCGGATTGATTGCCGGATTGACCGTGGCGGCGTTGCTGCTAGGGGAACGTTTTCGCGTCAAGGCCAGACAGGTAGCCCGCGCCAATATCGACATCGCCCCATGAAGGCATGCCGCCTGTTCGCCCTGCTGGCGGGGCTCGCTGTGTTGCTCTGTGGTTGCGGGCCGTCCCCTCTGGAGCGTGAGCTCATCACCTATCAGCACGAGCTTGCCGACGCCACTGGGCTATCAGCGCCAGAAACCAGCGATGTGCCGAATATCGGTGATTTCCCCGAGCGCCGGTCACTGACGCTGGAGATTCCAGAGGTCCGTGAAGGCCTGCTGGACGTTTTCGCCTTGCGTGGCTGTCACATCGCCAACCTGGTGGCCCAGCGCAACAACCAGCTTGGCAAGACCGCAGCACCGAGCCAGCACTGGCTCTACGAATTGCAGCTATGGCGACGGCTTGACCATTGCATGAACACCCCTGCCGTCGACTCGCTCAGTACGGAAGATCGCGAGCGCCTGGCCAGGCTGACCGAGACCAAGACCCGCCAGCTTCCCTTGGCCAGCTACAACGCCTTGGTCGCCTCTTCAGAGTGGGCAGGCAGTTTTTCACGCGCCAGTGCTGTACTGGACATTGACGAACTGACCGCCGTGGATGCTCAGCTACCCGCCTTGACCTACTTGACCCAGGCCGTAGATCGACAGTTCGACCATCAGTGGCAGCCTGACTCAGCCAAACTCGAGCAGGCGCTGAAAGTGCTCCGCGATCGTCCACTCAGCGCCGAACTCATGCGCACACTCCAGCTCGCCACGCTGCGGCTGAAAGAGGCCAACGGCCTGCTGGTAAGCGCGCTGGGCAACACCAGTCTGCCGCCCCGGGCGAGCTGTCCGCTGGCTGAGAAGACGCCCTCGGCGGATCTCCTGCTTCGACAGATGGAGCGTCTGCTACGTCAATCGCGACGCTGGTTTACCGCCATGGACCAGCTCCTGGATGCCCACCTAGAGGGCGCAGCCGAACTCCAGCGCTACCGCAGCCAGTGGCTCTCGCCCAGCGGCGCTGACACTCCGCTGGTGCGTTTCCGCGAGGTCTTGGACCACCACAGGCTACTGCGCCAGCAATGGGATCAACGCTGTGTGGGCGACAGGGACTTACGCTAGTCGATCAGTCTGTGCTATTGATGAGAACAGGGACGTAGAGCGCAGCGTCCGGCCTTCGCCGAGATGCACAGCCGTTAGCAAGCAGCCGCTGGAGGGAGATCATGGGCATTCCACTATCACCCCGCCCCGCTCGGGTCATCGACCTGGAAAGCATGCGCCAACGCCAACAGGCGCGTCGACGCCTGGTCAGGCTGGCGCCGGAGCTAGACGGTCTGGAAATGGTGTATCGGCTCGATGCACATCCTGACACCCTCTATGGCATGCCTATCCTCGCTTGGGGAATGCGAGAGAATGGCGACATTGTAGGCCTGGTACCCTGGATGGAGTCACTGACTCCCTGCGAACAGCTTGATGATCCAGACCATGGACACTTCGTCGGTTACCGGGATCCCGAAACGGAAGAGCTGTTCGATCAGCCACCGGAACACAAGGAGATGGAGCTTGCTCACGCGGCTGCCTACTTCGAATACGAAGACACCAGCGACACCACGCTCATCCAAACGCTACCTGACCACCAGGGAACCCATGCGCTGTGCATGGACGATGAGGGCGAGCCATGGCAGCTCAAGCAGGTCTTTGGCTGGCGCCTGTACAGTGACGGCACCATTGAAGCCTTGCTGGCTGACGAAGAACTGATTGAATCCGTACCCGTTCTGCCGGGCGACGCCTGCCTGTATCCCGGCCATAGCCGCCACAAGGTGGTCTACTTCTTTCAGCGCCAGATTGCCAACCGCATCCGTCAGGAAGACCCGGCAACGCTCGAGGCTCTGGCCATGATGGTCATGCCGGACGACGAGGATGACGTCGAATAAAGGCCCCATGCCCAGCACGGGGCGTCACCGTCGACGCCCCCTTCAAACAAGCGCGATGTCACAAGCCGGCGGAGCTGTCACCCAAGGCGAATAAAGTACCAGTGAGTGCCATCTTCCAGCGTGTGATGCTGCTGCAGATCGTGACCGAGAAACTGGCAAAATTTGGGCACATCACGCGTGGTGGCAGGATCCGTCGCAATCACCTTGAGCACCTCACCGGCCGTCATGTCACGCACCGCATTGTGCATCATCATGATGGGTTCGGGGCAAAACAGACCACTAGTGTCCAGCTCCTTATCGCTGGCGGGCAGGGCATCTACAGAATCCACCATCACTACCTCTGGGTTGGAGTAAAAGCATGATCAAGATCATCATCGAGCGACGTGTCATGCCGGGGTTGGAAGAAGAGTACGAACAAGCCGCCCGAGAAGCCATGCGCCAGTCACTTGGCGCCGATGGTTTCTTTGGGGGCGAAAGCCTCGTCGAACAAGGACGCTCGGACCGCCGACTGATGATTACCAAGTGGCGCGACCTGCGCGCCTGGAAAGCATGGTACACCAGCGAAGCCAGAGAACGCGTCATGCAGCAGGTACACCCCCTGCTCACCGAGGCCGAGACCGTCAGAATCTTCGAGCCCGCCTACTGATCTTTATCGAGTTGACCTTCACAGACCAGGCCTGAAAAGACCAGGCCTTCCTGTTCCAGGCCTTAATAGCATTGAGCTGCATGGACGACCGGCGTCGCCGCGGTATCGACGAGGCATTCAAGCGCAGCGCCACCAAGCGATACGTCTACGCAGGTATCTCAGCCGTACTGTTCTAAGCGATACGCACGTAGACCGTGACTTCTTCCCTGTCATGGTAGAGGTGGCGGCAACGTATCTCGGCCTTCACACCGGCCTCGTCAAGCTGATCGGCCAGGGTCGCCAGGCACAGCGATACCTCCTCCCAACGTTTTTTCATTGGCAGCTTGAGGTTGAAGACAGCTTCTCGACACCAGCGGTTTACCAGCCAGCGTTGCACCATGGCAATGACGCGTGTCGGCTTGTCGACGATGTCGCATACCAGCCAATCCAGGCGCATCGGCGGCTGCCACACGAAGCCGTCCTCTCGTAGATGCTCGACCATCCCAGACGCCATCAGTGTGTTATCCATCGGGCCATTGTCGATGGCATACACCTGCATCCCACGCTGTACGAGTTGCCAGGTCCAGCCACCGGGCGCAGCACCGAGGTCAGCGGCCTGCATTCCCTCCCCCAGACGTTCATCCCACTCATCTCTCGGGACAAATTCATGCCACGCTTCCTCGAGCTTCAAGGTCGAGCGGCTCGGAGCAGCATGAGGAAAACGTAGCCTGCGAATGCCTCCAGGAAACTCGCTTCGATTACCCGGAAAACTCATGGCCAGCTGCACGCGGTCACCGTCTCTCCAGACCAGGTGGAGGCGCCGCCCTCCCGCCTTTCGCCTCAGAGCACCACGCTTCTTCAAGCGCATCGTCAGGGGCCGCTCGAGCGCCTTGAGCAGGCTACTCAGTGCCTTGGCTTCATTGGTATCAGGCGTCTCCTGCCAGATGGACTCGAAACTCCAACCACAGGCTTTCAACTGCTCGAGGATGGCCGTCAGCCGGTCATCCCTGGACAATCTCAGCTCCGGCAACGCCAGCAGCGACTGCCTGGCAAACACCAGCTCATCAAACCGCAGCGACCGATGCAGGTCATTGGCCGGGTATCCGTCCGCCATGACGACCCTGACAAGCCCCTCCTCCATCAATGACTCGACGCTTGCCACCGTGGCATCGCGCCCGAGTCGGTCAGTCAGTTCGGCACACAGGTCAGGTTCAAAGCCTGGACGGCAGAAAAGCAGTATTTGGTCAGGCGTCATGAGTAAAGGTTCTCTTTCTCCAGGCAAGATCCGCCCGCCCCTTGGCGGACAGCTCGATATCCTTGAGCTGCACATTCAGCGCATTGGTGGAAATCACGACTTCCCACAGGGAAAACACCAGCGAAATCGATAGCGACACAAGGCTAATGCCGAACAGCAGCATTCCCAGCGGTGTCCAGCTGAGAAACAAGGCAAACATGGACAGGGTGCACAGCAGAAAGCTGAACACACCAGCTATCTGCATGCGCTTGGTCAACGAGATGCGCCGGCGCAACAGGCGAATCTGCGTGATGTGATCATCTTCACCGTCCTTCACCTGTTCCGCCAGCTTGCGTATCAATCCCGCCAGGGTCAAAAAGCGGTTGGTATACGCCAGCAGCAAGAGAGATATCGCAGGAAACAACAAGGCCGGCGTGGTCAGGTTCACGGTGAGCTCCAGAGCGTCGACGAAAGTCGATTATGGTAGCAGTCGGCACGCCCAACGACGAGCCATCTTGCACGTTCCACGCACCCTGATACATGGCCAAACGAAACGGCCCCCGACTCACGTCGAGGGCCGATTCTGGATAACACAAGTAGCGTCAGGCGACTTACCGAATACCTTGCTCTCGGGCCATTTCCAGCGCAGCACGCGGCGCCGTCCACAGGGTCGGCAGAAGTACCAGCGAGACGGGAATGGCAGTGATCACGATAAACTGCTGCAGGGCACTGATCTGACCGGCTCCCATGCGCAGAAGAATCGCTGCCATCAGCGCCATGGCGATACCCCAGAAGGCACGGACCATCGGATTAGGCTCGTCGTGACCGGCTCCCACGACCGAGATGGCGTAACTCATGGAGTCACCAGTGGTCGCAACGAAGATAGTGGTCAACAGCAGGATCGCCAGCGCCATTAACGTGCCACCCGGCAGTGCCTGAGCCACGGTCAGCGTCGCGACATCGAACTGAAAGTTGTTCAGCGCCTCGGTCAGGTCAATCGCTCCAGACAGCTGGTAGTAGATCCCGGAGCCGCCGAGCAGGGTGAACCACACCATGGTAGCCACCGGAGCCATGACCGCCACGGCCAGAATCATCTGCCGAATCGTCCTACCCCGTGAGATCCGTGCGACGAAGATCGCCATCAAGGGCCCGTAGCCGATAAACCAGGCAAAGAAGAACACCGTCCACCACTGCATCCACCAGTCAGGGGCGGTTTGGGTGGTCATGGTGGCCATCTCGAAGAAGGATCCCAGATAGCGACCCAACCCCTGAGTGAAAGCATCGGTCAGGAACAGCGTCGGCCCGAACAGGAAGATCGCCACTGCTATCGCCAGCGCCAGGAAGACGTTGAACCGGCTCAGCACCTGGATACCCTTGTGAATCCCGGTAACCGCCGATGTCACATAGACTGCCCCCAGGCCTGCCAGCACCATCAGCTGGGTGCCATAACCTTCACTGAAGCCGAACAGCTCGTGCAGGCCGAAGCTGACCTGAGTCGCGAGGAAGCCGATGGGACCTACCGTGCCGGCAACCACCGCAATCACACAGAGTGCGTCAACCAGACCACCCAACGGCCCCTGCATGACACGTTCGCCCAAGACTGGCGTCAACAGCGTTCGTGGCTGAAGGGGGAGTCCCTTGACGTAGTGGGCATGGGCCAGCACGACGGATGCCAGAGTGCCCAGCACTGCCCACGCCAGCAGCCCCCAGTGCATGAAAGACTGGGCGAGCGCACCTGCAATAGCGTCGACAGTTCCTGCTTCAGTATCGAAGGCCGGCGGTGTCACAACAAAGTGATAGACCGGCTCGCCGGCAGCAAAAAACACACCGCCCCCAGCCAGCAACGTGCACATGATCATCGACAGCCACTTGAAGGTGCTGATCTCAGGTGCATCCAGGTTGCCGATACGCGCCTTTGCGCTCGGACTTACCGCAATGCCGATGGCAATGAAGAATGTCGCCAGCAGGAGCAGCTGGAAGTAACTGCCCAGGGTCTTGGCTGTCCAGGCAAAGCCCGTCGAGATGCCATTGGCGACCATCTCAATGTCGTACAGCGACAAGGCAACAAAGCCCAGGATAAATCCCACACTTAGGATGAGAACGATGGGGTCGCCCAGCCGGGCGCTTGAAGACTTCCGCGTATCGGTGCTAGCGGTGGAATGACTCATGTCGTAGGTAGCGACAGACGACGAGGCGTCGGGCTGTCGGACTCTCCTTTCGGGAAAGATGAATGGCGCCCTGATGGGCATGAAGGAAGCACGGAGGATTCCGCGATTTCATGGCAGCTCTGTGGCTGAAGGGAAAGGATTCACCGCGCCTCATGCGCGGATCACATCCGGCGACACACCTGTAACGAGGTTCCAAGCGTGTCGTAAAAAGCATGACAATGTCGACGCCGCATGACCACCCCCTGAAGAGCGCGATGGTTCAACGCTTGAGTCTTTCTCCGGTCATGCCAGCATCCCACTGGCGGGGGATACGAACTCCGGGCGTCACATAAACAACAGCGCCCTCGCACGAAGGTGAGTCGCCCCGGCGCTCTCAACAAGGGCTGCAGCGAAGCTGCAAGGGGTGGCGAACGACGCGAGCCCGCCCTTGAGAAGGATCAGGCCGGACAGCGCCGAGGGAGCCATCGACCCGCACTCGTCTATGGGAAACGATCTTGACCTTGTGGAAAATCCCGATAGCCGCAGTGGTACTCGCAACCAGGCAGCTTGCCTCTCGCATGGGGGTGAGCCACCCCGAGCTTTTGCAGCGAAGCTGCAAGGGGTGGCGAACGACGCGAGCTTGCCCTTGAGAAGAGCCAGGCCGGACCGCGCCGAGGGGGTTATCGGCGCGGCCCCACACATAAAAAGCGGGGTCGACCCATGCGTACGAAAAACCCCGACTATCTCTCGATAATCGGGGTTCTTCTGAATAAATGCCTGACGATGACCTACTCTCGCATGGGGAGACCCCACACTACCATCGGCGCTGAGCGGTTTCACTTCTGAGTTCGGCAAGGGATCAGGTGGTTCCCACTCGCTATGGTCGTCA